>DAOTGZ010000093.1:0-9607 GCA_035447445.1 Spirochaetota bacterium | reverse complement strand
ATTACCATTGTGAATCCATCTACTTCGGCACGCGAATACGCCCTTGTAATTTTCGAATCGCCTCCACATCCTGCCATGCTGCCAGCGAATCCTCCCACAGTACTCGCTGATCCACCAACAACCGTACCGTAAGACGCCGTATCGTTAAACGTAATCTTAAGAACAAAAGCATCTTCCTTGCCTATATTACCAACAAAGCCACCAACATAATCTTTACCACTAATATTAGAATTACTGTAACAGGTCTTGACTTTTAAATCGGTGTCAGCTCCTTCAGTAGTTACAAAACCAAAAAATCCACCAACATTATCTTTTCCTTCAATTGGGCCACTTTTTACCCGAGATTTCTCTATTGTAACTGTTGACTTGTATGTTTTCCCGATAAAACCACCAACATTATCTTTCGTAGGCGCGGTAACCGAACCGATAAAGGATGAGCCACTAATTAAGCAATTATCTGTTTTAGTAATATACCCGGCAAACCCACCTATACCGTTATCAGTATCCGAAACAGAGGATGAACCTCCAAACTCAACATCCGCCTGTACACTAACATCATCGACGCTGACAAAAACAGGACTCAGACTTGTATCCGAACCAATTTGACCGGCAAAACCGCCAACATAGGCCGCACCTTTAACTTTACCGACTTTAATACTAATTGAATCGTTAATGCCACCAACGGATACTTGACCAGCAAAACCACCCACATATTCAGATCCGCTTACCAGATCTAAATTAACTGATGAAGGACCTGTAACATAACCTTCGCCATAAGTACCAACAAAGCCACCGACCCATTTAGTCCCTGTAATGCTGCCATTATCGCTGTTTACATTACAATAGTTAACAACCCCGTTATTTGCTCCAATTATACCACCGACCTTTTCATTTGATCTGATTTTTTTTACATTTACACTACAATAGGTAATTGTAGCACCTGATACAGAAGATCCGGCAATTCCGCCGGTACCAATTCTCGTATTAACATCAATATCTACTCTGGCAACCGAATTCGTTATTAAACCACGATTCCCACCAACCAATCCACCGACCGGATTATTATTGACATAACTCCCTTCAATAACAACATCACTTTCACTATTTTCTATAATACCACCAGCAGAGTTATACCCTGTAATACCCCCTATATATGCTTTTCCCTCAACAGAAATATTACCACTAACATCACAATCTTGTATTATAGCACCATAGCAATAACCAGCAATTGATCCTATATATTCAACAGAACTTGTGTTTGATGCCGTAAGTTCAAATCCTGTCAGCACAACATCCATAATTTTTACTACGGCTGACCCATCACCAATATACCCGAATAAGCCCTTATTCATATGATTGGCGATAATCTTCAGATTTCGTATTGTATGACCGTTTCCATTAAAGGTTCCGGTAAAAGGTGAAGAATTATTACCAATAGGAACCCATGGTGTGTATGCTCCGGCAAGATTTATATCCTCGACTACAAGATAATCGGCAGCAAGATCATTACGTACATCGTTAAGTTCCTGAGCATTATGTATAAGTATATAGTCCTTGTCTGTGGTATCCGGTATAGCTGTTACCCTTACCTCTGGTCCCAGATTACCGGCATCATCCTGTACTCTTAATAAAAAGGCGTATGTAGTACCATTTTTAAGCCCGTCAATGGTTACCTGTTGTACACCAGGTGCCACGCTTGTTTCCAACGAATCGTCAGACTCATCATATATATTAATACTAGTAAAATTTTCAGTATCAGGGTCGATCCACTCTATTTTGACAAAGCCATATCCGCTTATTACACTATCAAGTGTCACCTGCATATTATTTCCATTATTTACATCTTCAACGGGAGGTTCAGGTGAACCCTTTGAAGCGTCACTGTTTGCCAAATCAAACATATCAGGTCCATAACACGAAAAAACAAGAAAACATGAGGTCATTACAACAAAAAAACAGACATGAAATCCCTTAAAATATTCAAATGCACATAAAATAATGTTTTTCATAATACACTCCAACGTATTGTCCTGCGTTTCTTGTTCAATAATGTCATCTGAATCCGTTTCTGATTGGCCACACACAGCTTTTAATATAATATGTATCATTTTTTATCTAATTATATGATATATTCAAGAAAAAAATTTTTATTTTATCTTTGCAACCGGTTTTATTATTAAATAATACCCCGTATTCAAAATAAAGATAAACAGGACATCTTAACCAAATAGTCTTCCAACTGGATTGCTTAAAGCAATAATTAGAAAGAGAGGAAGCCCCCAATATAATAAAGCACATAAAACCGATAACCCGGCTGTTTTCATGCCAATGCCTTCGGTCTTTCTAAGTTTTAAATAGACCAATACTCCCAATACGATAAAAATCAGTGAAGAAAAAGTACCCGGTGATACTTCAGAATTCTTAATTGTATAAAACAGATGTTCACAAAAATTTATAACACCCCAAAGAGTAATTCCGACCCCAAAAGGAAGCATTCTCTTTTCATTTATACTGTAAACAAGAAGCCCACCCACTAGTACTGGTACAAAAAAAACTGCATTATGAAAAAGCCAACGCGCGTAACCTATATTAGAGATACCCCAATTTTGCTGCATAAACAGTGGAAAATTGCCAAAGGCCTCTTCTGAAATATGAAAGGCAGTGTAAACCAAAATGGTACAGATAAAAAGAGTCATTAATTTAATTTTATGCATCACTTAACTCCATTTTTATATTCCGCCAAATTTAACGGTAATTGCACATTATCATATCACAATATTTAGTACGGTTTCTACCTGATTTATAATTCCGTTACTTAACAAAAATAATTTATCAAAACAGAAGATTTCCAAGGTTTCACTCAAAATAATTTTTCTTAATCTCTTTTACTTTTTCTTAATCATTGCGCGAAAGTTTGCAGCAGAAGTGCCGGTAATTTTTTTAAACGCCGAGGAAAAAGCCGAGTACGAATTAAAACCAACGGAAAAGGAAATTGAAATTATTTCCGCTTGTGGTTCTTCTAACATCAGGCGTTTTGCTTCATTTATTCTAAAACTGTTAATATATCCATTAAAATTATCGCCATGCACATCATTGATGTACTGTGAAAGCTGGTGGGTACCTACTCCTGCAATTTTGGAAAGTGTAGAAAGATTCATATCTTCGTTACAATACAGACGCTGATCACACATGATTGTTTGTAAACGCGATTCCAGTTTTTCTTTATTGATCTTTAACAAAAGATTTTTTGATCGTTTTTTGCCTGTCAATGATCCGTACAAAAAGACAAAAAGAAATCGTTGGTTAAGAAAGTAAACGCCGAGAATTATAATGCTAAATATAAAATTGTATGGTTCTGTTTTCAGGAAAAATCCCCCCAACATATTGAAAAACGAAAACAGACCGTTAATCATGAAAACGGCTATTAGCACAATCGCGGATACAACTAAAACTATATTTGATCTGAATTTTTTAAATATGAATCCTATTCGTCTTGTTTTAAAGAAATAAATATAAAAAGCCAGAAACAGAAAAATTAGCATATTTGCTATAGAAATAATTACAAATAGTCGAAGCGGAAAGAAACCATTTGCGGTAGCAAAACTACTATTAAGAACTATTTTTTGATGTGCCGGCAAGAGCAACATGGGAAGCAAAGATATACAAACAATTATCGAAGGAATAAAACATAATAAATCTTTTTTTTTAAAACCCCTGTTTTCTGATAACGCAGTTTTTATATATAAAAAAAATAAGGGGCCAATGTATACAGCCACAATAATATTAGTAAAAAGAATAAACGGATAATCACTTAACAAGCCTTTTGTTACGACAAACAGATAAAAATTCAGATAAGCGAGTGAAAATATTAAAAGTGACAAAAGCACACTTCGGTATGTTCGCGATTGAAGCAAAATTGTAATTATCTGCAAAATAGCGGCACATGTAGCCAAAATTGTTATAACGTCAGTTAACATATTTTACCGAATTCTTAAATTTTCTTTAGTCATGTTGTCTTCATCTGAACAATGGGAAATCCGAGCTTTTGTTTAATATCCAGCCTACTCTAAATCTTTAATATAAATAGCTTTTCTCTTTTCAAATCACAGTTTTTTCTGTAATAATATTAATGCTAATCCTTTTTAGAGCAATTTATGTAATTGTTAAAAGTCATCGTATGTCAATAGCAAAAATAATTAGAAATTGACGAGAAGTGTTCAAATCATCTTTGAAAAACTGACTATTATTGAACGGTAACAACATGGACAACATAGACAAAATCAACCTGCAAATAAGTCTTGACTTTCGCATAAAACAAAGTAATTTTAAAATTACATGATTAGCCATAAACTTTCTCGTACTTTTGTTGCACATTCTTTTTGAAATTCAGCATATTTTTTATTTTAACAATGAGGTTTTGAGAAACACACCATGGATAGCATAAAAGCATATTCAGATATTGTAGTTAAGTTCCTGCTAGGACGTGAAGAGACAAAATATTAACAGATCATCTTATACTGCATTTTATAGAGTTACCCAAGGTAGGTAAAAACATGGTAAAAAGCTCCCTTGAAATGTGGAGTCAGTACTTTATTAATGAAGGCGGAGAAAACAATATCATGAAAACTTTATTAAAAGACGAACCGATAATCGAAAAGGCTCACAATGAGTTTAAAAAATTTACAGCTGATGAACATCTGCGTGAGATATACGAATCAAGATTAAAGGCTCAGAGAGACCACGCCTACTTTATGGAAGTCGCAAGAGAAGAGGGTCTAAAAGAGGGTATCGAACAGGCAGTTATCGAAACAGCTCAAAAAATGCTCGCTGACGGACTTGCCGTTGATGTAATCTCCAAATACACTGGGCTTACTGTTGAGAAGATTAATACTTTACAATCAAAATGACCTCTTCTTGTAATTAAGATCAATTTATGGCTAACAATCCATCGAGTTTACTGCAAGTTTTAAAACATCGTTTAAAATAACAGCGGCCTTTTTTACCTCTTCGGTCCAGCTGACAGAGGCGTTGTGATCTGCATTATCACTTACATAACGCAGCGCGAAGAATGGGATTTTGATACGGTAAGCCGCCAATTTAGCGCAGGCACTGCTTTCCATATCTGTCAGATCGGCACTGAAAGTCTCTATCTTGTGACCGATTATCTCTTTATCCGTAATAAACTGATCGCCGCTCATCGACCTTCCAAAATTGTGAGTCAATCCAAGCTCGTCAATGGCTGCTATAACACGCTCTTCAAGCAACTTATCAGTCTCTGGAGAAATAACGGGCGAATCCATTGCGTCATAGGGAGTCACACCAAAAGGTATTCCAAGATGTGTAAGATCAATATCATGTTCTACAAACTCATGGCAGATGTAAAGATCGCCAACTCTCTGTTTGCCAAGTCCTCCCGAAGTACCCACGCTCAAAACCGTATCTGCTCCGTTTGCCGCCTGTGACATGGCGTAAGTAGCAAAGACCTTGCCTATTCCGCTGATAGTAAGTGTCACAGGAAAACGCGATGAGCAGTAATGCATCGGCTCTTTTTTTTCCCATCCCCAAAACGAGTCGGCTAAAAGTTCGCGCGCCTCGGTTTTTACAGCAACTATCAGAGCAATTTTTTTCATAATGAAATCCTATTTCGTGGACCTCTTTAAGAGAGCCTGTTTTTAAAGTTTTCGTAACCAAATGTTTTGTGATGAAGAATCTTATCATTTGCCTCATCGTAATAGATAATGTCCGGCAAGGTAAGTCCATTAAAGGTATTGGTTTTGACCATTGAGTAATGTGCCATATCTGTAAATATCAGTTTGTCACCAACAGCAAGCGGCTTATCAAACGAATAATCGCCTATAATATCTCCGGCAAGACACGACAAACCGCCTAGGCGGTAACTATGCGCTTTCTCATGCGGTTTACCCGATCCAATAATGTATGGCCGGTATGGCATCTCAAGGACATCGGGCATGTGTGCAGCTGCCGACGTATCGACAATTGCAATTTTCATTCCGTTATCAACAACATCAAGAACCGTTGCCGTAAGAAAACCCGTATTTAGGGCTACCGCTTCGCCCGGCTCAAGATAAAGCTCGGCTTTATAACGTGTTTTAAATTCGTTTAAGGTATCACATAACAGATCAATATCGTAATCTTGGCGCGTTATATGATGTCCACCACCGAAATTAATCCAACTGCACTGCTTAAACTGTTCTGAAAACTGTTCTTCGGCAGCCATCAGAGTACGGCTAAATGCGTCGCTGTTCTTTTCACATAAGGTATGCATATGCAGCCCGGTAATTCCTTCAGGAAGTCTGTCCGGTAAATTATCGCTGATTATACCCAAGCGTGAAAAAGGAGCACAGGGATCATAAATGGCGACATCTATCTCCGAGTGGCGAGGGTTAATCCGAAGCCCATAGTCGATTGTGTCTTTTAGCTCGAACCGTTTATACTGATCAATAGAGTTAAACACAATATGATTGGCAAATTGGCATATATCGTTGTAATCTTTTTGTGAATAAGCTGCCGCAAATGCGTGCACCTCTTTTTTAAACTCTTCACGTCCAAGCCGCGCCTCATGCGGTGAGCTGGCGCAAACACCGTCCAGGTAATCGCCTATGTCATCAAAAACCGAATACATTGCAAAACCTTTCAGCGCCAAAAGTATTTTTGCACCGGTTCTTTTTTTTACGGTATCTAATGTCTCACAGTTTTTTAAAAGACGTCCCCGCTCTACAATAAAGCAGGGAGTCTGAAACTGATTATATTTTTGTACTGTTTGTGCGTCTATAACGTTGTCTCCTTCCATGGCAATCCATGTTTGTTTAAAGCATCCATAAAAGGATCAGGATCAAACTGCTCCATATTAAAAACACCGGGCTTTAACCACTTTTTGGTCAGCATCATCATGGCTCCTATCATCGCAGGAACACCAGTGGTATACGATATTGCCTGAGACTTAACCTCTTTAAATGCATCTTCATGACTACATATATTATAGATATATTTTTTAAGCTCTTTACCATCCTTTTTACCGGTACATACGCAACCGATACAAGTTCGCCCTTTTGTAAGTGGACCAAGCGAAGACGGGTCAGGAAGCACAGCTTTTAAAAACTGTAACGGAACGACAGGCTGGCCGTTGTACATAACCGGATCAATTCGGGTCATACCCACATTGCCCAACACCTCAAGATGCTTCAGATAGTTATCCGAAAAGCTCATCCAAAACGATGCTTTCTTAATCGTTGGAAAATGCTTAACAAGCGACTCCATCTCTTCGTGGTACATTCTGTAAATATTGTAAGTTCCCACGTTTTCTGGGCACTCAAAACTTTTCTTTACAGACATGGCCTCTGTCTCTACAAATTTATCAACTTCCCAGTGTTTACAGGGTGCTGTTACCTCACGAATATTAATCTCGGGGTTAAAATTTGTTGCAAACGGCTGACCATGATCACCACCGTTAACATCAATTATTTCAAGCTCGTTTATCTCGTCAAAAAAATGTTTGGCTGCGTATGCCGTAAACACGTTTGTTACACCCGGATCAAAACCCGAACCTAAAAGCGCTGTTAAACCGGCCTTCTCGAAACGCTCCTGATACTCCCACTGCCACTTGTAGCAAAACTTTGCTTCATCAAGTGGCTCGTAGTTCGCCGTATCAAGATAGTGAACACCGGCAGCCAAACAGGCGTCCATTATATGCAAGTCCTGATAAGGCAAAGCCACATTTATTACCAGGTCTGGTTTTATTTTTAGTAAAAATTCGGTAAGCGCCGGAACATCATCCGCGTCAATTTGAGCCGTATCAATTTTACGGTCAATACCCGCCGCTATGGCATCACACTTAGACTTTGTACGGCTTGCCAACGTTATCTTTTCAAAAACTTCAGGTACCTGAGCACACTTGTGAGCCACAACCTGGCCGACTCCGCCGGCACCAATAATTACTACACTTCCCATCTGCTACTCCTCGAATCTTTCATAATATGTGTATCCACGTAATCCGTTCTGGTAAGCATTAATAATATTTCTGCGATCAGCCGCAGTAATTCGCCCTTCACGTATTGCCTCTTCCGCCGATTGTTTAAAGTCTTCTACCATTCGTTTTGTATCATACTCAACATACGAAAGAACATCCTCTACCGAGTCTCCTTCGATCTCACGCACAATATCAAAACCACCAGATTTATTAATCTGTATACTCACAACATTGGTATCACCAAAAAGATTATGCAAATCTCCAAGCGTCTCCTGGTACGCTCCGACTAAAAACACACCCAAATAGTAGTCGCTGCCGTTATTTAAAGCATGAAGTCTAAGAGTGTGCCCTACATCATGAGTATCTATAAACCGGTCTATCTTGCCATCACAATCGCAGGTGATATCGGCAATAACGGCCTTGCGAGTAGGCATCTCTTCTAAACGGTGTATCGGCATTATAGGGAAGAGCTGATCAATTGCCCACGAATCGGGTACAGATTGAAATACCGAGAAATTGCAGTAATAAATATCGGCAATAGCGTCTCCGATTCCGTCAAGCTCTTGCGGAACCCTCTTTACCCTGCTCTTCTCGGCTGCTATATACGTAATAATATTCCAGAATATAGATTCAGCAAGAGACCTTTCGCGTAAAGAGAGTTGACCGTGCTTAAAATGATCACGTATTATATCCCTGTAATAGATTGCGTCATTGAAACTCTCTTGCAGGTTTTTTAATGTAAGTCCTTTATAAACATCATGCAGGTTAATTATCTGTTCATGAGTTTCCGGATCAAGTGTATCTGGTACAACAGGATGTTCAAAGGTCGAAGTATCGAGCACATTAAAAAGAAGCACAGAATAATATGCGACAATGGCACGACCTGATTCTGTTATTATAGTTGGGTGCTCTATCTCATGCTCGTTCATTATACTCATAACAACTTCTATTATATCAGCACAATATTCCGACAACGAATAGTTACGCGAAGAGCTGTAATTTGTTTTAGAACCGTCATAATCGACAGCAAGCCCGCCACCCAGATCAAGGTAACCCATGGGCGCCCCCTCCTTGACAAGCTCAGCATATACTCGAGCAGCCTCGACCACCGCCGAACGAATATCACGAATATTAGGAATCTGCGAACCAAGATGATAATGTACCAGCTTTAACGCGTGAAGCATATCCTCTTTTTTTAACAGGTCAACAACATCGATTAGCTGTGAAACGTTAAGACCGAATATGCTGCGGTCGCCACCCGATTCGGTCCAGTGACCACCCGCTCTCGAAGCAAGCTTTATACGCACACCAATGTTTGGAGTTATTCCCAGCTTGCGGGAACGTTGCAGTATCATATCAACTTCTCCGGGTATTTCGACGACAAAAAAACATTTAAACCCCATCTTTGTCGCGTAAAGCCCAAGATCAATAAACTCTTCATCCTTGTAACCATTACATACCAGACAGGCCTCTTTGTCTTTCATAACCGAAAGCGCAGCTATTAGTTCAGGCTTACTACCCACCTCTAACCCGTGGTGATAGCGTTCGCCAAAGCGGGTAACTTCTTTCAAAACCTGCTTTTGCTGATTAACCTTTATGGGATAAACGCCCTGATAACGC
>DAOTGZ010000092.1:0-9661 GCA_035447445.1 Spirochaetota bacterium | reverse complement strand
AGCCTTGAGGGAGAGTGGGAATTCTACTGGATGACTCTGACTGAACCAGGAAAGAGCGTCTCAGACTACACACATAATATGCGCTACTACGATATCCCCGGAACCTGGAACTCGGACATAAGCATTTATCCCCCTCATGGCTATGCTACTTTGCGACTTACTGTACTCTTGCCCGATCACGACCAGGTATACGCCCTATATATACCGCCAATGCTTACTGCATATTCTCTCTGGATCGATGGCAAAATAATCTCCTTTAACGGAAAAATTGGGATCAATGGCCGCGACTCTTCTCCACAGTACATGACCAAAATAGCCCCTTTTAAACCTGAATCAGACAAAATAGAAATAGTATGTCAAATATCCAACTACCACTACCGCAAAGGCGGCATGTGGAGCCCAATACTGATAGGACATGCCAACAGAATTAACCGTTTGCGAGATTTAAATGTAGCTATCGCCCTTTTTCTTTGCGGAGCTTTTATAATTATGGCACTCTACCATATTGGAATATATATTTTCAGACCCCAGGAGCTCTCCTCGCTCTTTTTTGCACTATTTTGTCTAACTTTTACAATTCGCATCATAACCACCGGCGAAATACTCTTATCTGAATTTATCACCGATATTAATTGGGGACTTCTTATAAAACTCGAGCTTATGCCACTCTTTTTCGGCGGCCCAGTATTTCTTCAGTTTTTCAAAACACTTTTCCCGAAGGACGTAGGGAATATTATTAGAAAAACTATTATCTATTCGGCTTTGGCGATTGGCGCCTTCATAATAATACTGCCCGTCTCGTATGCAAGCTATCTGGTCCCCCCCCTTGAAGTAATCATAGTGCTTGGCATGCTATATATCACAATTTGTCTGATAAAAGCACTACGGTTAAATCGTCCTGGTGCCAAATACATGTTTTTTGCCTTTATAATCTTTTTCGCTACAGCAATAAACGATATTCTTTTCGCTCTAGAGTTCATTCAAACTTCTTACATGCTTCCATTTGGTCTTTTTATTTTCATACTTGCAGAATCTTTTCTTCTTGCAAAGAACATCGCCAGATCTTACACCAATGTCGAACTGCTATCCGGAGAGCTGCACAAGACAAACAGGGCGATGAGCCGGTTTGTTCCTAACGAATTCCTGGCTTTTCTTAACAAAAAAAGCATTATGGATATCCGTCTGGGAGATCAGCATCTTCAATTCATGACCATACTTTTTTGTGATATACGCTCCTTTACTACCCTATCCGAAAAAATGAGTCCCCAACAAAACTTCAACTTTTTGAACTCTTATCTTAAAAAAATCGGCCCCGTTATCCGCAAAAACAACGGTTTTATTGATAAATACATTGGCGACGAGATAATGGCTCTATTCCCCAATTCAGCCTCCGATGCGGTTAAAACAGCTGTCGAAATCTTTACAGAGATTAAATCCTTTAACATTACATCCGTTTCCAAGGGCTTCCCTCCTATCAACGTCGGTGTGGGCATCCATACAGGCAATATTATGTTAGGTATAATCGGTGAAGACCAACGCATTGAGAGCACTGTAATTTCTGATACAGTAAACCTTGCTTCGCGAATTGAAAAGCTGACAAGGCTATACAAAACAGATATACTAGTTACAGGTAAAACATTAACAAAACTTGATAACTTAGGCAGGCTCCATGTACGAATGATAGATATCGTACAGGTGAGAGGCAAAACAGAAGAGTCCGCTATTTTTGAAATTTACGACAGCAATGATTATGACACTATTGCCATCAAAGACAAGACAAAAGAGGAGTTAGAGTACGCGATTAATCTCTACTTCAAAGCTGACTTTATAAAGTCACTAGAGCTACTCGAAAAAATCCTGAATCAAAACCCTAACGACGGAGTTGTTAATCTTTATATCAAAAGGTGCAAAAAATATATCGAATTGGGAACACCTGCCAACTGGACTGGCGTAAGCCGATTTGAAGGTTGAGCCTAGTATTTTATAAAAATATCGTTTTTAGATGTTTTATTCCATTTTATAGTTAAATTATCTACAGAATAATTTTATACGCAGGTAATCTCGGTACTGTTAAATGACAAATAAAAACGAACAGCTACAAAAGTTAAAAGATGAAAACAACTACCTGAAAGAATACACCCTCAAACTTTCTACCCTGATTGATGTAAATTCACTCGTTGTATCATCACTGGACAAAGAGACCGTATTAAAAACGATACTAGAACAGACCAAAATTCTAATGAGCTGCAGCGAAGCAAGTGTTTTGCTGGTAGATCACAATAAACGATCTCTATACTTTGCCCTGTTCTCTGAGACAAATAACGCAGAACCCCTTGCTGCTATTCGAATCAAGCGTGGAGAAGGAATAGCCGGTAAAGTCTGGCAAACTGGCGAACCGGTGATAACTTCCGAAAAAGGTTATGATAACCGTGTTTCACGCAAGGTCGATCAAAAGCTGGATAGCAAAACACACTCTTTGATTGCAGTTCCTCTTACCGTTAAAGGTGAAATTATCGGAGTGATGGAAGCTATCAACAAAAATGATACCGGAGCTTTCACCAGGGACGATCTCGAAATCTTTCAGATTCTTTCAAATCAGGCAGCAATCGCTATATATAATGCCGACCTTTACGAAATGGCCACACGTGACGGTATGACAAAACTCTATATTCGACGCTATTTTGATACCAGATTAGCCGAAGAGTTCTCCAGATCATCAAGGTATAACCGCGACATAGCACTAATAATGTTTGATATTGATCATTTTAAAAGTTTTAACGACAACTACGGTCACCAGTTAGGGGATAAGGTACTTATTAAAACAGCTGAAATAATTCAAAACTTTTGTCGCGCTTGTGATATCCCTTCACGTTTCGGTGGTGAAGAATTTTCTGTCATTCTTCCCGAAACGGGAATACAGGGAGCCGAGAATCTGGCTGAACGAATCAGGGCAGGTGTCGAATCAGAAACAATTTATGATAATAATCAAAAGATAAAACTAACAATTTCGGCCGGTATCGCCACTAGGCAAACAAGCGGCTCTGTTAGTGCCAAAAAACTTGTCTCAAATGCCGACAAAGCCCTTTACATGTCAAAACAGAATGGACGCAACATGGTAACCCTATTCCAGAAAACAGAATAACATTTAGTCACAAGGCAAGACGTATTTTTTTCCCATCCGAGTCAGTAACTGTAGATTTTATAAGTAGCTGTCTGAATGTTAGATGATCATCATAAAATTCACGGATATTCTGTTTTAGAAGCCAGACCGTCATAAGTTCCCGACGCCCACGCCTGAACCAAAAAAGCCCCACAACAACACCTTCAACACTCGTTTCCGAAAGAATATCATCATACCGCCTTGTTACCTCAAGAGCATTTGGGAGATACTTATCGATCATGGCAGTACCATTAATAAAATAATTCTTGTCTTCATCAACAAAATTTTGACTACAGCTAACGTCAAACCCAAGATACAAAAGATCAGTCTCTTTACCAAGACGATCATAATAAAAACCGATAGATCTTTCTTTAATATTGTATCTATGCTTTTCTGTTAAAACTTCAGCAAGTCCCAAAAGACAACGTTCATGTTTCTTATGATAGTATTCACCATCAGTAGTATAATCCTCAGGTTTCACCAGAAACCGAGCATATTCATCGGGTTTTTCGGCCACATAATTAGACACCGAATATTTATCCTCTGGTGGTTCAGGATCCGAGATAATAATGGATTTCGTGTTGCCACCGGTTGTAGCAGTACCACAAGAAAAAACACTAATAACAGAAATAAATATAAGTAATTTCACATAATGACTCAAAATAATTTTCACCTATTAATCCTTTTGCAATTGTTTTAATTCGGCTATCGGGAAAGAGAGTATAACAGTCGTATCGGAAGCCGCCAATATCTGAATGGTTTGGTAAGGATCCAGACCTATTCCTATCAACATGCTATCAATAGTGGCATATCCCAGACCAAATCCGGAATCAGTTGTGTCAAGGTGATTAACAAAAAATTCATATTCACGACCAACCTTGTGATACTGCAAAAACTCATCCCGTTTTTCATGAATTCTTTTAAGGTCAATATCCGTTATGGGAGCAGTGTTGGTAACCTCTATGAAAATAAATTGTCCATCACTTTCAATTTTCAAAAGTGTTCTTACATCATTTTTTTTCAAAAGGTTTTTAATATGCGCCAATCGTTTTAATGATCGAAGCTGCTCAATTTCGGATGCGTTGCACTCCCGGTTTGAAATATAGGCTTTGTCTTTCAGTTTTATTTGAGTAGCCTCTTCGTTAAGAACCCTACGAACCTGATCAACAAGATTATGCTCCCTGTAAATTTCCGGTGCTATAATATCAAAAGAGGATTTGTCTTTAATTAGGTTATTTATTTGCTCATTTAATGTTTTTTCATCGGCGTCAGGTTGATCCAGCATATGCTTGTCATAGAGTTTGCTTAAAACCATGATAAACTTGTAATTGGCTTTTATTGAGTTTTTTATCAATTCGTCAACACACTGGAAAACATCTCCTACCAGATATTCCAACCCCTCTCTGCCAAAAAAGTTTCTGCACAACTCAACAATCTGATCTTTTACTTTTTTGCTGTAAATATTTATTACTGTAGATACTTTTCGTCTTGCCATTTACTCACCGTTACATTTGCAGATATTTTAGATATTTTTCAATAGCTGGCGGATAATTTTCGTTTTCATCCTTGTATTTTCTAAATTTTCGCTCAAAAGCCGCAAAAGTTCTGTTTCTTATATTCTTAAACCTTATCGCGCTATCCTGAAAAGCTGGCATGCGCTCGAGTTTTTCCCGTATTTCATTTTTAAACGGAATATATCTGTAAAACATGTCCCTAACAACAGGATTAAGCTTCATTACACCATCTTTTTCATACGTGAGCCACATAATATAATCTTCGGCAAATATTTCTCGGGTATTACCTCTGACCGAGCGAATTTTCTCGGCAATTTTTTTACGCGCTTCATCAGACAGCTTCTTGTTCTTTTTATAAAACTGTATGTAATCAGAGTACGCTCCGGTTATTCCACCTTCAACAGGATCAGCCCAAAGCCCGCCCTTAAGTGTGCGGTTTAACTCCCATCTATATATAGCAAACGCATGAGCAAGTTCTGTTTTTAAGTCTCCTATAAAATGAACGGGAACAACTATACGCGCGCGGCTGCGTTTATTGATATCCACAATTTCCTGCCACATCATGGTCTTTGTACCAAATGTCGGAACAAGAATAATATAGGGATAAACCTCTTCTTCAATAACATCCCTTGTGTCCGCGCCCTTATACACTGTCTCTCGGTAAAAGCATGAGTAGTCGTAGTCTACCAATTCTTTGAAAATAGCATCAAGCTTTGATTTTGTTACAACAAAAGACTGCGGATCCCCCCGCAAAAGCTTTTCTGTAAAAATCGGAAAAGCCGTTGATCGTGAGCCAGAGCAGACACTCGTTGTTGACTGAAGCATGTTATCAATTTCGTACTGTGTCTTATAGATAGGGTCATCCAGATACTCCATGGGATTTTTACCTTTTCGAGTACCCTTTGCCATCTCTCGCAACTGTTTTTCAAAAGTCAGTCCCATCTCGGAAACAGACGGAGTCTCTTTCCCAGCATAAATTCGGGAAAGAAATTCATACTCATACATTATTGGTGCTGTTGGCTTATATCTATCAAGCGCTAGTCTGTGCAAAACCGGTATCTGCTGGGGCTCTGCAAGATTCTCATCTATAAAGCCGTAAAGAAGCATAAGTTTTGCAGGAGCCGGAACTGATTTAGATCGTTTGCTACGAATATAGACCTTATTATACAATTGCCAATACATACGCGTAAGGTGACGCCTCACTTTTCGAGCGTCAGAATCAGGCGAAAAAGGATTTTCTATTTTCTTAAAATGGTTAAGATGGTGAAGAAACTCCTTCTTAAATTCTGCCTCGGCAACAGCAAATTCAAAAATCTGCTGTAAAGAATTATTATAAAGAGATAAGACCTGCGAAGAACCTTCGGAAAAGGAAACAGCGGAATCACCACTTCCCTGTGCAGGCGTTGCTCCTGGCTGCCTATTTGTAGCAACAAAACCAGATATTTCAGCCAAACCTGGAAAAAGCGCTGAAGCGTCCTTGCCCGAAACATCTTTATACATGGAATAGATCTTTTGCACAAGCGATACAAAATCTGTCAGAAAGGTACGCCCCAATCTTCCACTTGCTATAAAATCATTTATTGCCCCTTCATGGATTAGGGTTGAAGACATGCTTGAATCAGAAGCAAAAAGCAGTTTCATATGTTTTTCTATTTCAAGCTGCATAGACATTAAACGGGAACTAAGCTTACAATAGATATCAAAAACCTTAGCGAACATAAATCCTGGTATAGCGGGATCTCCCTTGACAAGATGAGCCAGTACATTTGTGTTTATTTTAAGAAATCTTTTATAAAAATCGTAATGGCTCTTATCACAAAAGGAGCCGAATTCCAGAGAACCCTCTTGATAGTTTTTTTGAAGAAAGCGGCTGTTATCGTTCATTAAAACCGAAGAGGTAATTTCGGCCGGCAATTGTGCCTCGGACTGAGACATTTTAGTATAAAGATTATCAATATGGGACTGCAGCTCTCCTGATACATCTCTGGGTGATAACTCACGAAAAAGAATCATTACATTATCTGATATCTGCTCAAGATTTTTTTTAACCTTTGAAACACGAACCATCTCTTTGTAGGTCGATTCGGTATTTGCAAACTGGTAAGAGAGTGCCGTAATAGCAGTTCCAGGATCAGAAGCAGCCACCGTAGCAAAACTTTGAGGTGTCATATTACTCTTTTGAATAACACAATCGGTCACAGCTCTATAGGTCGATCCAGGCAAGATAAAAAAATGATTTTTTGATTCAAATATACCAACGCGCACACTATGCTTAAGAACCAAAGACTGATCCAGCCCCGAATAATCACTCGGAGCAGAAAGCATCTCTACTCTGCCAGACATCAGGGAACAGAAACAACCCTGATTTTTTCCTTGAAGAGAGATAAGGCCCCCCGCAGAGAACTTTTCCTGCTTGCTAGCCATAAAAGAAACTCCTTAAACAATAATAACAGGACACATAAAATCACGCCAATATAAAAGAATTTCACCCTGCAATTTAACTCTTTATTTCAGAT
This sequence comes from Spirochaetota bacterium, assembly GCA_035447445.1. Lineage (GTDB taxonomy): Bacteria > Spirochaetota > UBA4802 > UBA4802 > JAFGJZ01 > JAFGRW01. The sequence continues at coordinate 2,471 of DAOTGZ010000092.1, read as the reverse complement.
AACTGCTTTAAATATTCATCCCATTCGAAGGGCATCATATACTTTTTTTTATTATTACACTCTTTACAACATGGAACAAGATTGATTTTCTCAGATCTGCCCCCACGCGCCAAGGGAATCAGATGATCCATTGTCAACTCTGAGGGCTTAAAGTGCTCACGACAATAATGACAAACACCATCAGATATTTTACGCTTCCACCACGGACTGTTGCGCAGTTTTCTGGCTTTCTGCTTCTCTTCTTCGATATTTACAGGCAGCATCTCGGAGAAATGCAAAGGTTCATCAGACCGAAAACCATTTGAATATCTGTTTTTTTTATTATCACGTCTTCCCATATCGTTCCATTAAATATTATAATCAAGGTCTATTTTCTGTCAATACATATTAGTCTGTGCAGATTGTAAATAACTCATGCGATAATTTGAAATTATCGCGGTTTATATAAAGAATATCAAAAATTACATTATTTTAAAAGAAGTCATAGGTCAAGTGATGTTATAGATAATTTTTTTATTGCCTAAGCTCTACCCTCTCACTACATTAGGCAAAACAACGGCGGTTCATTTAGAGCCATATCACTCGAAAATACCAAGAGATACCAGTTAGGCAAATGGTTTCCAAAAATGTATTGATAGAAATTGTCCGTTTTTTGATACTGTACTTTATCCTACACCCTCCATGAGGTTTTAATAAAATGCAAAATAAATTTTCAAAAACCGGCCTCACTTTCGACGATGTGCTTCTGATACCGGCGAAATCCGAAGTTCTTCCAGACAAGGTTTCTCTGACAACAAGACTTACTGATAAAATATCGCTGAATATTCCAATAATTAGCGCTGGCATGGACACAGTTACTGAATCACCTATGGCTATTGCCATGGCACGAGAAGGCGGCATCGGAGTAATTCACAAGAATATGAGTATCGAAGACCAATCCGCAGAAGTAAACAAGGTCAAGCGTTCTGAAAATGGAGTTATTGTTGATCCTTTTTTTCTAAAGCCCGACAATACTGTCCAGGAAGCCGTAAATTTAATGAACAAACATCATATTTCGGGTGTTCCTATAACAGATGAGAATGGCAAACTCACAGGTATTGTAACAAACCGAGATGTTCGATTTGAGTCTAACTACGATCAACCCATTAAAAATGTTATGACATCAAAAAACCTGATTACCGCTCCCGAAGGAACTTCACTCGAAGGTGCACGTGAAATATTGAAAAACACAAAATTCGAGAAACTACCTCTTATAGACAAAGATGGTCGACTTAAAGGACTTGTAACCATTAAAGATATTCAAAAAACCCTAGAGCACCCTCACGCCGCCAAAGACGAAAAGGGTCGTCTTTTAACCGGAGCAGCGGTTGGTATCAGCGCGGATGCTGACGACCGAATTGCTGCCCTCGTCGAGAAGGATGTAGACATTATTGTTATTGATACCGCACATGGACACCAGATAAACGTTATCAATGCTGTAAAACGCATACGTCAAAAGTATCCTGATCTTCAGATTATTGCTGGAAATGTTGCAACCCCAGAAGCGACAAGAGATCTTATCAAAGCTGGTGTTAACGCAGTAAAGATTGGAATCGGTCCTGGTTCAATCTGTACAACACGCGTGGTTGCCGGAATCGGTGTTCCTCAAATAACAGCTATATACGAATGTGCTCTGGCAGCAGATGAGTTTAACATACCGGTAATAGGTGATGGTGGTATTAAGTTTTCCGGAGATATTGTAAAAGCAATCGGAGCCGGAGCTTCGGTGATAATGATAGGCTCTCTTCTCGCCGGTTGCGACGAGTCACCGGGATCACTGGAACTTCTTCATGGAAGAAGATTTAAAACTTATCGAGGAATGGGGTCAGAAGAAGCGATGAAAGCCGGATCCAAAGACCGCTATTTTCAAAACAATACAAACAAATTTGTACCTGAAGGTGTAGAAGGATGGGTTCCCTATAAAGGTGGGGTTAACGAAGTCATATTTCAACTTGTTGGGGGTCTTCGTGCCGGAATGGGGTATTGCGGAACAGGTTCAATAGAAGATTTAAGAAAAAATGCCAATTTTATACAGATAACAGGAGCTGGCTTACGCGAGTCGCATCCACATGATATACGTATAACAAAAGAAGCACCAAACTATACTACAGACGGGTTATTTGAATGATAGCAATACTGGATTACGGATCTCAATATTCACAATTAATCGCTCGCCGCATACGCGAGTGTAATGTTTACTGCGAGCTTCTATCGCACGACCTTGACCTTGAAAAACTTAAAGAGAAAAATCTGGAAGGCATAATACTTTCCGGCGGTCCCTCTTCAGTGTACGAAGAGGGAGCCCCCTCCATGGATAAAGCAATTCTGGAAAGCGGCGTACCTGTTTTAGGAATATGCTATGGAATGCAGCTTATTGTGCATCTTTTGGGCGGAAAGGTTGAACAAGAGAGTGAAAAACGGGAATATGGCAC
>DAOTGZ010000091.1:0-9725 GCA_035447445.1 Spirochaetota bacterium | reverse complement strand
CGTTTACGTTTAGATTCTGCTTTTCCTTTATTTGATTGGTGTTTAACTGACACAATGAAAATTCCAGCAACTTCAACGTTTACGTTTTTATGCTCAGGAATCTGGGAAAAAACATTCTCTTCACATATAAGTGTGACTATCTGTGGACCCACCTTGGCTACAACAAGAGGCATCTTTTTTAGTTTGTATATTGCCGGAACCTGATCCAATACATTCTTTGGCAATTTGGCATCTGTAATCTTGCCCTTTTTTTTCTCAAGTACAAATATTGAAGCTGGCATTTTGTGTTCGTTAACAATTGCCTTTTGCTCGTCCGCTTTTTTCGCAAAACGTTTTCTTAACATCTTGATAACAACAACAACCGCCGCGATCAGAACAACAATACCCGCATAAACCGCAAGCACTTCGATTTTAACACCCCAAAGCATAATATTTCTCCTGATAATCTGTAGTAAGGGAACCTTTAGCAATCAGCATAGGTTCACCGTCTTATTGTCATTTCCGGCTTAACCGGTAAAAATCTATAAACGGCAGTTTTTAATTTCTGACTCAATTATTGCCGTTGCGCCAATGGCCTCAAGTTTATCCATAACCGATGGAACATCACCTTTTAGAACCATAACCTTGACAGCAAATAGCCCTTCATTCTCTAATGGTGAAAGAGTGGGGCTATTATAGCCTGGTGTAATCTTCTCGGCCTTGAAAAGATTTTTTTTGTCAATGTTGTATTCCAATATACTGTAACGAGTAGCCACAAGTATACCTTCAATACGCCTACTTATCATTTCGGTCATTGGCGATTTGGAAGCAAAACCATGATTTGCAATCAAAACTGTTTCATAACTTGCTATATCCGAAAATACCTTAAGATTATTATCTCTTAAAGAGTCCCCAGTTTCAACTATATCAACAATAGCATCGGCAAGACCAAGCGCTACCATTATTTCGACTGACCCGTTCATCTGAACAATATTTATATCGGTATTGTTTTTTTTAAAGAAATCTGTGGTTATTCTTGGAAAAGATGTTGCTACAGTAGCATTCTTCAAAAAGCTGTAATCTTTAGAATCACACTCTTCTTTAACAGCTACGCACAGCCTGCAGCGACCGAAACCAAGCTCAAGAAGTTGCTTAACATCAGCATCACGCTCAATAACTAGATCGCTACCGGTTATTCCCATGTCAACAACACCTTTCTGTACAAGAAGAGGAATATCGTCGGCGCGCACAAATATAAATGTTATATTATCTGAAGTACAGGTAGCATAAAGATTTCGCCCCTTAGCGCGAAACCTGAATCCTGCCTTCTGCAAAAGTTCAATAGCCGGATCCTTAAGCCTGCCTTTACCCGGTAGGGCAAATCTAACTCTGCTTTCATCATTAAGCATTGTTTTTCCTTTCCGCCTTTTCCTGTAGTCCACTCTTTCCAAAACGGCGCTCAAGTTCTGTTTCGATATCCCTAAGCGAAATATCTTTGCTGCCGGCCAATACAAAAGTATGGAAAAGCAGATCACATATTTCATAAACCAGATGGGAACGATCATTATCTAGTGCTGCTTCTGTAACTTCGGCAGCCTCTTCCATAATCTTGCTGTTTATCTTCTCTGTACCCTTGAATATAAGACGCGCAACATATGAGTGATCGGGAGATTCTTTTTTTCTGGCACTTATTACATCAAAAAGCCGGCCAAACACAGAATTTTCGCTCATTATTTTCCCCATAATAGGACTACACGATATACTTTGAGCGATTATGGAGCAGTACCCGTTTTAGTCAAGAATATTGACCCCCGAAAAATTAAAAAGGTCTTTTTAAAACGACAAAGCCGGGTTAAACCGGCTCTGTTATCAATACTCAATTTTTCTCCCGATTACTCTGTACCAGTCGCCTTTTCTTGCTGTTTTTGCAAAGATTCCTTAGCCGAAGCAACCATAAAATGCGCTCTGTTAAAAACGTTGGCCGGACTAGTGCTCTGGTCAAAATCTATTGCCAATAATTTGAAATTGGGGTAAAGATTCTTAATCCTTTTCTCGACCCCCTTAGCCACAACGTGGTTGGATATACAACCGAACGGCTGCACAGAAATAATATTTTCGACACCTTCGTCAAGCATGGAGAGCATATCTGCGGTTAATAGCCATCCCTCACCGAATTGATTGACCAGCGACACAAAATTCTCGGTTTTATCAGCAAGTTTGTGAAGATCATGTGGCTTTTTATAACGTTTGTAGCTCTTCATAATAGCATCTACTTTTTTAACCTTACCATTTACATAGTTCCAGATAAAACGATTAATCAGACGGCTTAAAACCGAACCTGCTATATGCATGTCGTGCATATAATCACGACTAATAAAATCATGCAAAAAGAAGCCTTGAAGAGGAGGAAGAACAATCTCTGCTCCCTGCTCCAATACCCATTCTATAAGATCCATATGGGCAAATTCATTATACTTTACAAAAATTTCTCCAACAAAACCGATACGTGGAACCGGATCATTGCTTACTTCAACAGCGTTAAATTCTTCGACGGCCTGAGCAAGAATATCCATGCTTTTTTCGTAATGCTTGGTAACAATAATCTCGTTAAAAAATTCCATATACTTTTTATGTAAAGCATTGGATGTTCCTTTTTTTATCTCTCTCGGCTTGGTTGTTAAATACATGTACATCAACTGGTCAAGAAGCAGAATTCCCAAAACCATTTTTTTGGCCAAAAGAAGGCCTTCCCGACCTGTTACAACAGTTTTTAGAGAAGCTGTAGAAAGAGTAGCAACCTGTACATCGCCAAACCCCACACGATCCAAGGCCTTGTTAACTAGATTAATATAGTTGGAAGCTCTACACTGACCGCCTGTCTGCGTCAAAAGAACTATGGTATCGTCCTTACTATAGTTGTTCTCCATATAAGCCTTTATAATATCACCTGCCACAAGAATCGCTGGGTAACATATCTCATTGTTTATGTTTTTAATACCATAATCCACAGAGTCATGATCCTGAAGAGGAAGTGTCTCCATCTTTATTCCAAAGCTCCTAAATAGAGGGGGAATAAGAGGAGAATAGTATTTAGAAAAATGAGGGACAATTACCGTCTTCTCTTTTGAAAAAGGTACTGCCTGATTAACGTTACGACGAGAAATCGATCCGTCTTTGACCACTTTCTGTTTCTTCTTGAGTGCTTCAAGCATGGATCTCAACCGAATCTTGACAGCACCTAAGTTGAAGACCTCGTCAACTTTAATAATTGTATAGAGCTTATCATTCTCTTCAAGTATCTCTTTTACCTCGTCTACAGATACGGCATCAGGACCGCAACCAAACGAATTGACCTGAACTATTTGAGCAGTTGGATGCTGGCTTACCCATTTAGCGGTTGCGTACAATCTGTTTGTATAAGCCCACTGAGAAAGCACATTTACATCCGAGATAATTATGCTATTAAGGTCGGGTATTGAATCTTCAGGAATAACGATAGCTCCAAGATCACTTATTAACTCTGGAATACCATGGTTTATAAGTTTGTCGATATGGTATGGACGCCCCGCCATAACAAGCAAAGGCTGTCCAGTTGAGTCGGCTTTGGCGATCAGGTCACGTGCGCGGTCTTGCAGCCTTTTTTTTGTGGCCTTCTGCTCGTGAATTGCAGCCTTGTACGCACGTTTAACAATGCCTTCCCGCACATTGAGAGTTTTCATGTACTTTATAAGCTGTCGTACAATAAGCCGACTGCTCTTAAAACTAATCGGTGGAGAATCAAAAGGAATATTGTATCGCCCTTCAGGATCTATGGAGCTTCGAATAACACAAGGGTATCCTGTAACAACAGGGCAATTATAGGTATTCTGAGCGCCTTCGTACTCATCTCGCTCAAACACAACATTAGGGAAAAATATTCTATCTACATCTTTTTCAACAAGATTAAGAATATGGCCGTGAGCAATTTTCGCCGGAAAGCAGATGTTTTCGGACATAACCGATTTGACACCAGCCTCAAATATCTCCACATTCGAACGATCCGAAAGAACTACATCTATGCCACACTCATTGAAGAAGGTTGCCCAAAACGGAAAATTTTCAAACATATTCAAAATTCGGGGAATACCCATTTTTATACCACGGGGTTTTCGTGCGGAAAGATTGCGTCTAAAAATGATATCCCTTTTTTCCGATACTAGATTATCCCCCCTGGTAACAACCTCGGTGTTGTTGGTAAAAATTCGTTCACAGTTGTTGCCTATGTAAAAATGATTACCATTCGCAAAGGTTAATTTTGTTACCTGACAATGGTTTTCACAGCCTTTACAATTTATGATTTTCTTTTCGGTATCTGCTATAATCAGAGCGGCTTCGAAACCCTTAAAGCTTGTATCATAAGCATTTTCTTTATAAAGATCCATTGCTTTCAAGGCACAACCAAAAGCTCCCATAAGTTCTGGAATATCTGGCCGTATCAGATCACATCCGGTAAGCTGTTCAAAAGCACGAAGTATCGAATTGTTTTTAAAGGTTCCGCCCTGAACAAGTATCTTTTTACCCAAAGGTTCACTATCTTTTAGTTTAAGAACCTTATAAAGGGTATTTTTAATTACTGAATAAGAAAGTCCCGCTGAAATATCTTCGATTGAAGCACCGTCCCTAAGTGCCTGTTTCACCTTTGTATTCATAAAAACGGTACAACGCGTACCCAGGTCGTAAGGATTCTTGGAACGACACGCAATTTCCGCGAAATCGGCAACCTTATAACTCATGTTGTTAGCAAACGTTTCGATAAACGAACCACAACCTGATGAACACGCTTCGTTTATCTGTATGTCCGCCACATAGCCGTCACGTATAAACATAGCCTTCATATCCTGACCACCGATATCCAGAATAAAAGAGACATCTGGTGCAAAATGTGAAGCTGCACGATAGTGAGCCATTGTTTCAACAAAACCATGATCTAGATCAAACGCGCATTTTATTAGACCTTCACCGTAGCCCGTTACCCCGCTTCCAACAATATTAGGTGTAAATCCCATCTCTTTACAAAAACCTGATATTTCGGCAAGGCCCTTCTGCACAGTACCAATAGGGTCACCCAGATTATTATGATAATATGTTGCGACGACATTGCCATCATCATCAGAAAGTACAATTTTTGTTGTAGTAGATCCTGAATCTATCCCAAGAAAGCAGTCCTTAGTTTTGTAAAGATCAAAATCCATACGGTTAACATGGTACTTCTCAAAAGTTTTAAGCCAAGTATTATAATCATCATCGTCTTTAAAAAGTTCCGGTATGGCGGTAGTACGCGTGCTACTTTCTACCTTCTTCTCGGGTACCTTTTCAACAAGAGTAATAAGATCATCAAGATATTGAACTTCGTTTTGATCGTCACAAGTAAGAGCTGTACCAATTGCAGGTATAAGCTGAGGGTTATCGGTTACAACAAATTCGTTTTCAGGAATATCCTTGATACACTCAACAAAAGCCTTTCGCAAATACTTATTGAAGGTCAAGGGACCTCCACCAAGCAATATTTTTGACTCGATATCGTGTCCACGGGTTAATGTGCTAAGAACCTGCAGCGCAACCGCGTGAAAAGACGACAAGGCAATATCTTCTTTGGATACATTATGTGAAAGAAGGCTCTGGACATCTGTTTTGGCAAAAACACCGCAACGTGTAGCAATAGGGAAAACCTTGACACCCCTTGAAGCATAAGCGTCAAACTCTTCGACTGGAACGTCCAGCAATACAGATATCTGATCTATAAAAGAACCGGTTCCTCCGGCACAGCTTCCATTCATTCTCATATCGGCATGAAAATCATCGTCAAAAAATATGATTTTTGAATCTTCACCGCCTATTTCAATAAAGGTTCTAATGTCAGGCTGTACCCTTTTAATATAGGTTGCTGAAGCCACAACCTCTTGCACAAAACGAAGGCCTGTAGTTTCAGAAATACCCATCCCGGCTGATCCGGTAATAGAGACAAGACACTCCGCGTTGCCTATCTTTTCGCGAACATCTTTCAATATACCAACTATGGTTTCCCGAATCTTAGCGTGGTGTCTCTTATAAGCGGAATATTCAATAGAAATACCGCTATCATTTGGGTACCCGACAACAATTTTGGCAGTAGTTGAACCAAGATCCATACCAATAAAATACTTTTTAGACATGAATAAACTCCGACAGTCTGGTTTTACAGATTATTTGATTAATCTGCAATTACTGTTTTGTATATCCGAAAAACTGATAGTTTTCAAAATATACTCTTATTATGTTTCACAAAACCAGTTTGACTGTAACGATCGATGTTTTTCGGGATAATGGCATCATTTTGTATTAATAGACAGAGGGTTTTCGAGTCAAATTCCATTAAAGCATCCCGGAAAACACACAAAGCAATCGGTACAAATTACAATCCGGATTACGCAACCGTTTCCAATACATGTCAAAACTGATTTTGAATGAATGTCAAATAATAATGGTTATCTGTTTTAAGACAACAAAAAAACTTAACTTCACCTTAAAACAGTGTCACCGCGTATAACAGGCATATTATTACCAAATGTATAGCTTTAAATAACAATATTATCGGAAAGCAGCCCTTAACCTTAGCATTTAACTTTAAATAAATTTTAATATATTATTTTATACTTTTTTTGCTTTACAAAACGATTCTTTAAAATAGCATGGCTTTACTCAAAAACAGGGAGGCAGCACCGTGCAAAACCAGATACTGGAAGGTCATATTTACAAGATTATCACTAAACTAAGTGTACCCGTAGTTATTGGCCATATGCTTATGTTCTTTTACAATATAGCAGACACAATATTTATCTCTTATATTGACCGTAGCTCTGAAACATTAATGAGCGGACTTGGACTTGTTTTTCCGCTCTTCTTCCTTTATATTGCTTTGGGCAGCGGTATTTTTAACGGAATTAGCTCGCTTGTAGCTCGTTCAATAGGCGCTAAAGACGAAAAGACCTTAAGCCGAGTGGCCGATTCCGGTCTTCTGCTTTCACTTATAGCGGCAGCTGCTACTATAATTATTGCCTTTCTTTTTAGCACCCCTATACTAAACATATTAGCGGGTTCACAAATATCACAAGAAGCACTTGGGCATGCCAAAGACTATTTTCTATATTTTTCTCCAGGGCTTTCACTAATGCTGATACAGATGACACTAGCTGGTATTCTACAAGGCGAAGGCAAACCTCAATACATGGGTATATCAATGACAATATCCACTGTGCTTAATATCATTCTTGATCCTGTTTTTATATTTGTTTTAGGTTTGGGCGTTAAAGGAGCGGCATTGGCCTCTTCAATATCAATTTCGATATCACTGCTTATAATAATCATGGTTTTTATACGTCAAAAAAGTGGGCTTGCCATACACTGGAGCATTTTTAAGGCAAAATTTTCTATAATTATCGAGATTCTCCGAATAGGCATACCCCACACCACATCCATGATAATATTAAGTTTCAGCTTCATGGCACTTAACAGGCTTGTAGGCTCAATCAGCGAAATTGCAATGAGTAGCTATGTGATTTATGGAAGAATCAATGAACTAATAATGCTGCCGGCTTATGGTATTGGCAATGCCGCTATGACCCTTGTAGGGCAAAACTACGGTAATAAAAATTACCCTCGTGTTTACGAAATAGTAAAAAGCTGTATCAAGGCAGGAGCAATTGCATCTTTTATTTTCGCACTTGTAATAATTATTTCGGCTCCACTGCTTTTTCCACTTTTTAGCGAAGTACCAGAGATAGTATCATTTGCGATAATGCAAGCTCGAATATTCGGTATCGGAAGTATTGGAATATCAGCAAGTATAGTAATCGGTTCTGCTTTTCAGGGAGCAGGACGCGCTATGCCGGGTTTTGTACTCACATTCACAAAATCCATTATGGTGCTGGTTCCTTTATCTTATTTTCTTGTTCAAGTAATGGGTTACGGCTTTCAGGAATTTGTTTATGCCGGAGCTTCTGTACATATTTTCTTCGCTTTCATATCAATATTATGGATAGTGCTATTTGCCAAAAAACTTGCGCATCAAAAAACAGATACCGAATTATTTGACAAACATAATTGAGATTATTAATGTCTTTATGAACAACGTAATTTTTGCCAATCAAAAAATATAATGGCGTACATTAATGAGAAAAATTGAAGAAACCCCCTTATGTAACAAGATACTCTACCAATACTTGCTTATACTAATTTTTCTTTTTTCCTCATGTAATCCAACAGTAACGGATGATAAAACTGAATGGGAAAAAGTTGAAACTGTTCCAATTACTTGTGACGATTTTTTAAAGGCCGACGGAAAGATATTACGAAAGAAAAAAGGAACCGGAGATATTGTTTTTTTGAAAGGTGTTAATGCCGGAGGGTATTTGTTTCAAGAATTTTGGATGACTCCGACAGAATACAGCAACAATATAAAAGCCGAAATTGATCTTTACGAAAATCTGACAAAACGTTTCGGTAAAAAATCCATGTTCGCTCTTGTTAAGCTTTATCAGGATAATTACTGGGAAAAAAAAGATTTTGATAATTGTGCAAAATTAGGAATGAATGTTATTAGACTCCCGTTTTGGTATATGAATTTTGTAGATTTTGAAGGCAATTTGAAAAATGACTGTTTTGATAAATTGGACTGGTTCATTAAAGAGGCGGGATATAGAGGACTATATGTAATACTCGATTTTCACGGAGCACCCGGATCACAAAACGGAAGTGACCATTCAGGGGTTGATGGAGGTGATAGCAAAGAGAAAGCCTCAGAGTTTTTTTTTGGTAAAAACGCTTCTGTAAATCAAAAGATGTATTACATGATATGGGAAAAAAGTTAAATCTAATAGCTCAGGCAAACTATAATGTACCAAGCTATATGGGAGAGTTTAACTATTTCAAGAGTTTGGACGCCTGGTCAAAAGGTCTGGATTTGCTTAACAATAGCGATATCAACTGGACAATATGGACCTATAAAGTTGTATCTGAACATGAAAACTGGGGGCTATATAATCAGCAAATACCTTCGACAAACTGCGAAACAGATAGTTACGAACAAATATACAACAACTGGTCAAAGGTTGGTTCATCTTATCCAAACGCTCAACTTATAGACACAGTAAAATGGTTTTTTAAACCAAAACAATATTGAACGTAACTATAAAAAAATGTAGTATGCAACAACAATGATATTTGTGCACGGTAATATTTAGCATGTATATTTTTGTAAGTTTATCGAGTAGGAGGTAGGTAATTATTTTTTTACCTACCGTCCTCTCACACCACCGTGCGTACCGTTCGGTACACGGCGGTTCATTAGTTTTCAACTGTTTTCGTATAATAGCAAGTCATAGAAATGTATCCAAGACTGGCTAATATTTCTTTGGTTAATACACTGTTTAGCATTAGTGCCGAACGCCATGTGCCTTTTCGGCAGTTTGCCATCTCGTGTACTTTCCATTCTGGTAAGCCAAAGTTCCTTAACATTCGATATCGCGTTCTGACTTTCTTCCACTGTTTCCAGTAAATTGCCCTGATTTTTCGTCGCAACCACTCATCCACTTTTGTTAGAAGTGTTTTCATATCCGCCAAAGAAAAATAGTTTACCCATCCTCGGATAAATTGCGCTAATTTTAACACTCTGTATTCCCTATATGTCAGCATAGTTGAAGCTTCTAAAAACAGGAGGATTTCAATTATGA
>DAOTGZ010000090.1:0-9764 GCA_035447445.1 Spirochaetota bacterium | reverse complement strand
TAAAGAGTTTTATTACCTGTTGAGGTTTGGCATTTGTCGCGAAATCAAAATCATAGGCCGTAAGGCCAAGCACAAGATCACGAACAGAGCCACCAACCATATAGCACTCATATCCAGCCTCAAAAAAAGTCTGGGTCAGCTTCGTAATTCTTCTTGCCGATATTTCGTCAAGTTCAAGTTTATATTCAACCGTTTTCATTGTATCAGATCCCAAGCAGGCAGAGGCGAAAGAGTGGTGATTATCAAACTTGCGCCATATTGCATTTTTCAATAAATAAGACTAAAAATACCCTGTTATCTGTCAAGATCAAAAGATTTAACTAACAATTGGCGGTTTTGCCTAAAGAATAAAATATGTACAAACCATTTTAAAAAAAACATGGTCTTTTTGCAATTTTGATGTATAATATAACTAAAATACTGTACTTTTGTAATTGAATTTTTTTGTACAGTTTTTATTATGGTTTTTGTGTTTTGTTTAAAAATATCAAAGATAAACGGGGAAGAGACATGAGACTTTCGACACGCAGCCGTTACGCAATAAGGTCGCTTCTGGATCTTATATATTATTACAAAGGATCGCCCGTTTCGATCAAAGAGATTGCCGAACGTCAGCAGATTTCCGAAAGATATCTTGAGAATATATTTCATGATCTGAGAAAGAACAAGATTGTAAACAGTATAAAGGGTAAAAATGGCGGCTTTATGCCAGGCACCGATTTGAAGGAAGTCAAACTTTTAACAATAATCGAGATACTTGAGGGTCCGGTTAAAATTGTGGATTGTACTGCCGAACCGTCTGACTGCCCGCGAATTGAAAAATGCTCATCACACCCGGTTTGGCTCAGCCTGAACAATATATTTCGTGATACATTATCAAAAATAAAACTTGGTGATATAAAGGGGTGCGAAGAGGGTAGCATACAAGAATTAAAAATTTAAAGAGGATGAAACACCGTTACAAGAACAGACTTGACGTTTTTAACCTAAGAATCGAAATGGAACGGGTCATCTGGCAACAGCGCAAACACTGACAAAGGAGAACAACATGGATAAAAACCAGTGGGCATATAGCGAAAACGTAAAAAAACATTTCATGAATCCGCAGAACATACTGCAGATCGAAGAGGATAAATACCCGGCCGACGGTAAAGGCATGGTAGGCTCTCCTGCATGTGGCGACATGATGATGGTACTGATCAAGGTGGCAAATAACCGTATTTCCGATTTCAAATGGAAAACATTCGGATGCGCTTCTGCAATCGCCTCGACTTCGGCATTATCAGAGCTTGTACTCAAAGACGGAGGAATGACTCTTGAAGAGGCATACAAGGTCACACCCGAAGATATTATCCGCGAACTTGGCGGACTACCGTCAAACAAGATTCACTGTTCGGTTTTGGGTGACAAAGCTTTACGAGAAGCAATAGACGATTATTACAATAAAACCAATCAGAAAAATCCGAGCCAGGAATCTGTATCTCGTGTTGTTTGCGACTGCAAAAACGTAACTGAAGAAGACATTCGCATGGAAGTACTTGAAGGCGTTACCGATTTCGAAAAGATGAAAGAGGTTACCGGAGCTTCGACCGTTTGCGGAAAATGCGAACAGGATGTACGCGATACAATGAAAAAATTTGTCGAACAATATTATAAAGACGATATCTATAATCCTGGAGAATAACTATGAGCCTGTATCTTGACAACAACGCCACCACAGCCCTTCACCCTGCGGTTAAAGAAGCCATAATTGAATTTCTGGACAGCTACGGCAATCCAGGATCCATGCATGAATCTGGCAGAAAAGTCAAAAACAGGCTTGATACAGCACGGGAAGAGATCGCATCTTTTTTGGGTACCACCCCCTCGAAGCTTCACTTTACCTCTTGTGCCAGTGAATCTAACAACACAATTTTTAAATCCCTACTCTTACACGATTTCGGTTTTAAACCGCACATCATAACAAGTGCTATTGAACATCCATCAATAATTACCACTGCCAGATTTCTTGAAAAAAATGGTGTAGATGTGACCTATCTTCCCGTAACCAAAGATGGCGTTATAGAGATATCTGCTCTTGAAAATGCAATAACCGACAGAACAGTTCTTGTATCCATTATGCACGCTAATAATGAGATAGGAACAGTTCAACCAATAGAAGATGCTGCACAACTGTTAGCTCAGAAAAATATCTTCTTTCATTCTGATATGGTACAAGCTCCAGGCAAAATTATTTTTAACCTTGATTCGATGAACATTGACGCGGCCTCTTTTAGTGCACACAAGATGCACGCACCAAAAGGTATAGGCGCTCTATATCTTAAAAACAGTAAGCCAAAAAATTTCCCTTTTAAACCGCTGATCCATGGCGGGCATCAGGAAAACGGCCTTCGCGCGGGGACCGAAAACACGATTGGCATTATTGCTTGGGCAGCGGCCTGTAAGACCATAAAATCGGATCTTCAAAAAGAGATTAATTATCTAAAAAACCTTAGAGACAGTTTCGAAAGCATTATCAAACAGACCATAACAGATGTAGTTATAAACGGAGAATCGGCCACCCGCAAACCATGCACATCAAATATTTCCTTTAAATATGTTGAGGGTGAATCAATACTGCTGCGTCTTGATATGGAAGGAATCGCAGTGTCTACAGGAAGCGCATGTTCTACAGGATCCCTTGATCCGTCACACGTAATCATGGCATTGCATAATGACCCAGAAACAGCCCATGGCTCGATACGTTTCAGCTTTAGCCGTGAAAACAACATGGAAGATGTAAAAACAACAGCGGCAGTATTAAAGAAAACCATAGACTTTTTAAGAAGTATTAGTCCGCTAACCCCAAAAGGCTGATTGTTTTTCTTTCAAGATAGACTGTCCACCTTCGACGTACCAATATCGATTAGTCGGTAGTCTAGATCTTTCAGTTCGTCAAGTGAATGAGTAACCATAATCACTGTTGTTCTCATTTTTTTTACAGCATCTACAATCAGATTACGAACAGTAATCGCGTTAGCCTTATCCAAAAAGGCAAAGGGTTCGTCAAGAAACAGAATATCCGGTTTAACAGCCAACGCTCTGGCAATATTTAACCGTCTTCTCATCCCGCCGCTTAACTGAGGTGGTTTTCTTTCCGCAAAATTACCAAGACCAACCTTATCAAGCCACTTCTTGCTCTCTCTTATACAAACTGATCGTTCATACTGTGAACGCAAAACAAAAACAATATTATCCAGAGAGCTTTTCCACTCAAGCAAACGATCATCCTGAAATGCAAAACCGATTCTTTCGGTATAGCGACTAACTGTACCATTATCGGGCATTGTTAAACCTGCAAGTGTATTTATCAGAGTCGTTTTTCCACACCCCGAATCTCCATAAACGCAGAGCCACTCCCCTTTATTTGCACTGATCGAGAGATCCGCAAAGACCTGCTGTTTGCCAAAACTTTTGCTGATATTAACAGCTTCTATCATTTTTTTCATTTTGAACTCACCCATGGCGTTTTGCGATATTCCCGTAATGGTTGAATAATCAACATTTCGATTGAGAACCCAATAAGTATCAGCACCAGCGACCAGAAGAAAAGTTGTGTCATATCAAGATAGCGATAAGCCCAATAGAGCCGCGAGCCTATGCCTGAAGATGATCCTAGAAATTCGGCCGTTGCAGTAACCTTCCAGGCCACACTCAAAGAATATGAGAGTGAAGAAAAAACATACGGGCGTATTCCCGGTAAAAGAATATCTATAACCATACGCGGCCTGCTTACATGATAAAGCTTTGCCATGGAAAAAAGATGCTCTTCAAGAGATGCTACACCCTGTGCTATGTTAAAGAAAACGACCGGTACCAGTGTAATTATAACAACAGCTAAGGGCACAACAGAACTCATTCCAGCCCATACCATCAACAGAGAGATCCAGATTATTGGTGGACACCCTTGGGAGGCTACAATAAACGGGGAAAGAATTTTCATAGCTTTTTGACTAAATCCGCATGGCACAGCAATAACAAAGCCAATCACAAAAGAAATTGTAACGCCCACTACTCCACGAAAAAGCGTGATGCTGATCTCTTCCCAGTTTTTTATTTCACTCATTAACCGCAATCCTTCAAGCATAACTGAAGAAGGTGCGGGAACAAGCTGCTCACCATATATCAATGAGACCATGAACCAAAGGCCGACTAACACCCCGAAAGGAATCGCTGTTGCTAATTTTGCCATAAGAACTCTTTGTCTGAAATTTTACTCGTCTCTTTATTGTAATCGGGTATCGTTATTGAAAGATAATCATTTATTAGCGCATAAACTTCATATGCCGGACGGGCAAGTATCACATCCCTCTCAAGCGACATTACGGCTACATCTTCGGGGATCTCTGACCTAAACGAATCAGGCAAGTTCGATATTGCAAGTTTTTTATCAGATTGTATATCCTTAGAGTTTCGCACAACGGAATCTTGTATCAGGTTTGCAATACCAGGGTATTTCTCCGCTGTTAATCTGTTAAAACCGATGCCAGCCAACGGCAAAAGAGGTTCAAGCCCATATTTTTTACCATACAGTTCTTCCATGTTGCCAACAATACGCAGTTTGGAATTTTTGATAAGCATCATGGATACTATCGGTTCGGGTAATATGGCCGTTTCCACTTTTCCATTCAAAAGAAGCATTTGCAGCTCTCTTCCATGATAAGCCTGTAACCGGATATCAGGAATATCGGCAGAGACAAGATTCTTAAAAAGTGAAAACCCGGGTGAACCAGGCGGAGAATAAGCCACAGTTTTTCCGGCCAAATCTTCCAAACTATGATATGTAGCGTCACTTGTAACTATGTAGAACTTTTTCCAAGCAGTTATTACTGCTACTGTTACAGGTGCCCCACGGTTAAATGCCATCGCGAAACCACCTGTATGGGCAATCCATATATCGCCTTTACCGGCAAGCATCAAGTTCTGAATTTCATCAATAGATCGGTATAACCTTACAATCAAATTAAAGTGTTCTGAAAACTCACCACGATTTACAGCCGCCCAAAATGCCAATTGCGGGGTAGTTATTGCCGATGAAGTATAGAGAGTCAGCGTCGGAAGATTCGGATTTGTTCCTATTACGAAGGAGGCCTGCTCTTCTCTTTTCATTCCTGAATTGTAACCAAAATATATTATCACCGAAGCGATAATTAGCAGTGATATATAAATTGCTTTTTTCAACTTACTCTTCATACCATAACCTCAACACGATCCGATCTGAAATACCCTTATCCAAGTGGCTTGTAAAAACATCATTCTCACCAAAATGAACCGTTTATTATAGGATCATTTAAGGTACCCCCCTTTATATTGTCAAATAGTCCGATTGTTTTCATCAAGAATTTCTGTTAAACACCAGATATTATTTTAACATATTTCTCTTAAAAAATTTCTTCGTTAGAAATATTTTATTATTCAATAACTTTCACAACATCTCTCAGCTCTTTCTGTTTTTTTGCAGTCGGCGTATACGCGCTGACTCCGACAGGAATCAGACTCATAAGGACTTCACCATCATTCATTCCAAACAGCTGCGACAATTCTTTCCGGGCAATAACAGGATCATTCATCCAACAGGCGCCATAACCTTTTTCGTGAACAGCAAGCAAAAAATTCTGCACGGCCGCCCCTATTGATAAAACATCGGGATTCCCGTAAGTCTCCATCAACTGTTTACTTGTATACCCATTATTTATAAAAGCCTGCTCGAACTGTTTATCGTAATAGTCAAGCTTCGTCATAAAAACAGCAACACATACTGGAGCTTTTGTAAAAAAAGTGAGCATCTTGTTTCGTGCCTCAAGATAGGATTTATCGTAATTCATACCAAGCGAATCTAGAACCTCCTTATGTTTGTCGCGAACGATCTGTGAAGCCTCTTCGATTACTTTTTTATTATGAATTACAACAAACTTCCAGCATTGACTGTTACAACCACTCGGAGCTGCAACTGCTGTTTTAATGCAATCCACTACTATATTAACTGGCACGTCATCCTCTGTATATTTACGAATACTTCTTCTCGTTTCTGCAAGTGAATGAAAATTATCCATACCTACTCCTAAATAGTAATTATTATTATGATACTATATTCACGAACATATATGTATCTGTAAACATTTTAAGGAACAGCTATCAAGAATAATTCAAAACACCGGTTATTAACAAGAAATTTAATAACCGTTTTAATCTGGCTTTAAACGGCACACATGTTACTTAAACGGCAATTATGGCAAGTTCTCCTTGTGTGACAAGCGATAATGGTAAAAGAGCCTTGACATTGATATAAAAATACTTGATGATTATTGTTATTCAGCTTAAACCGAAACAAAGGAGGAATTATGAAATTTTTAAAATTACTATTACTATTTTTTATTATCATTTCAGGTCTCTATTCTTGCAAAATGGATCCCGAAGTTCTGAATAGCAAGCTTATTCAGGCCGTTATGAGCATGAAAGCCGACAGAGTTGAACGTTATCTGGAAAAAGGTGCCGACCCCAATACCGTTTTACAGGATGGGGAAACTACAGTACTTGACATGGCCTTATATAAAAACGAACAGCATATATTCATTATGTTAGCGGAAGCCGGCGCCGATATAAGCACAGCTGATTCTGATGGCACATCTGTACTAACAAGAGCTGCCGCGTCCAACCTGACCGAAGCGGTTTCTTATTGCATTGAACACGGTAATGATGTAAATTTTATTAATAACAACGAACTAAAAACAACCGCACTTATGGAAGCCGCAGCCAGAAATGCCGCCGATTCTATTAAAATTCTATTGGAAAATGGTGCCGATACCAATATCCTTGATATTAATAAAAGCAGCGCTTTGCACTTTGCGACTTTAAAAGGCAGTTACGAAGCCGTGGTTGCGTTGGTTGAATCTGGAGCCGATCTTTCAATCCGCGACATGAATGGAGATACACCTCTTAAAATTGCTGAAACCGAAGGGCATGACAAAATAGTAGAGTATCTGAAAAAGAGCGGTGGCAAAAACTAATTTTGTACGATCACAGGGATGGTATTTTTACTTTCCCTGTTGCACACTTTTTTTAAAACTTTCCGGTTTTTTATATCAGCATTTATTTTTCCATATAAGAACTGCAGTCGCCAGATTCCCGGCTGGGGCTGGTTGGTTGGCACAAGAAAACTACTTAACCGTTCCGGTTCGGCAAGTAGCCATTAGTATTCTTCATTTTTAGCTATCTCGATACAATCAATAATATTACCAATGCAAACTATACTGAAATATTGGGACTTTAGATATCAGCGATTATTGATTTTTTATTTTTGCTCAAAAAGAATTTCATCTTTACAAATTTTAAGATGGTCTCCTTTTTTAATAGGAAAATTTGGAGGTAATAATGTCAATAATTCCCCCGAATATTCTTCGTTATTGTTCTTGATTATTTTCACATCAATCATTCCGCCATCTATTCTTTCAGTGCCATTTCGTTTGTGTTTGACAAATAATCTTAAAGTGTATATTTTCCCAATAAGAATTTGTTCAATTTCATCATAATCAGGAAACTTATTTGGATACATCTTCTTTCTTGCAAATGACTTCCTTAAAATATGATATCCTTTATTGTTAATCTCTTGTTCAATTTCACTTGATAGCTTTCCAAACATATCTATATCCTTTACTGTTTTTTAATTTTTATATCTTGTACGAGACCAACGAAGGTATTTCAATAGCTCAAGATTTACCGTGTCGCAATCAAAATACTCTCTGTTAAAATCTTTACCAAACCATTGCATATAGTCATTATGCTCTTCATGATTTATGTTTTGCATTGCGCTACAGAATTTATAATAGCCGGGAACGCCCCCTACATCTTCCGGAGGACAGGATCGTGAACCATCAAGACAAACAATCTCTTCTCTCAATTCTGGATCAAAATAGCGGTTATGCTCAATAACAAGTTCGTGCTCCCAGTAATCTCCAAAATCATAAAGATAATGGAAACCGCGGCCATTCTGTTTGATAAGATCACCAAGACGATATCTGCCACATGTAAGTCCGTCTTCTTTCGATTCAGGGAACTCGGTATAGCGTTTTTTACCTATCGTAAATTCATGGAGATGGCTGTCTGTCCAGCCCA
The DNA here is from genome assembly GCA_035447445.1 of Spirochaetota bacterium. Lineage (GTDB taxonomy): Bacteria > Spirochaetota > UBA4802 > UBA4802 > JAFGJZ01 > JAFGRW01. Next base: position 1,613 of record DAOTGZ010000090.1, on the reverse strand, counting down.
TAACGATTTGAATAACATCGTGCAGACGGTCTAAAGTTATACTCGCCGGAACAACAAAACGCCGCCATATTGCTGGTTCGATATCAAGAAGTTCTATTTTAAGCAAATAAAATCGTTCGTTCATTTTTTTTATAATCTTTAATTTCATTATTTTAAGTGTTTTAATATTTGCTATGCTTTATATATATAAAACGCCCTTGCGGTAAGTTTATCATCCGTTAAACTAGATACATTTGAGTTACCATGCCTTCATCCCTACTATATTTCAGCACAGGTAAATCGTCTACAGTAATTTCTAATTTCATTTTAAAATTATCATAGACTAGTCAAGATTATCACCTGTATCTTTACCAATTCAAGAACTTTTCTTCTACAGACGTTCCGTAAAAACGCAGTTCTCTTCGTGCTTCTTTGAGTGGCGACTTGTTGTATGTAACCTGTTTCCGCGAAACGCTGACTGCACCCGGCATCGACTCGTCTGCGAGATACTTAATTTGTAAATTTGATGACGGCAATACTTTTTTGATATATGACTCCTTAAATGCTAAACTGCACCTAATAATTGAATTTCTCCTTGTTTTTTGAAACCTCAACTATGCTGACATATAGGGCCATATAGGTTTTTCACTAAACTACGAAGCGACAACTTTCCTAATTTAGGGTGGGATGAACCTGGCCTTTTTTATATTGACATTACTAACAATAGTTGGTATACTGTTAGTGTCAAAGGGGATGTATGCCAATAAGTGGAAAAGAAATGCTAAAGCGGTATCTTGACGCTGGATGGATAAAAGTCCGACATAAAGGAACAAGTCATGTACGTGTTCAGAAAGGCTCCAAAAAAGAAACAATCCCCATGCACAAGGAACTAAAAAAGGGACTGGAAGCAAAATTATTAAAACGACTCAAAGAAGTTCGATAGGCGGTTACCATGAAATATCATTTTAAAGTACACACTGCTCCTGACGGTCTCTGGGCCGAATGTCTTGAGCTAAAGGGATGTGTTACACAATCAGAAATAAACACCAAAGATGATCTTTATAAAAATATGACAGAAGCATTAAATCTGTATCTTGAAGAAGAAGTTGATTCGAATACTATTGATCCTCTTCCAGATATGACATTAACCGGAAAAACAAATGTTGTTGAAGTCCCTGTTGATCCAAGAATTGCATTTTCAGTACTCATACGGCATGAAAGAAAAAAACGCGGATTAACCCAAGAAGAAATGAGAAAAAAACTCAATATGAAAGGAATTTACAGTTATCAGAGACTTGAAAAACGGATTGATCCCCGACTGTCCACTATTGCGAAAATAAGGGAAGTGTTTCCGGATATATCATTAGATCAATTATTTTGTTGTTAGAAGAAATTGTCATAAATAGTACCCACATGCAACCTGCCTACAGTACTTCGCTTAAATTCTTTTGAATATCTCATTGTTGCCTCCTGATTGAGGCGGCAACTTTCCTGATTTAAGAGGGATACGTTAGCTATCCGTTTCACACACACAGTGAAAACGCTGCACAATTTTCCAATAAAAGTCGCAACTATGTAGACATATAGGGGACCAGAGGTCGCAGCACGTATTTTTTGTTGAACTAAACCACTTA
>DAOTGZ010000089.1:1467-9853 GCA_035447445.1 Spirochaetota bacterium | reverse complement strand
CCTTATCCTTACTTCGCGCCTTCGCAGCTTCGCGTGCCCCTTCCTTATCCTTACTTCACACCTTCACACCTTCGCGTGCCCCTTCTTCATCCTTCCTTCGCGCCTTCGCGGCTTCGCGTGCCCCTTCCTCATCCTTCCTTCGCGCCTTCGCGCCTTCGCGTGCCCCTTCTTCATCCTTCCTTCGCGCCTTCGCGGCTTCGCGTGATTCATTATTCGAGGAACAAAGCCCCACAATGCTTATCTTCATATTACAAAAACATTGTATCTATCTTATAAATTAATAGTTGACCAAAAAGAAACCTAGTGTACTGTCCTCATACTGTATTATTTAATTCTACTACTTATGCATTTCATTTAATACATGCCTTATGGTACACTTACAAAAGCTGGCCGGCAGGTGTTCTCGGGATTATTGCAAAGTAAAAACTGACCAGCACGATTTTTCACACTCAATTTAAAAATCTTTTTTTGGTAACATATTATTAAATAATCTGGAGAAGATAGATACAATGAAAAACCCCATTAAATTAACTGTGACAATATCCGTATTTATAATCGCTTTTCTCTTTCTGTTTTCGTGTGATGATTCTGACGACTCCTCTACCGACGAGCCGTTTACTCATGATCCAATCGAAGAAGACTTTGATGAGGCCGATAAACCTTCCTACGAAACAAAAACCTATGACGACAACGGGACCTCACAAAGTTACGAACTTATGCTTCCCTGGAACTATGACAAAGACCATAACTCAAATCGCAGCTATCCTCTCATGATTAATGTCCATTACTCTGGAAGCCTGGTCGCGGGCGATACCCAAAGAATGCAAGACTATCCCTGCTTTTGTCTGAATGCAGCTTCCAACAACGACTGGACCTACGCCATGATTGCACAACTGGTTGACGACTATAGAATCGATACAGATCGAATCTATCTGGCGGGATTCTCCGCTGGGGGTTCCGGATCATATCCTTTTGCTTCTAATCTTGAAGCAAAACAGAGGTTAACCGTTGCTGGTATAGTCCGCTGTGCCGGCGGAAGTAATCCTGAATTATCCGAGGCCATCGCAGATAAAACCTCGGTCTGGTATCACGTAGGCCTGAGCGATTCATACGACTTCGGATATGGTAACGGATTATTAAGCGAAGACCCCGATGATGAGCGGCGAATATCTAACCAGGCGTACGCTTACGTCAAAGGGCTGGACAGCAGCTCCAAAGCCACAGAGTCTGTAGAAACAAAGACCGTCTCGGGTTATGAATGCACAACCACCAGCCTAAGCCTGGCCGGAGTTGAAATTTTTAAACGAAGCCATTATGCGGGTATGGGACACAGCTCCCCAGCATATTCAGATCCAGAAGTAATCAAGTGGCTATTTAATCAGCACCTGTCTAATCGAGTTGAGTAATTATTGTTTATTGACTATTTAAGTAACAACTAATTCTATTTTCTTGAAAATGTCAAAACTCTGAGCCCCCTAAATCCCCCAATGGGGGACTTTAAATTTGGGAACTTCAAAAAAACGCTCAAAAGTATCGCTTGTTATAGAGATTACCTATAAATTAACCTTTAATCAACACCAACAAAGCGTTACAAGATACAACAAATACCCCGCTCTTCGCGGCTTAGCGTAACACTTCTTCATCTTTTCTTCGCGCCCTATCGCCTTCGCGTGACCCTTCCTTATCCTTTCTTCGCGCCTTCGCGCCTTCGCGTGCCCCTTCATCCTTCCTTCGCGCCTTCGCGGCTTCGCGTGAGTCATTATTCGAATAAGCAAAACCGTGCGGAAGTGAATAATTTTTTACAAATAACATAAATAATAATACCTTCACAGCTTGACTTTTGACAATTTGCATGTTTTGTGATAAGTGTACTTAAAATACTACTTCGTATTGATAACTCTGCTATTCAAACAAGTGTATTGGGGATAATAAAACATGAAATTAAAAGAATACAAAAATCTTAGCAATTTTCTTAATGTGTTATTTGACTTTTTTAAAGAGAATAATCTGACAGGGAACTTCTATTATGAAAATGATACCGACAAACTAAAAAATATTTTACTCGAGTCACAATTTGTTAGCTATAACTTATCTCCATTTATTGATCAATACAGCATAGATTTTAAAACAGATAATAATGCTAATAATGCTAATATCGCTAATCAATCGTTTGTAGAATATATTATTTTCGGTAGCGAACATGACAACAAAAGCACCGGCCTGCTTATTGATGTAAGCGAAAAGGGCAGTTCATGCAACAGCTTTTTTCAGCTAAGCTGGTATGAAGAACTGTTTCCCCCTTTTGTTTATGATTTCTTTGACTCGGATGGAATGTTAACAATTAACCACTACGAAAAAGAATCAAAGGTTAAGATTGAACCAAAAGAGATAATGAGTTTTGATGACTTTGAAAAACACCTGAAAAAAAATCGGTTTAAGAAGAACCTAAATGTCATAGATGTGGAATAATAATTCTGCTTACCAGACTATTTTTAATCCATCGCTGGAGTATCAATCAGATACTTCATAATACTAAAAATTCGTCATCGGTGATTTTAAAATCAGATAGCCCCCTAAATCCCCCAATGGGGGACTTTAAATAGTTATTGCACAGAACAATATTATAAAAAAAATATCGATATGCTATATAATGAAACAAAGGTAAATACACCTAAATATGTTATCGAATTTGCCAGACAAAACAGACAAAACCTAACTGTTTCTGAGCAAAAAATATGGTCACAATTGAGAAACAAACAGCTTAATGGTTACAAATTTCGTTGCCAGCATCCAATTTCCCGATACATATTAGATTTTTATTGTCATAAAGCATATTTAGCAATTGAAATTGATGGAGATATTCATAAAAAACGGGTAGATTATGATAATTATCGTGATAAATTTCTAGAAAGTATTGGAATTACAACTCTTCGGTTTTCAGTAGAAGAAGTCATGAGTAATAATTGTACGGTAATTAATAAAATACTAACTTCATTATTGAAAAAAGATGAATAAGAAGCCCCCTTTGGGGGTTGGGGGCATATAGACTAAGATTTGTGGGTAAAAGTCAGGTCCCCCCAGAAGGGGGACTTTAAATAGTTATTGCACAGAACAGTACTTTTAAAATGAATAAAAGCTAGGAAGAATATTTTTCAATGACAACTTTCCAATGCCATACTTCAACGAAATCTCCCAAAAAGTAATGTTGCTCACATAAATTTCATTTTCTATATCTAATAAGATCCCATATACTTTTTTTGATAATTTTGACGTATCAAAAAGACTCCATAGTAATACATGAGTATCAATCAGATACTTCATAATACTAAAAATTCGTCATCGGTGATTTTAAAATCAGATTGTATTTCAAATGATGCCTTATTTTGTAATAATCCCAGATTTCGTTTACGCTTTTTAGAGTATTTTGCATATGGTACAAGTACAGCAATTTTCTCTTTCCCTTTGCCATATGAAAATGCAATCTCTTCACCGTTTTTAATACAGTCAAGTATCTCAGAAAAATGTGTTTTAAATTCGCCAACCGGTAATGTTTTCATCCATTCATAATAACTGCTTTTATCAAGTTGTCAACCAATTATTAACCGTAGGCATAAAGCGGTCTGAATGATACTGGAATACGTATGCAACTCGCGTTCTATTAAATGCGATCTGACCAATAACGCGGTTCACGATGCAAATGCGCGACCGCTACTACCACAAACGTATCGTCCCCTAAACCGTAGATGTAGGATATTTTTGCGCCCCTCGCCGCCGTGTTGCAATATACTTAACCCTGGCTAAAATGACCATGCTATTAATTGTGTCTAAAATACTCTAATGTGAAAAAGCAAATTTATAATAATTTTTTGATTGAAAAAATTCATGTATAGCAATAGTCTATAGTTAATAATATAAAATGAGAGAAAAGATTGCAATGAAAACGATAAACTTAAGATCCAGAATAGGACGTGATGGTATATTAAACTTAAAAGTCCCAACAACTGAAAAAGAAGTTGATGTGGAGGTGGTAATTATTTTACAGCCGAAGAATAACTCAAAACGATTATGGCCTGAAAATTTTTTTGAAAATACTTATGGTTGTTTAAGAAATGATCAAATCGAAAGACTACCTCAAGGTGATTTTCCCCAAAGAGAGCAGCTTCTATGACTTATCTTTTAGACACCAACGTATGCATTAAGTATTTAAATGGTCAATCTGATGAAATAGTTAAAAAAATCTCTTCTTTCAGTCCTGATGATATTGTAATCTGCTCAGTTGTTAGAGCTGAATTATTTGCAGGAGATTATAAAAGCAAATCCTTTAAAAAAACTTATGACAAGTTGATTAATTTTCTTAATGTTTTCCCTTCTATCCCTTTCGATGATGAAGCTTCAGATATTTTCGGAGATATTCGAGCTCAGTTAGAAAAGAAAGGAAAACCTATCGGACCTTTTGATTTGCAAATTGCCAGTATAGCGTTACTGAATGATTTGATTCTTGTTACTCATAATACAAAAGAATTTTCCAGAATTATTAAACTCGAAATTGAAGACTGGGAATAAGATTTAATTATTTTATACTTGATATAACCTGCTTATAAAAAATAAAAAATCCTGTTTAAGAAAAGAACTTTCATATACGGCGATACTTTCCCATCACATCCGAATATGAAACAGCTGGAATACGGCCAGCTTTATGCGCCGCCCAACGATTTCTTGCTTCTTCAGCCCATATACGGTCAATCTCCGGATCAGGTTTATCTAAATCGGCCAATATTTTGATAAGATTTCCGGGTAAAAGTCAGGTCCCCCCAGAAGGGGGACTTTAAATAGTAATTACATAAAACAGTATTTTAAAAAAAATACCGATATGCTATATTTTACAAACTGAATCCCATTCTGCGTAAAGGCGTGTCAGGGCGTTGTCTAGTTTGTCAAGGCGCGAGGCAAGCTGTCGACCTTTTGCGCTGTTTTTTTGTGATACGCAAAGCTCCAGCTCGTGTGTTAAACACGCGATCTCCTGCTCCATCTCTTCGATCCGGTTTTCCAGCTGTTTCTCTTTTTGGCCAGACGCGCTTTTGGATGCAGAGTCGTTATACGGATTACGCTTCTTAGCTCGTGTTGTTACCGATCCCGAAAGCCGCGGTAGAGTGCGATACCGTTTTTTAAAAAAGTCGGTAAAATTACCCTGATGCACCGTGATCTTCTTGTCGGCAATCTCGATAACCCTTTGTGCTACCGCGTCTAAAAAATAGCGGTCATGCGACACAAAAAGAATTGTTCCCGCAAAACCGGTTAATACCTCATCCATAACCTCACGAGTCTGAATATCCATATGGTTAGTGGGCTCGTCCAAAACAAGAAAATTTGCCTTGCAATAGATCAGCCGCGCAAGCTGAAGCCTGTTTTTTTCTCCTCCCGATAAAACTGAAAGTTTTTTATCAAGATCAGTGTAAGTAAACAGAAACTTCTTTATCGTATCGTAAACTTCATCGCGCGAAAGCTGCCCCCAGCTCTTTACCTCGTCGGCAATTGTCTGGGCATCAGTAGCAAATTGCGGCTTCTGGCTCAGATACCCAGGCTTTTGACTGGGACCTATTCTTATAATGTCTGAATCCCTGCTGCCCTCTTTTACAATTTTTTCGAGCAAGGTCGTTTTTCCCGTGCCGTTTAGCCCCTCTATCGCGGCTCGCTCACCGCAATGTAAGGTAAAACTCACGTTATCTGCCAAAAATGTGTCACCGGCGCTCAAACACAAATTTTTAACCTCACAGGCTATATCTGCCTGTACCGCTTGCGCGTTAACACTTATCTTAACGGTATCCGCGAGTATATCCTGCTTATCCGGCATGTTCTGCTCTATACGCTGTTTCTTTGCCATAAGACTTTTAAGTTCGCTGAGCACCCCCGGCGGAGGGTTATACTGTGATCGAGCAATCGACTGCAGTCGCGAAATTCGCGTGTTAAGTTCGCCTATCTCTTTTTGCGCCTTTTGATACTCGTTTTGCCTTATTGCTCCGTCACGAAGGTAACTGGTTTTAAACCTGTTATAGTTACCGTTAAAAACGGTTAAGCTGCCGTTTTGCAAATGCCATATCTCATCACAGATTCGGTTAATCATATATCTGTTATGCGACACAATTATTACTGCACCTCTGAAGTTTTGCAAAAAACTCTCAAGCCAGGCAAGCCCAAGATAATCTAGGTGGTTTCCCGGCTCATCCAAAATTAAAAGCTCTGGGTCACCTGCAAGGGCTCGTGCAAAAAAAAGCAGGCTCTGCTCGCCTCCCGAAAGTGTATCCACAATTTGGTCAGGGTCATTTTGCACACCAAGGCTTGCCAAAAGATTCAAAGCGTTATCCTCAGCGCCGTACCCTCCCGTTTTTTCAAACAGATCCTGCACCTTCTGATACTCAACCAGAAGATCCGCAAGCTCTTCATCACGTGCCGTCTGCATCTGCTTTTCAAGCATAGCCATCTTTTTTATCACAGGAGCAAGCGGCGATAGCATATATTCGCGTATTGTTCGACCATCGCCCGGCTCTGCCTCTTGCGGAACAAGGCTCCACTTTAGGGACTCCTTACAGGTTATGGTTCCTGACTCTACTTCAAGCTCACCTGTAATTAGACGAAGCAGGGTCGTTTTGCCGGTACCGTTAGGACCAATAAGAGCGTATTTTTTTGATTTTTGCACACAAAAAGATGCATCGCGCAGTATAGTCTTACTGCCGTTGCTATAAAAAACCGCGTTAGCGTTTATTAAATTCATTTTCTATTTCCTCATTATTAAACAACGGAGCACATTACTCTCCGTTTACGCATTCTTATGACCTTAAGTCACAAACGCGCATTTAGGGAAGGGTCCCCGAGGAAACAGGGCGGGATTATTAGTTTATAGATTTCCCGCTATGTTATGTTCGGAACCCCGAAAATGGTTTTCCTGAAGAAGATTTACATTGCATTCTGATAATCATAATATTACCTCTGATTTATTTATTGATGATATAATAGCACAGTCGAAAAAAAGGTCAATCAGTAATTATTATAACCTGATAATCACCGAATAAACCATATTTACCTCATTTTAAAATACGAATCTCAAATAGGCATGAATCGTTACCACCGATAATCGTCTTTTTGGTTGTAACCGCTACAGCGCCCTTGCCATAAATCTGCTCCCAGATATAAAGCAAGCTCGCCTCCGAGCATTGACATAAATTAACGCTTGTGATCAGCCCCTCTTTATAAAGATCACATCCGCATTGACTATAACTAAGCTCTACTCTGTCAGAAAAAACAGCATAATCAAACCCGTCAAAATTATTAGCCAAATACTTCAATGCTTCAGGTAAACTTCGACCATCAGAAAAGGCCTCTTTGTACAAGGCAAGCGGATAAGAGTCTGAACACCTTTTCGCACAACACGACAAAAAATCTTTGCGAGCCACCTCGCCCGAAGATTCCAGAAAATCTTCAACACCGTCAAACCACTGTTTCATGAAAGAATTGTTTGTATTCATACAATCCACTTTCTTTGAATATTATGCAAAAACTAGCAATCTATCGAAAACAATCTTTTTTTCATAGAGAACAATTTTTTTCGCCCTTTTTTTGAAAAAATCGGTTTATATATGTAAGAACAAGAAGGAGATAAATTGATGACGAAACCACATGACAATGCATATAAATTCCTATTTTCGAACAAAAGAATTTTTTTGCAACTACTAAAATCTTTTGTACATGAAGATTTCGTGAAAGGCTTAACGGAAAATAATCTAGAACTGGCTGATAAGACCTTTGTTTCTGAAGAGATGCTAGACCGAGAAAGTGATCTGCTTTACAAGATTAATCTCAACAAAAACGAGACCTACATATATATCTTAATGGAATTTCAATCCACTCCAGACAAGGCAATACCGATCAGAATGTTTCAATATATACTGCTCTTATATGATCAACTATTAAAAAACAGTAAGAAGGGTTTATTGCCAAACGTCTTTCCTTTATTATTATATAACGGATCAAAAAAATGGACAGTTCCACGTAACATTGGTGATCTGATTGAAAAAAATATACCTGCTAATTACATACCATCCTTTGAGTATTTTGCGATTATCCAAAATGAAATTTCTGACACTTTTATAGATAAATTATCAAATCTAATTGCGGCCGTCATAAAAATAGAAAATGCTGGAAATGAAAAGAAGTTGCGTGTTGCCATAGACCGTATAGTAATGTATATTAAAGACGAAGATCCGTCAGATATCAGGGATTATTTTCTCTGGCTAAAAAACATGTTCAAAGTAGAACTTAAAGAAATCGAACTCAATTCGATACGAAATTTAATGGGGGTAAAACCAATGTTGGCAGAATTAGTAGAAAAGAT
>DAOTGZ010000089.1:0-1367 GCA_035447445.1 Spirochaetota bacterium | reverse complement strand
TGCGTAGAGGTAAACGTGAAGGAATAGCAGCTGGCAAACTTCAAACAGCTTCTAAAATGTTAGCTAAGGGATTTTCCATAGAGGAGATATCAGAATTAACTGAACTTCCTGTTGAAAAAATTAAAAACCTTCGTTGAAACATAAACATCAAAATAAAAATCACTACAAAGGTAATTATACGTGCAAGTGTTATTCTTTTCACAATTTTCCTCTCTATTAAGTTACAATATGGATCTGTTAATCCGGTAATACAGAATAAACAGTAATTTTATTCGTTTTACCTTTAAGCTCATATATGCTGCAGTCTCTGGTTTTATATCAGAAAAAAGAAATGTTATCGTAATGTATCCTCTTTGAAAAAGCAATTTTACATTAAATATATTTTTTATAGCACACCTGTACTCAGTTTTGTACTATCAATTATCCGTTTAGCATGCGCAAATAATCTTTTTGTGTTTCATAAACAGATCTACAGATCAGCTTTATAAAGTCTGTTTCATCTTTATGCGCGGCTTCGATCGAAGCTATATATTCGCCGCGCAAAACAGGAGGTACTATCGCTATCTGATAACCCTGCTGAAGAAGTATCAGATTCATTAACAACCTTGCTACCCTGCCGTTACCATCAACAAAGGGATGAATAAATACAAATTGAAGATGAGCCTTTGCGGCTGCAATAACCGGATGTTCCGTTTTTCTGGAACAAGAAACAAGATCTGTAAATTCTTTCATTAATGCAGGAACCCTTTCTGGCGAGGGCAAAGGATAGTGCGAACCCGATATAAAAACCGTTTTTGTACGGTATGCTCCGGCATTTTTATCATCTATTTTTAAAAAAAATAGACGATGCAGTTTTAATATATCTATCTCGGTTATGTCAGCTTTTTGAGAGAGTCTGATTACTTCATCAAAGGCATCGGCATGACCACTTGCTTCAAAATGATCTTTTAAAGGCTTACCCCCTATTGTAAGCCCGTCTTCTATAACCACCTTTGTTTCCGATTCCGTAAGAGTATTCCCCTCCAGAGCATTACTGGACCAGGTTAATCCAATCTTATAATAATTTCGTAAAGATGCGAGTGTCTCCTTTTCAAGCGGACGCATTTGGTTTATCCGGGAATGCAGTTTATCGATTTTATCCAATATCTCTTTCATAATACGCATCCACCAATTCCGCATTCATCTTCACTTCTATTTTCGCTTCCATTTTCTCTGCACAAACGATTATAAAGTATCGACCATATTCACAACTAAATGGCTTTTTACTCACTCACTTTACCTTATTACAAACAGCACGCAAGCAACTTTTCGATTATTTTTATGTTAGCAGAAGAGTGGTAATTATATTTCAATAATCTGCTCGATTA
>DAOTGZ010000088.1:0-9872 GCA_035447445.1 Spirochaetota bacterium | reverse complement strand
CTTTCCCCATTTCAAGGGGTATAAGGGCATGTATATAGGGATTATTCTTATACAGTTCTGCAATAGTCGGAATATCCAAATGATCTCGGTGGTTATGAGATATAAGCAGATAATCAATGTTTTTATAGTTTGATATATCACATGCATTGCCGGCAAGTCGGGGAACAACTGTTGCCTTGTCAAATACAGGATCAATCAGCATCGATACCCCGTTAAGCCGTATAAAAAATGAGGCGTGGCCCAACCAGACAATCACATCTTTCTCTTCTTCTAAAAAGTCGCATCCCTTTTTTACGGGTAAACTGTAATTCTCGTTTTTTTTCTCTTCTTCTTGCGGATTGTCAGAAAATTTCCACTTAATAATATCTGTAAATCCGCTCAAGGTAGTTGGCGGCTCATTTACAAAACGTCCGTTTTTATCCACAGGGTTTCCCGGATAATCAATAATAAATTCCAGCTCTGGATTGTACTTAAATTTATTTTCAGCTTCGTTTGCCTTAATAATCATATTTATAACCAGTAAAATAAGAGATACTCCCACCATAAGCACAGATATTTTTATAAAACTCATATTTACCTCAAAGAAGCTTTAAAAATTACCATTTATTAAATATTTTTTTTATAGGCAGTTTGTAGTAGGTAAAAGTTCTATCGCCCAGATTTTTTAGCCTAACAACAATTGAATCCAGGGATTGTGAATGATAAAGCAGTAACCCTTGGCTGAAACCTGTCTGGAATATTTCTATATCCAGTTTATAAAGGCTCAAGGTTTCTAATACGGTTATAATATTATTCTGTGCTACCTGCGAAGCCAGACTCTTTTCACGGTAACCGGCACCAAAAACACCAATACACTGTATCCGTGTTACCTTCTTGTCGTGAAGTTCATTATAAAGCGAGCTAATCTGCTCAAGAGACTTGTCACTGTTTTCGTCTCTGCTTTTAAACAGGTGGTTGGCTCCGAAATAGAGCCTGCCCTCGGAAGTGATTCCGCTCAAAACTACGCTTACGCATGTTCCAAGATCAACCACCAGTGCCGACTCACTGGAGCATATTTTTGTTTCGTTGGTTTTAACATAGGTACGCGATACAGACAGAAGCTCGTTTTTCATTATAGCCTCTATATTCGTTGTATCACCAGTTATCTGATAACTTGAATGCTCCATATATAATCAGTTCAAATCCCGTATCATTTTATAACTCTATTTTTGTCTGTCTCGTCTGGTCGGCTTATCAATTAACCAGTCGATTACAGCTTTGGCGACATCTTCACGCTCGACACTGTCGGTTATCACATGTGAGCTCTTTTCAAAAATCCTTGATTCAAACTTTTCGGCAGAGCATTTGTCACGCAAATAGATGACTGTTTTTAATGAAACCGTTAAATCGCTTTTTGAGGCAAGCACAAGAGTATCAGATTTTACCTTTTTTATGGCCTTTATGGCCTGACGACGTATCTTTTGCAGCTGATAAAGAGCAGGAACGTAGTGCCAGCTCCAATATTCACTGTTTAAAAACTTCCACTCTTTAGCAAAAGTTCGATTGTTAACAGGATTAAGAGGCTTGAACTTGGTATTTCTTTTAATCTTTTTGATAAAAATTCTTAAAAAAGAGGTAAACGGCAGAACCGGGCTAATCAGTATTACCGCGGGTGCAGCAAGCACAAGCTTCTTGACTCTAAAATGTGAAGCCAAAATAATTGAGATTAGAGCCCCCATTGAAAGACCAACCAGATAGACATCTTTATACACAGCTTTCAGGTCAAGGTAGCAATCGACCGCGTGCCGAATCCAGTCACGTGACTTTGTACATAAAAAATCGGTATGGTCGGTTCCGCATCCAGTATTACGTGGAACAGAGACCGTAAAGCCTGCCTTATTCAATTTATGTGCCAAAAAACTTACATCATGAACATAACCGTTGTATCCATGAATCAATAAAACAGCTTTGTCATTTTTGCCTTGCAAATATAAGGGAAGTCCGTTTTGCACTGTTGCACAATCAGGGTTAATTCTGTTAATCTTCATAGTTCTTCCGAAATCAGTCAGGCTTTTTGATTATTTGCTAAGTACATAAAAAAGGATAAATCGAACAGGTATTTATACCTTTGCGGCCTTAGCTTTGGCCTTGGTATTCTTTTTCTCTTCTGTATCAATACGGGCACGAAGGGCATCTATTACGGTCTTGGTTTTCTGAGCCTCGTTAACTTCGCCGTATAATACATGAATATTATGTAATGAGGACAAAAGTTCAATTGCTTTTAGTATATCTTCGGGTGCCTTGGTAGACATCTCGTACTTATTTCGTGACTCTTTTGCCGCCTCTTCCAGATTAGCCTTGCAAAACTTAAGCAGTTCTTCACGGTCTTTAAAAAATTCGGATCTAAAATTGCGATGCTGTTCAAGTTCAGAGAAATTAATCATGTTTTTTATTACGGCAGCAACACGTACATATATATCCACAAATGCCCATTTCCATTTGGATGTAGAGCCCACACGGTCTTTAAGCGTCTCAAACACCCATGAAAACTTACGTACTATCTGAAGTATATTTCGGATATTAACTCGGTCAATGGATTTTAGGTACTCCTTGTTTTCAGAAAGAGGTTTCTCGAGCTCGTTTCCGGCAATTTCTTCAAGTAGTTGTAGAGCCTTATAAAATTCCTTACGACCGCGCTCAAGAAAAGCAGAGTTACGCAGATCAAGATACTCAATTGATGAATCATTCATATTTATATTTAGCATTATAATCTCAAGATGAAGTAGCACCATCTCAAGATTATAATAACCGCCAATAGCTGGATATTTCTTTTTTTTTGCCAGTAAATCCTTAAGCTCTTTTTCAAGCTCTTTCATACGGGCTCTAGGCTCTCTTATGGCCTCATCATACTGCTGCTTTTGCTCTTTGGTAGCTGCCATCTTAGCTCCGGCTTACGCGTAATTATCTATTGTATTTCCTTTGTTCTCTTCTTGCACATTTTCCCTTTGCTGAACAATGGATTCAGTTTCTTGCGCCGGTTCTTCTGTTCTATTCATGGTTGTCTGTACTATATCCGACCCTGAGATATTCTGTATTTCCATTTTGTACCTCCGTACGCATTGATATTCTCACTTAAATATACACAAAGGTCAACAATAAAACATCTAAAATTTATTATCTTTATTATTCTTAATAAGAATATCAAAGAGAGGCCCGTTTTGTTGTCATAAAAGGTTGGTCAATCCATTTTCATCGTTATAAATAGCAATTTTTGTAATTACCAGGCTATTATACTCATCATCATTTACGAATGCCCGCATAAGCGCATCAATGCGTAAAGCATTTGTGCTGCCTGTATAAAGAAAAAGTGTTATATTGTTGTCACCCCTCTGTACACTGTGAACTGAATCAGCTGCTTTAATTTCTGTTACACCTTTTTTTGTCTTCTTGGTCAAGGTTATGTCCGAATCGATAGCCTTCTCTATCTTTTCAATGATATTGCTGTTTCCACAAATTCTATAAGAGCTCACACTGTTTTTATGTAACGCGATCGTATCACCATTATGCGGATATATCTTTACAAGCTCTACCCCTTCGGGTAAATTTGAACCAATTACATCTTCGACTCCAACCGGCATTTCTGAATAGAGGTCACAGTCAAACACTTCACATTCACTATCGATACCAAGCGGCAGGGGAAAACCACCACCTATATGCGCGCGTTTGTTAAATCCTCGACTGTAACAAATGGGCAACTTTGCTATATTAAATGCGCGTTTAATTATCTCTACAAGATCCAGATGTGATATATATCGTGCCCGCCCCTTTTTACTAAATACTATACGCACGCTTAAAAGTTTTTCATAGCTTTTCTCAAAATCTTCCATTGATCTATTAATAGATTCATAGTCAAACGGTACCTCGTGCCGCATTCTTTTGCGCCCCAGATCTTCTTCGCTTAGCACAGTATCACGCTTCGCAGAAACCAGCTTTTCGGCTCCAGTCAAAATAACAGACCAACTCTGATTCTCGTCAGTACGCTCACAAAAATAGTCGGCCCTGTGCATGTATTTCTCTACAACAGGTAGCCATGCATTACTGTTAAAGTGCTCACTCCATGAATCAAACACTGCTCCAGCCGTGTATGCTTCATGCAAAGCCCGTCCGCACTCAATGTCACCTCGTGCCAAAAAGCCTTCTACAATGGACGAATCAATATTATGATTTTTTACAGCTATTTTGCGCGGTAGAGCTTTTTTAAGTTTATCTACAACGCTGTTAAAATATTCTGCTGTTGCCATATCATTCATATCAAGAGGTGTATGAGGCTTGGGAATAAAAGGAGATACCGTCGCGTTAATGCTTTTTTTCCCTCGTCCTATATCAAAGATCTGTTTTAAAAGATCAATTATTGATTGCGCTTCGTCGTACTCTTTATAGCCGGGAAGACCTAACATGAAGTACAGCTTAATAGTTTTCCAGCCGTTTTCAAACACATAGCGTACTATTTCAAGAAGTTCATCTACTTGCACTCGTTTATGTATCAACTTACGTATCTCGGTATGTGCTGCTTCAACGGCAAAAGTCAGGTTAACCTGCTTTACTCCAGATATTGTTGTTATTATTGGCAAAGTACCTTTGTCTACTTTCATTGAAGGCAGGTTTACGTTTACACCCTTTCGGTTAAGATCAGGAAGCACCCTGTTTAGAAGCGGTATAAGCTGGGCATAGTCGCTTATCGAAAGTGAGGTAAATGTAACACCGTTATAGCCTGTATTTTCTAGTACCTCAAAGGTTTCCTGAGCCGTTTTCTCTACACTACATTGGCGTAATGGCAATGTATAATATCCGGCATGACAGAATTTACATAGATTATCACAGCCACGAGTTATTTCGATTACCGCACGCTCCTGTGAAGTACGCACCGAAGGTATAACTGGTTTTAGCGGATTTCTTAATGATTGTCCCGATATATTTCTTTTATTAACTCTCGGTCCTTCGAAAATCACCATGCCGTCACCGTTAATAGCGGTTTTGTACAGTGATGGAACCATTACCCCCTCTATAAGCGAAAGGGCTTTTAGCTTCTCCAATCGGTTCAAGTTACGGTTAATTTTAAGCGACTCGGCAATTTCGATTATTCCCTCTTCACCTTCACCTGCAAAAAAACAGTCAACGAAAAGTGATACCGGAGCAGGATTCGATACAGCCTCACCACCTGCGATTATTATAGGGTCACTTTCTAGCCTTTCTCTTGAAAAAATTGCGATACCAGCGCTTTCAAGTATGTATAGCATATTTGTATACAAAAGTTCGTGTGACAAATTAAAACCAACTGCTTCCATCTCGTTCAAGGGCGTAAATGTCTCAAGAGTGAAAAGATTTAGCCCTGACTGTTTTAAACATTCAAACAGGTCTTTTCCTGGCGCATAAAATCTTTCACAAGAAAGCCCTTTTGTTTCGTTTAGCCTACTATACAAGATTTGTATGCCTTGGTTTGCCATCCCGATCTCGTACAGATCGGGATACCCAAGTGCAAATCTGAAATCACCGTCTTCAGGCTGTACGCTGTTTTTTTCTCCACCGGTATATCTTCCCGGTTTTTCTACTCTGTTTAGTATGGGTACTATCTGTTCAAAGGTATATCTCATGCCAGGTTTAGCCTCATAAATTCTTTTGTAAGTTTAACAAAATCTGTAAGTGATAAATCTTCTGCCCTAAGATTAGAATCAAGAGCTGATGCCTCAATCACTTTTAAAACATCTTCTCTTTTTGCGGCAATATGTGGAGAGCTGGTCAAACATTTAGCTATGGTTTTACGGCGTCCCCAAAAAAGTGAACGAGTGATCTGCTTAAATAGAGGTATAAGATTTTCTTCTATTAAATTGTTTTCGCGTCTTTTTAATACTATAACAGCAGAATCGATATCCGGCCTTGGATAAAAGTTCGATTTTCCGACTGTGAACATTTCGTGAAACTCATATTTAATTGTAAGATTAACTGTCAAAAGGCCATAACTTTTGCTGCCAGGTTTTGCCTTGATTCTCTCGGCCATCTCTTTTTGAAGCATTACCGTAATAACTTCAGGATTGAATTCCGCGACTTTGAAAATAAGTTCAGAAGCGCAATAGTATGGCAAGTTCGCTATAAGATGGGTAAAAGTAAAATCAGGTTGAAATCTTAAAAAATCATCATGTATAAGGGTGAAGTTGTTTGCTGTGTAAAACGTGTCCTTCAATACATTAACATAGCCTTTATCTATTTCCACTGCTATAACTGGTAATCCGGTTTCGACTAGAAACTGTGTCATGCAGCCAAGGCCAGGACCTATCTCGAGTATTCGTGACCCCTCAGTCAATAGAGATGAAGATAATATTTTTTGGCTTATCTCATCATTTATTAAGAAATTTTGCCCAAATTTTTTAGAGGGACGCAATCCATAATCTTCAAGTATAGAGGTGATTTTTTGTTTGTTCATGAAAAGAATAAGGGTTTTAAGGCATGAGCTTTGTCAATAAGATATTATTGAAGAAGATCGGCTCTAAAGCAATGGTTTTAGACGTAAACGTCAACAGAGCCGTTCAAGATATTCTGAGCAAGAATTTTAGAAGCCTCGGCAGTGAAAATACCGCTATTTTCGAATTTCGCAGCCAATTGATTGATCTCTTTGCTTTTTAGAATATTGACTTCCGAGCGCTCATTATGTTTTTCATTGGCATTATTGATAAAAAGCGCGCTGTTTTGAAAATTCTGTTCCCCAATCCGTTGAGTCATCATAATAAAACCTCCCTGTTTTATCATACGGTAAAGGTTTAAAAACCTCTTACTCATATAATCGAAAAAACAGGGTGAAGCTTTAGTAAAAAATTCTATTTATCCAGTTTTTTGCGAATATCAAGAAATTTATCCAGATTTTCAAGCAATATATCTACATAAACTGGATCAAAGTGTCGCCCCTTCTCCTCTTCCATTTTATGTATTACCTTTTCCATAGGCCAGGCTTTACGATAAACCCTGTCGGTAGATAGAGCGTCAAACACATCGGCTATCGCCGTTATGCGGGCGTATGGATGTATCTGATCGCCTTTTAATTTGTCAGGATAACCTTTACCGTCATAGCGCTCATGATGTTGTTGCGCGATTAACGACGCTTTTTGCAACAAAGATCGCTTACTGAACTTTAGTATGTCAGAACCAAGTCCTGAATGTTTTTTCATGATCTCGAACTCTTCATCATCAAAACGTGCAGGTTTAAATAGAATATTATCAGGTATGGCAAGTTTCCCAATATCGTGCATGGAAGATGCAACCCGTAATGTTTCGGCTTCTTCCTCATCCATTCCACTTAGAATGGCTATCAGTTTACAATATTCGCCCACCCGTTTTACATGATAATGGGTCTCTTTAGAGCGGCTTTCAGCTATTTCACCAAGGATAAACATCATCTCTTTTTGTGAATCCTCAATCTCCTTTGTCAGATAAATATTATCAAATGCCACAGCAATATTAGCACAAAATATTTCAAGCAGGTCAAGCTCCCATGGATTTATATCTTCTGAATGCTCAAGATATATTATGTTTTCAGATCCATTATTACTTCGGAAGTATCCAGTATAACAGTTACCTCTGTTTATTGTCTGTTTTTTTTGCAAAGCTTCAAGAATCATAAGCCTGACATTCTTGTCATCTATCGCATCAATATTCTGTTTCTCTATCTGTTGCTCTGCGTACTTTCCCGCTGTGGCCAGAATAATAATGTCACCATCCATATTTGATGCAGTTAAACCCGAAGTTTTTAAATATACAGCGTCATTGTCAATATGCAGTATCGACATAACCTGCATAAGTATTCCGTGAACAAACTGTTTTAAAGATTGCATCTCGAAGATACTTGAAGAGGCAGAAATTATTTTTTCAAGACCTCTACGGCTTTTATCTATTGTGATTATATCTCGGTATGATCGAAGGGAAGAGTATAAAGTAGTATATAATCTCTCTGTAGTGAGTTCTGTTTTTGCCTTATAATCGTTAATGTCGTACTCAACGATAACCTTCTCTTCTGGAGCCTGGCCCGGTTGCCCGGTACGTAAAACTATACGTATTGTTCGGTTATTAAGAACATTACGTACGTAATCAACAAGTTTTAACCCAGAATCATCCTGTTCCATTACTACATCGAGCAACATAACAGCAATATCATCATTATTGCTTAAAAATTCTCTTGCCTCTTTTGCCGAAAAACAGTCATAAAATTCAAGTTTGCGTCCCAGAAAAACCGAATCGGCAAGAACAAGTTTTGTTACGGTATGTATATCCGGTTCGTCATCGACTATCAGTATTTTCCAGAATTTTTGTGGAAGATTCGAATCCATTATGTTTTCAGAGTCATCCGCAAACTTCATTAACTCGTTACTGTCCATAAATCCCCCTAAAAATTCCATAGTATAAAAAACAAAAAACAACTTTTTATGATTCGCGATGATTCAATTGACCGATTAGTATAGTCTATTTTACCATAAATATTGTAATTTAGCAACAAAGAATGTTTATTAATTAATTTGATTAGGGAACTTCGGAAATTTCTTTTTCCAATGGCTTTCACTATTATTTAATTTAAAGAATTTTTTTATTGTTGCCAATCGAAAAAAGTCCAAAAATATTACTTATGGGGCTAGTAATATTTTTTGTTTTGTAGTTGGAATTTGCCGCAAGTTCATTGTACAAAAATTAATCTATAGAGGTTCCTAATAATAAATAGGAAAATGATCAGAACAATAATAATCACATATAGTTGTATTCAATTTTCATAACAATGCCTGGATTCTTTTCAGCAAAAATTGAAATTTCACTGCTTTTCATCGCAAATAGAGAGACATCTGAATCATGTTTATATGTATAACGTGATGTATGTCCCCTGTGAATATCATGCATCGAACCGATAATATCGCCTGTCGAAAGAGTAGCAATTGTTTCGTTACCCTTACACAATTTCACCGAGCCTTTTCGTATAATATACATAAAGTCGGACTTTTTCCCTTCTTCTTGTATAACCCCGCTATTTTTTAACAAAATTGGTTCAAACATCGATTCAAGCCATGTCTTTTGAGATGCCGAACAGTATTTTAAATGCGGGCTGTTTGATAAAAGATTCCATGTCTCACTTGTTCTTATCTTGGCTAGTCTTTTTAGTATTCTCTCAAAATCTGTTCCTGATATAAAGCTTAAAAACTCATCACGTGTTATAGTATAAAGTATAACATTGGTTTCGGCATATACATCCGCAGCACGGTTTTGCCTAGTAACCAACGCTACCTCGCCAAAGTACTCGTAAGACCCATAAATCTTACGGCTTTTAAGATCATCACCCATTACAGAAACATTACCCATATAAATTATGTAAAACTTGTCCCCCTGTGTTCCCTTAGAGATGATCTTCTCACCTTTCTGGTAACGCTCCTCTTTTACAATGGTTATAAACTCCTGTGCTTTTTGAACAGGTATCTCTTCAAAAAAATCTATATGCTTAAGAAGGCTCAATATCTTATAGGCCTCAATATGATCAGAGGCGCTTATTTTGCGATAAAAAGTATTTTCGATACCAAATCTTGCCAGATTGAGACTGGTATCTTTAGGAAAATCCTTTTCGGCGATGTGGTATACGTGAATCTTATTTTGAATTTTTTGGGGCAGTGATGATAAAAAAGATACGGGAGTATGAAGCGGAGGTATTCCAGATTCATGATAAATTATATCCGAATCCCATGGAAATGTTTTCAATTCTTTGAAGCGGTCTATAGTAATAACTTTTTGCTCATACATCTCGGCATGCTTGACCGGATCATTGTTATGGTCCGAAGTATAGACAAAACTGTTATCTTGAAAATCCATTTTAA
>DAOTGZ010000087.1:0-9872 GCA_035447445.1 Spirochaetota bacterium | reverse complement strand
TACTGTTACCGTCATTAAGTATTGCACTATTAGGAGCCTTGGAGTCTCTTCTGTCCGCTGTTGTCGCAGATGGTCTGATTGGATCTGGTCATCGTTCAAATATTGAGCTGATAGCTCAAGGGGTGGCCAATTTGGCAAGCGCCCTTTTTGGGGGAATACCGGCCACAGGGGCAATCGCGCGAACTGCGGCAAACATTAAGAACGGAGGGCGTACTCCGATTGCGGGAATAGTACACGCGCTTGTATTACTCTTGATGTTGCTCTTTTTAGCTCCATTAGCCGGATATATCCCATTGGCCGTTCTAGCTGGAATACTTGTAGTTGTCGCGTATGACATGAGTGATATTCAGTCTTTCAAGATGATATGTAAAACCAACAAATCCGAAATTTCAGTACTTTTTGTCACATTCTTTTTAACTCTGTTTTTTGATTTGTCAGTTGCTATTATCTCAAGTTTTATTTTGGCAGTAATACTTTTCATGAAACGTATGGCTTCTTCACTGGATATTTTGCCGATAATGTCACAAAAAGAAGAAGATTCACTTTTTACAGCGGAGTTCGGGGAAATTGACAGCCGGATAGCTGTATTTGAAATGAATGGGCCTCTGTTCTTTGGTTCTGTCGCGGAACTTTTAGGGGTTGAGAGCTGGATTGGCTCTAAACATAAAGTTATATTATTAAGGATGCGCTATGTTCCAATAATAGATAGTACTGGCATTATGCGATTAAAAGCATTACGCAAATTAATTGCCGACAAAGAGGCTGTGCTAATAATCAGCGGTGTGAACAGCTCAATAAAAAAAATACTGTTAAAAAATGAAGTAGTTGGTAAGAACGAATTGTTTGATGATATAAAGGCTGCTTTAAAAAAGGCAAACAGTATGCTTAAATAAGGGTAATTTGTGTAGTAGTAGACTTGTTAAAAAAGGAACTGTTTATTGGTTCCTTTTTTTGTGCGTTAAAATAGCAATATTGTTTTTGATATCAAATTTAACAATATATGCGCCAATTACCGATAATTAATGAAATATCTAAGTGTGTGCAAACTGATTACTCTTGATAAGGGCCATAAGAAATAATGAACATTAGAACAAAAAAAAACTTGGAACGACTTATAGTCTTTATGGTCTCCTTTGCGTTGTTTTTTGTTTTGTTTTCACGGATATTTTTAGTTAAATCGGCATCTGTAGGTTGGTCGGAAAAAATCAGGATAACTCAAGGTAATACAGAAATTTTCAGCTATAATGTTTTTTCACGTGGTACATTAACCGCTGTGGCCTGGTATGGCTCTGTTGAAGAAAATAGGGGAGTATATGCTTCTGTATCATTTAATGGTGGAAAATCATTTTTTAAACCTGTTCTGGTTGGTACAATAAACAATCTTGATCAGAACCAGATCATAAATCCTCGTGTAGCAATTTCAGAAAACGGTAAAATATCCATAGTATGGCAAAATTTCTTACAGGATGATCCTGCTTACAGAATTTATTATTCGGATAGTTCAGATCGCGGCATTAGCTGGAGCAGCCCGGATATGGTTCCACTTACGGGAGAGATGCAGGTACTTCCTTTGCCATTTTTTGATGATAAAAATTCTTTTCATCTTGTTTATCATTCACTGGAAGGACAACAGTTTTCGATTTATCATACAACGAAAAAGGATAATGAGTATAAAACCCCTACAAGAATTTCCCTTGAACAGGCTCAAATAAGAGGAGCATTTTTCCCCGCTGTTGTAACGGATAAGTCAAATATTTATGTTGTATGGCAGGGTAAAGACAATACCAAACTCTTGGGTGATAATCTGTATTTCACCTATTCAGATAACTATGGAAAAGAGTGGTCTGTGTCTAGGCAAATTACCTTTGGTGATCAGGATGATAATGCTCCTCAGATGATAGCTCATGATTCCATATTGTATCTAACTTACTTGAACAACTTGGATTCAAACTGGAAAGTTAATTTTCTAAAAGGATTTGACTACGGATCCGTATGGGAAGAAAAGTCATCGGTTGTTTACAATACCAATATTGATTGTTTCGCTCCTTTCGTTTACAAGGCACCGAACAATAGAATCGGAATTCTATGGCAAATAAATCGAGACAATCGGGGCACGATCTATTCTGCTCACTATGACTTAACAGAACTAAAATTCTCAGAAGCACAGCAGTTAACAGAAGATAATTCTGAAACGTTTAAGAATCCTTTTGCTTTTGTTTATAATAATCAGGTTTCGGTATTATGGAATCAACAAAATGCAGTATCCGGAGTTAAGAGTGATATTTACACCTCTCCTCCAGAAGTTTTTTCACTGACACACCCTTTTGGAAAATGGTCTCAGTTTGAAACTGCCGAATTGAAATGGAAGACTGTTGATGATCCTTCAGGCTTGGAGGGTTACGCGATGATTGTTAACCGGGAACCCTATTTTGACCCGACAGTGGTTAACCTTGATGCTTCATCAAATTCAGTAAGCGCTCCTTTTTTAACTGATGGTATATCATATTTTCATATACGGGCAGTTGATAAAGCGGGTAACTACAGCCGAACAATACATTATCCTCTTCTAGTAAGCAACAGTCCCCTTTCAGTGCCAAGAATCCGCTCTCTTACACATACAGAAGGTGAAAGCTCTAAAAAACGAGATGCAGTATTTGAATGGGATATGGACGATACTGTTAGAATAAAAGGGTACTATTACTCATTAACAAAAGACAGAGCCGCAGAACCGAAAAAGTTTATAGAAAAAACAGAACTTGAATTTAAAAATTTGGCAGATGGGCGTTATTTTTTAACTCTTCGTGGAATCGATAAAGCGGATAATCCGGGACGTATTGCTACATACGAGCTGATTATTGGTGAAAGTGATAAACTTACACCCGAAGAATATGAAAAAATTGCTCTTTCTGTTCATCAGGCAGAAGATAATATCAGTAGCTCTGATTCCAATATTGCACCTGTAGTGCCAATTTCTAAGGATTATGCTTATGAAGATTTAGCAATTGAATTAAGAATTTCGAATGCAGTTTCCGATAGTGAAAGAATAATATCGGCTGAATTTGTATCAAATGAAGATCTTGTTTTTTCTGTAAAAAAATACTATTATGCAGTTTATAAAAATAGCGAGGTAATTAATCAGGGCAGTAGTGATAATGGAATAATGCATTTCAAGAATTTATCTCCTGGTGAATATAGCGTAAAAGTTTGGGGAGAATATGTGTATAACAATGATCCTGAAAGGGTTGTTAGAAAAAGTGATAATAAAAACGTTTCGTTTGTTATTGATACACATGATGTGATCAGAAAAGAACCATTGGATATTTTTATTGATCAATTGACCGCAATTTTCGCATATAACTGGCAGATTAATTCGATGTTTATTTTGACATTATTGTTTTCTCTTATCTCTTCAATAGTATTTTTTAGATTGTATTATGTCACCAGAACGGCTGTATCAAGAATAATCCGAAGATTAATCTTGATCTTTTAAAAGAAATTATATATATTATGAAAAGATAATATGTTTTGCAAATAGGCGGTATATAATGCCAAATTGGAGTTCGACATGAAAAAGATAAAAAAAGTGATGTTAAAGTCTATTTTTTTTCCGGTGCTTTTGTTTACCGCTCTTTTGTATGCACAAGATTTTGGGGTTTCTGATTATATTCTTAACCCTATGACAATTGACCGGTTGCAGTTTATGCCTGTGACAAGGGATTTTCGTAACTACTTTATTCTGCAATCTATTGATGACACAACAATCATTATTATTGGTGATTTTGTTGGTGCAGAAAAAAAAATTGTAATGATTATCGATAATGAGTCAAATAACGAGATTGATGCTGTTCATGAGTGGTATCCTGACACAAAAAAACTAATATCTCCAAGGAAACCTACAACTAATCTTTTTAGTGATTTAGAGACAATAAAAAGGGATATAATTTCAGGTAAGGTTTTTGAAGAAAATTATGCCTATAAAATGCGTTCTTTGAAAAGTTTGGAGGAGAAACTCGAACAGGGTAGCGACCGTTTTAAGTATCGTCACGGTTTTACAGTAAAACTGTATGATCCGGATAAACCAAATACAATAATGAGTGACTATTTTTTCGGCCGAAAGGACGGCCGATATGACCTGATTTTCAAAACAGATTATTACCGGTTATATCATTCCATTATCCGTCCGCGAGTAGTATACTCGGTATATTGTAATAACTCGAAGGATCCGGTGGTTAAAGAAACTGTTGAAAACCTGGTTAAATATGTAGAATAGTAAAAATAAAAAAATATGTTTTATTTCGATATATAAAAAAAAGGTACTTAGAAAAGTACCTTTTTTATTATTCAAACTATATAATCATCTATTTTTTCTTGTTTTTCCTTAAAGAATCAACCATATCTGTGAAAACCTGGTAAAAATCTTTCAAAAAATCTTTCTCACGAAGTGGGCGTAATTTTTCTGGTATGTTGCCATCAATAATTGATTTCATGTACATGGTCATTACATAAACAGGACCTGCAATACGGTGAGTTTGGCGAATAAGTATAAAGAAAAGAATAATACCCTGAACAAAGATAATAGCGACGATGCCCCAGATTAAACCCTGGTTAATCTTTATCATGTGACGTAATTCTGTCATGTTCTTGTCGTGATCCTGAGCAAGCTTAAGAGAAATTTTTTGTGAACTCTCTATTGCGGCAAGGTCTTCCTCACTTGCTTCAGATAACGCCTCGTCATCGGGCGATTTACCAAAATCTTCAGCTGTCGCAACAGGTAAAGACAGTACCTGAACAATATTGTCTTCTATTTCAATGATATTTGAGATCTTTTTATTCTGCTGTAAGGCGTATATGCCTACAACACAAACGAGAATGGAAACAATTACAATTTTTATTCCTAAAAGAGCAAATACCGTACGCAACTGAAACTTCTTATCTATTAATACCTTTTTACGTTTTGACATAGCAACCCCGCCGCGATTAGAATGATAATTATATGTTACTTTAAACTTGATTAAAAGTCAATATTTTTTCAGGTATGAGGGACAGATATTAAATAACAAGCGAAATTGAGCTATTGGCTTTCAAGGAAGGGCTTGTTAACAATTATAAGCATAATAAGAATAATAATACTGTTGATTTTTTTCAGCTTGTGTAGCATTTTATTATATAAGATTACAATTTTTAAAATTTACAATTGATATGATGAAGTTGTTTGCATTAGCAGAGATTTTTTGTAACATGTAATGTTAACTGATTATGTATGGCATTATTAGTACAAGATCCGGTGGGGGATGTATGAAAATTATTGGTATAATTATGGTAATATTTTTTTTCTCTGATTGTATTATGTCGGCACCACTGGTATCAAGAATTGATTCGGTGAAACTGTTTCAGAACAGGGGTGAAATTGAAAGAATTGTGGATGTTCAGCTTAAAAAAGGGTTAAATCGAATAGAGATTGGCTCTCTTCCTGTTAATATTCTGGACTGGTCAGTTAAAGCTTCTGCTGGAAGTGACGTGCGAATCTTGTCAGTGGAAATAGAAAAATTTGCATTGTCTACTCGCCGAAGACTAGAAATTGAAAAACTGGAAAAACAGTTAGACCTATTAAAAAATCGGGACAGGGAACATCTGGACACATTACTCAATATTAATTCGCAGTTAAAATTTCTGGACGGAATTAGCTCTGTTTCGGCTGAAAACGCAAAACATGAAACTGTTCGTGGAGTACCCAACAGCAAGGCTTGGGCAAGCACTCTTGATTTTATCGCCGCACGTAGAAAATCGCTCTATTTACAAAAAAGGAGTGTTGAACAAAAGAGAATTGAGCTAGGTAAAGAGATTAGGAAATGGGAATATGAACTTTCAAAAATAGGGGGAAGCAATTATTACGGTTTGTACCAGCGGTTAAACAAATCTGCTTATGATAATGCGTCAGGCGAACAGATTCAAAAGTTTGCAGACATGACCGATGTATATGAAAAAAGAAACATCTATCTTGTAACTCCAGTTTCTGAAAACGATTATGAAAAAAGAGCTGTTATAGAAATAAATTCTCCGGGTAAAATAAAGACTAGGCTACGTATAAAATATTTGATTCCAGGTACTGCCTGGAAAATGGAATACGATATTCGAGCCCAAAGCGTATCGGGAAAAGTTGAAATGGCTCTGTATGCGAATCTGTTTCAGCAGACTGGTGAAAACTGGGAAAACGTTAAGATGTCCATTTCTACAGGTTCACCTGCCGGTGCAATTTCTGTCCCAGTGTTTTATCCCTGGTTTCTTGATATAGAGCGGAAAAGGGAGGAATCCTCGGGTGCTGTAGAAGAATATGAAGTAAAGCGTGCCATACCAATGTCTGAAAGGGCCGCAAAGGATGAAGTTGTTGAGGCAGTTCCGGAAATAAAAAAAACGGGCACATATATGACTATAGAACTTCCTGCTCGACAAACGATAAAATCACTGGATGCTTATCAAAAAAAACTTATAAGAAATTATACTATATCATCAGGAAGAGAATCAATGTTTTACTATGAATCTTTTCCAGCAAGATCAGAACAGACCTATATAAAGACAAAGATTGCCAATAGTACAGAGCTTCCCTGGTTATCTGGACCGGCACAAATTTTTTTAGATAACGAGTTTATGGGGCGTGCTTCAGTTCCCTATACCCCACAGGGAGAAGATCAGGAAATAGTTCTTGGAACTTATCCTGAAATAAGCAGCAACAAGAAGCTTGTGAAGCGATATGAAAAAAAGGGCGGAGTGTTTGGATCATCAAGAGTTATTGAATATAATTACATGATTACAGTTCATAATAGGACTTCGACTTCAAAGAATATGGTGATTATGGACAATATTCCTGTTTCACGTAACAAAGATATATCGGTAAAAATTGAAGATTTATCCGATGAATATTCTGCCTGCGAAAATAAGAACGAGGAGACCCTCTTTGAACAGGGGTTAAGGAAATGGAAATTTGTTCTGGGAGCGAGAGCTAAAAAAGAGATCAGCTATAAAATTATAGTTAGTTTTGATAAAGATTCAGAGGTTTCCGGCCTATAAAGAAAACGGATTAATAACTGGAGTATGAGGTATAAATGAAAATAACAACAGAAGCCAAAGTGGGAATGATGATAACTTTCAGTTTTACACTGTTTATTGTTATTGTGGCTCTTTTGGCACAGTATAATATAAACAGAAGCGGTTATAATATCAGGCTCTATTTCACATTTTTAAATGATCTTAAGGTGGGGTCTTCGGTAAAAATCGGAGGCGGTATAGACATAGGACATGTAGTAGAGATAAACCAGTCACAGGATAAAACAGAAGTTAAAATTTGGATTGATAACAATTATCGTTTGTCAAAATCAACATCATTTGCTATTTATACAACCGGACTGATTGGCGAAAAATATATTAATGTAATAGTACCGGCTGTACCTGATGATACTGGATATTTGGCTGACGGCGATATCAAGTATGGCATTGATCCGGCTTCGTTTGACAGAATGATGCAAACTTTTCAAAGTTTTTTGCGTGATCAGGATGGTGGAGAAATTCTGGCGGATATATTTTTAAACTCCAGTAAATTTGTCGAAAATATGAATGATATAGTTGAAGATAATAAATATGATGTAAAGTCATCAGTTGTTATGGCCAAATCAACAATTGAAAACTTGAACGTTCAGACACGCGAACTGATGTTCAACGTCAACAAGCTTGCAAAAAACATGTCTGACATCTCTACAGATAATAAAGCCGATATTGATTCAACTTTAAAAAATTTGTCTCAAACCACAGCTTCCCTTAACAAACTTGTTTATCGTTTAGAAAGTGGACGTGGAACAGTTGGTCGTCTGATGTATGATGAGGATATCTATAATAATCTTCGAGATGCTTCAATATATGCTCGGGATCTTTTTTATGATTTAAAACAGGACCCATCAAAACTATTTTTTAAATCCAGCAGGTAACAGTTTGGCAAAGAAGAAAACAGTATTTGTTTGTGTTTCGTGTGGAGCCGAGAGCGGAGCTTGGTCTGGCAAATGCTTGCAATGTGGGGAGTGGAACTCAATCGTTGAAGCGGATACTGCTCCCTCCAAAGAGGCAAAGGCCACTGCGGTATCCCTGTCTCAAGTGAACAGTGATGATGTTATTCGTTTGAAATCGGGTTACAGAGAATTTGATCTGGTATGCGGTGGAGGCATCGTAAAAGGCGCTGTAACGCTTATAGGGGGTGAGCCAGGAATAGGTAAATCAACTCTTTCGCTTCAGATTGCTAATTCGTTCAAAACATTATATGTTTCCGGTGAGGAGTCTCCTGTACAGATACGCCAGAGAGCGGATCGCTTGGATATTAAAAAAGATAATATTATGATTACCACCTGTACCAGCGTTGAAGGAATAGAAGAATTAATAGAAAAGCATAAACCTGAGTGTGTTTTTATTGATTCGATACAGACAATAACGTCAGCAAATATGTCGGCACCAGCCGGATCGGCTTCCCAGTTGAGGGATTCGGCTATCAGGCTCACTGCGGTAGCTAAGAAACGTAATATTCCACTTTTCTTGATTGGGCATATTACAAAAGAGGGCTCTATCGCTGGACCCAAAATATTGGAGCATGTGGTTGATACTGTATTATATTTTGAAGGTGATTTTAACAAAGAATTTCGTATTTTACGTTCGTTTAAAAACAGGTTCGGTTCGGTTAACGAGATAGGGTTGTTTACAATGACAGACCGTGGTCTTTCAGAGGTGAAAGACAAGAACAGCGTTTTTTTTAGTGATGATTGTTTCGGTTCCCCAGGTGTAGCTGTTGGATCGGCAATTGAAGGCAGCCGTTCTATACTGTTTGAGGTGCAGTCACTTGTGTCTTATACTTCGTTTGCGAATCCACGCCGAACGGCAGATGGACTGGACTTTAACAGACTTGTAATTATTGCCGCGGCACTTGAGAGATATGCTGAATTGAAACTTTCGAACTATGACATTTTTATAAACCTTGCCGGTGGATTTTCAATTAACGAGACGGCAAGTGATCTGGCGGTTGCCCTTTCAATAGCATCTGGTTACAGTAATCGAAGTTTGCCCGACAGAACCGGTTTTTTGGGTGAAATTTCATTGGCCGGAGAGGTTCGCCCAGTTTCACAGTTTGAGCGACGTATTACAGAATTTGAAAGAAATAATTTTTCGGCAGTTTATGTGCCTGCCAAGAATATAAAAGATAAGAACGATCTTAAAGTATCTCTTTCAATAGTACCTGTTAAAACAATACAAGAGGCAATAAAAAAGGCCTTCGGGGAGGGGTGAATGATAAATAGAAAAATACTATCCGTATTATTTTTATTTTTACCCGTTTTCTTTGTCAATGCGTCTTGTGAAATAGATGATTCAGTACGGGACATGAATGGAACCGAACATGAATTTGAAGGAAGGCTGTGGAAAATTGAGAGATATGAATACAAGGATGGTTCGGAATTTTTCTACCCTGTAGATGAAGCCGGTATCGAAGTGTATCATTATCATAGTTATGCTGATGGTATTTTTAGACAATATGAGTCGTATCATTATCCGGATGGAGAAATCTTTAATTTTTATAATAGCAGAATATACGCGGAATATGAGAAGGTTGGAGAAGAGTATTGGTTTTCGAATGGTGAAAAATGGAACTGTGCCGTAGAAGATGATCTGGCTATATGTGTTTGCTCTGAAACTCCGGATATTTCTGTTATAGCTATTGTATATGAAAGATCTTCTTTAACAGCCGAGGATTTCAACAGTAAAAAATCCTTGAGGACGGCTGACTTGTCCTTTCAATGAATATACTTGCCTTTATTTCGCAGGGCAAAGGGAGCAGAATATTAATT
>DAOTGZ010000086.1:0-9876 GCA_035447445.1 Spirochaetota bacterium | reverse complement strand
TGCGGCAATATTTTTTTACTGATAATAATATCTCTTCCATAATATTAAAAGCGTCAATGGCAAGTATCAATCCGGCAATTACATCTTGTTCGTTATCGGGATATTCGTGAGTCATTTTGTTTCGAATGGCTCGAAAACTGAACCACTGGTCTGCTGATTTGATGATCTCAAGTTTTTCCAATTTATCCAGAACATCGAGTAAAGACATGTTGTCTTTGTACTCACCCAGGGATGTCAACAGATCTTTGAAAAGTTTATCTCCCATAAAGTCTTGAAGCTTGATAAATCTGTAAATAAAAGCGTCTATGGTTTTGATTTTGTTATCATCAAGAAAAACCTTACTATTTAGATTATCTATATCGATTTCGTTGTGGTTTTTTTTTGCCCTATTGTAGTGTAAAAAGGCAGTATTTATCGAATTTTTCAGCATAATAGCACCCCTTCAGCTTTTGCTGTTTGATAAATAGCGGTAGTTTTTTTATCAGGCGTTTTAACAACAAGATCAATCTTTCGTTGAGTTGCATTTTTGTATATAAGTTTTAAAAAATCAATTTCTGACTTTGGATCAACAGTTGAATTACTCTCCAGAAAAAGATCTATGTCGCCACCTTTTTTTGTGTCATCCGTGCGACTGCCAAAGAGATAGAGGCTGGAATCATGCGGGAAACAAAGTTGTTTGTATTCTTTAATTTTGATTAATATGTCTTCAGATAAACGCATTTATTAAGTCCTTTTTTAAGAAATCATTATTAAAGACGACTTTTACTATAACCCTGAGATTGCTCCATGTCAAGTCAAATGAGCAAGGGGGGAGGGTGCAGTATGGCTCATTGATACTCAAAATGTATTGGAAAAATACTTGGTTTTAATAAAGAATTGCTGGAATTTTTCAGTTTGTACTTGAAATAAGAAGAAAAATATCATTTTTGTTGACATTTAAGCATTGATTTTGTAAGCTAACCAAACAGTTGGTAGGTTGTTATGGCTATTAAAGGCACTGATACTAAGGAAAGAATACTGAAAGAGGCTTTGAGCGAATTCGCTTCGCATGGATACGAAGGGGCCCGGATGGACAGGATTGCCGCCGCTGTAGGTATTAATAAGGCTTCTCTCTATTTTCATTTTAAGAGCAAAGAGGAGATATTCCGGGAGCTTTTTAACGCGGTGCTGCGTAAATACAAGTCGTTTATTCGCCGTACGGCCGATTCGCTTTCCGGACTTGAAACAGGCAAAAGACTGGAAGAGTTTTGCCGTATCTATCTTGAGGACAGTTTTGATAATCCGGAAATTGATTTTTGGAACAGAATCTATTATTTACCACCACAAAGTATGCGTGCTGAAATATTGAGTCTGACAAAAGACGATAAGGATTGCATGATTTTGGAGCTGATTAAAATTATTGAAGAGGGCAAGAGTAAAAAAGAGGTGCGAAACATAGACAGCAAAAAAGCCGCGTTGACGCTATACTATTCGCTTACCTGTGTTGCGTTGTCTAAAGATATAATGACAAAAAAAGAGGGTTTGGCCGATATGAAAAAGGTCTTGGATTTTTATTTGCAGAGTATTTTGAGCTAATATTTTTTTTGCATATTAACCTACCAAACGGTAGGTAGAAAATAGGAGAAATAAATGGAAAAACGTAAACTGGGAAGAAGCGGTATTGAGGTATCGGCATTGGGTCTGGGTTGCTGGGCAATCGGAGGCCCGTTTATCTTGGGCGGAAAGGCTGATGGCTGGGGTCAGGTTGATGATGAGGAGTCGATCAGGGCGATTCATAAGGCACTTGATTTGGGTGTAAATTTCATAGATACCGCGGACTGTTATGGAGTTGGTCATAGTGAGGAGGTAATAGGGAAGGCCTTAAATGGGAAAAGAGACAAGGCTGTGATAGCAACCAAATTCGCCCATTTTGGAAATGAGGCTACAAAGACTTTGCATGGTGTGAACCTGACTCCCGATTACATCGAACGAGCCTGCGATGCTTCGTTAAAAAGATTACAAACCGATTATATTGATCTGTACCAGTTACATGAATGGAACGTCGCTTTGGTTGAAGTGGACCCGATACTGGATGCTTTAGACCGGCTTGTACAGAAAGGCAAGATTCGCACGTATGGGTGGAGTACTGATCTTGTAAACGGGGCTCTGCTTTTTTCACAGCGTGAAAACTGCAGCGCCATACAGCACTGCATGAATATTTTTCAGGACGCATCTGAGATGGTAAACTTTTGTGAAAAAAATGATCTTGCTTCGATTAACCGCAGTCCGCTTGCAATGGGATTTTTAACAGGAAAATTTAAGTCCGATTCGGTTGTTGCAAAAGACGATGTTCGCGGCGCGGGTCACTCGTGGGTTCCGTTTTTTAAAGATGGAAAGCCGGAAGAGGAGAGCCTTAAGCGGCTTGATTCGGTTAAAGAGATTCTTACTTCTGATGGACGGACTCTTACCCAGGGTGCAATATGCTGGCTATGGGCAAGAAGCGGCAAGACCATACCTATTCCCGGATTCAAAAGCGTGAAACAGATCGAAGAGAACGCAGGCGCTTTAGAAAAAGGACCTTTAAGCAGTGAACAGATGAGCGAGATAGAGAAGATCCTGGGACGGTAAAGAGGCAAAGTTTTAACAGGAAAGTTGTTTATTAATTGAAAGATAAAGATGCACGTTGATATTAGCGAATACTGATATTCAAGTGCGTCTTTATTTTTATGGAAAATTGTACGTAATCAACATAAAGGTAAAACATGATTATATAATAATAAAATCAGACATTAATCCGGATATGGACTTCGCTGTGAAGAATTATCCAATATCATTTTCTGTTATACCCGGTAAAGATATTTGGTTTCGCTTTTGGAAACAATGCCGGATTTCGATTAAGTATTTCGGGTTTTCTATCTTAACAGTTCCCGGCATTCAAGGCTTAGTGTTATGCCCATTGCGGCAGATTCAATATCAAAAGCCGATGTTTGGTTATTTATAATCCCTTCGACAATAACTTCCAGTTCCTTGTGATAGGGATCGTAGTCCTGATTGTTAATATTACTGCTGCCGTTTTCAGAAGTTTGAGTCATGGTGTATTCAGGATGATCTGTAAATTTCCATGAGAGATCAAGAGAACCTTTTTTGCCTGAAACGTGATGATGAGTTGAAAAAGGAAAGTTTTTGTGCATATTAACAGCACCCGAGATCACGGCTGACAAACAGTCGTATTCAAAGATAAAAACAGCACATTTCTGTTTTATGTTTGAGGCATGGATTTTATTCGGCTTACCGAGCAGGCGTACCATAAAGTCTATATCCTGACTTATTAAATTATTTACAATGTCGTCTGAGTAAAAAACAGGTGAACTTTTTCTGGATATTGACAGGCCGTTAATTTTTCCAAGTGAGCCGGAAATGGCAGCATCGAAAATATATTTGTATTGGCTTTGAAACCGTGAATAGTAGGCAAGAGCGCAAATTTTTCCTGTTTCTCTGCTTACCTTACGAAGTTCTTCCAGCTCTGAAAGGCTGCTAACAGCAGGAAATTCAAGAATGACATGTTTATTCATTTTCATGCTTTCGATTGCTATTAAAGTATGGGAGTCCGTTGGCGTGCAAATGTCCACAATATCTATAGCAGAATCATTAAGCATTTTTTTATAATCCTGATAGCACTGTATTGAAAGATCATCTGCAATTTTTTTTGCGTTAGTGCTGGATTTATTGGTGATGCCTTGGTTGTGTGCGCACTTGATTTTTTTATATAAATTAGCATGCATTGAACCCATAAAACCGGAGCCGACAATACCTATGTTCAGATAAACTCCTTTTAAAACAGTATTTGATATGGCTGGTGTAAATCCATATATAACTGTGTAATTCAAATAAAATTTGATTTCATGTAAAGAACTATTGGTAATTTGCGACAGATTGAATTGTTGCAAGCCATATTTCGCATAATTTTATATAAAAGTTTTAAACTGTTCAAATTGTTCAGAAAATATAATTGTTATATAATAATAATTATATTTTCAGTCGGCCCACCAGAAACTTGAAAATTCTGAAGAATCACATAAATAGAAGCTTTTACCTGGATAATATCGAATAAATGGGCCTAATTTAAAGGCTGTCAATTTATTTTACTAGTGGAAAACTTAGTCGGTACAAGGTACATTGGCGTGTACTTGCGTATTTATCTGAAATTTTGTTAAAAAAAAAGTGCGATAATTTGGAACATTAATCTTTGGAAAAAGTTGATGCATATTTTAAGAAAAAAATAATTATATTATAATAATTGTGATTGTATAACAGATTTGATAATGGATCCGTATTCTGTACAAACTGGCCGGCGGCTGGTTTCGCTTATTTATGGAACGTTTGATTCAATTATTCATTGTAATATTTTTTAAGGTGGATTAATAATGGCATTTACAACTATATTTGTGGTTATTCCTTTCGCATATCTTGCTTCAATACTATGGTCTTTCTTGATCTACAAAAAGATTAAGAACAAGATTAACCCAGAAAAGTTAATTTACAAGATCCTCTTTGAGTTTTTTAAAGTTATCCTGATTGTATTTTTTACCCTCATGTTTACATTTATTGGTATGCTTTTCATAGGGATAGTGGGCCTGCCTGTACTTTTTGTCATCATTATAATAGGGATTATTTTTTTCGTCAGGTACCTTTTGAAAAACAGAAAAAAACCAGATATTAAAACTTACCTGGGATTTGGATATAATCTGGTTTTAATTTTTTTGATCGTTATGATCCCGATTTACATTGGCATATTTGTTGTCTCTGGAATCGAGGATATTACCCAAAATAACTTTATTGTAGTAGATCCGGATTATGTTGAAGAAAATCTTATAAATATTAACATAAGAATCAGGAATTCAGGCAAACCGGAGGAAATTGTAACAAGAAAATTCCCATATACTAAACATGTGAAAAAGATTTATCCTGATTTGTTTAATCTCCAGATTGCCTATCATTTCAATAATTATAATATTTCAAAAATAAAAATCAATAAGTACTTTTTTATAATTAATGGCAAAGAGTACAATATCTACGATAAGGATTTTGATATTTTTGGTTCTGTATATTATAAAGATATTGATTCAAATCGCAGCAGTGATACTGAACTTACTCAGGAAGAAATTGAATCTTATAAAAAAACAAAAGAGATGTTATTAATCCGATCTAAGAATGAGGTAATATCTGGTATTATTTGTAATTTCCGTGATTTAGAAATTAATGCGGAAAAAATAGATAAAATTATTTTTGAATATGATATCGATTTGATTATGGAAGACGGTGAAATACATAATATAAATAAGCGTAATGAACTTTATAAAGAGGAAAAAGCAGTTTATTAAAGTTATTTTTCCGGTTTGGAATAATATGTATGATTTAGTAAATAATATACGCTTCCTCAAATAATACATTTAACTGTGAATGTATGCTTGTATTTTGCCTGGAAATATGAAAACTACACAAGCATTTTTGGTTGAGAAGCTGATTTTGACAGAAATGAGTTTGAATTAGTCGGAGACGTGTGGCTGAAAACTAAAAGTTCGCAAAAAGATCCGAAACAGTATAGAGTTATCCAGCTTGCTCAAAATTAATATTCCGGAGGAACTATGGTTAGCATCAGAGTTAGTGAAAATCTTTGTCTTGAAATTGTTACCCATTGCGATTGTGATAAAATTTTTAGCCTTGTTGAAAAAAATAGAGCGTATCTTGCGGAGTATATGTCATGGGTCGAAACAACTACAAGTACGGATGATATTAAAACATTTATTAACAGCTGTTTTGATCAGTTAAAAAACATGAGCGGTATCTGTTATAAAATTTTAGTTGATGGTGAAACAGCCGGAACCATTGGATTTTTTGTTACAAATGAAAAGACAGCAACGTTCGAGATCGGTTACTGGATTGCTCAAAAGTATAGTGGAAGAGGCATTGTTTCGCGGCTTGTGCCAATTGTCGAAAAGATCTGTAGTGAGCAATATAAAGCTGGTAAAATTGAGATACGCTGTGCAACAGAAAACAGTGCGAGTAACAGGGTTGCTCAAAAAAACAATTATGAGATGGAAGGTACTATTAGAAGATGTGAAATAGTAAACAAAAAATATCTTGATTACAATGTTTATGGTAAATGTTTGTAATAATCGTGATATGTGACAGTCAAACATGGAAAACAATAAAGAGACTGAATATTCAACAAAATAGGCGTTTGATACTATCAAGAATATTGCTGGTACAAAAGATAATGGATATGGAGTAACCCTTCGATGACATACGTAGAGGAGATGTTGTGAAAAGTTTTAAGAAACTATTACAGGAGCAATCTCCGGAAGTAAAACAATTAAGAGATATGGCGGCTGAAATTGTTAATGAAAAGATTGCTCATGAACAGATGATACTAGGTACATTATTAACAGGCAGTGTTGCAAGAGGTGACGCAAGAATAGGGCCTTTGGGTGTAATGATTGATTTAACCATAGTAACAAAAACTGTAAATGATGTAAGCCTTGAAGAAATTTTCGGAGCAGATGAAGAACCATTTATTCCTTCTCATTGTGTGACTCTTCATGATAATATAGGCTTGGCAGTTCAGACAATCGAAGAAAACGAATTGTGGAAAATCAGAACAAAAGATGAACCCTCCATTTTTGCAATGAATGAATCTGTAGTATTAAATGATAAAAAAGGTATCTTAAAAAAATGGAAAGAGGAATATTTTGAAATAACGCCTGATCAGGTTAAAGAGAGAGCCTTGAATCACTATTTTAGATATTGTTATTTAACGAATGACTACAGGTTTGAAAAGTGGAGCTATCGTAAGGCCTGGGAGCAAATTGCTCAAAATTTTAATGAGGCTAATGAGTGTTATTGCAATTTTTTGTATTGTATAAACGATATGTTTATACCACGTAAGGATTGGCTTGCCTATCTAACCTATGAGATGAAAATCAGGCCGGAAAATCATCGTCAATATATGGCTGAGATTTACGAAATGCAGTTAAATGATAAACTGATAAAACAGAAATGTAAGACCTACCAGGCCATAGAGAGGTGGATGAGCAGTTATATAAAGGGGCGCAGCTGGTTGTGATAACGAAACTGCTTATATCATGAAATAAGAGTAGAGACCAAAGATAAATAAAAATATTGTTGGTGAAAATAATCTTATATTATGTATAATGTATTTAGGTGGCTAACGTGTTCAAAAACATAATAAAAAAAAATAAAATATTATTATTGATTATTATTACAGTTGTTGTATTTATTTTGATATTTCGCGGTAGAGGGTATTTTGAAAACGTGAATAAGATAAATCAAAAAGATGTTTTGAATTATTACAGGCAGTACAGCAGCAATACCGATCCCGGGGAGTATTTGTTTCTATACGAAAGTCTGCCGGTAGATATTTATGAGCTCTGTGTATTAATTAAAAAACAATTAATCCATCCAGTAAGAATAGATGAATTTCCGGAATTAGCCGGAAAAAAATCCGAAGATGAAACTTTCCATTCTGTCAGGGAAATGCTGGAAGAGTTGGTAAAGCGTAATCCTAAGGGTTTGGTAATTGACAGGTTGCCGGAAGAAAGGCTCAGGCTTTCGTGCAGATTTCATTCATTATTGCTTGCTTCTATTTTGAAATCACAAAATATACCGGTAAGGGTCAGAGTCGGATTCGCGGGATATTTGGCTCCCCCCGGGGTAAACAAGAGTATTGATCACTGGATTTGTGAAGTTTGGGATGAGCAAAAAAGCAGTTGGATTTATGTTGATCCCGATTTATGCAAGGTTAATTTTGATAAAAATGAATTTGAACCAGCCGGTGAGTCCTGGCTTAAAGTTCAAAAAAAACAGGTGGATCCGAATCAATATGGTGTTTTCATATGGTGGGGGCATGATTATATCAAGGCTAATATGTTACATGATTTTTCGTGTGCGTTAAATAATGAGCTTATATATTGGGAGGGGCCGGTTCTTGCCCGAAAGAAATTATTTTCGTATACAACGGATGATTTGGAATTGCTTGATACAATATCCGTTTTGCTTCAGGATATTGATGACAACTTTTATGAATTAAAAAAAATCAGTCTTGATAAACGACTGGGTAATATTACGGATTATCCAAGATATTAATAGAGAGACAAATCAAATTAAAAAACGTAGAAAGTGCCAGATGTAACCGCCGATCTTCGGGAATGTATGTTTGCGCTATATGCGGCTTTTCAGAGTTGTATGCCAAAAATTTGATCATATGACAGTGGACATGAAGCTTGTAAGAAAGATGCAATTGCTTTTGTATAAAATATTCTGAGTCTGTATAAGTGATTCTTTGTTATATATAAAGTATTAATAATGGCAGGTAATCATATGATAAAAAAACTGGCTTATTCAGTTGGAAGAAAGGATGAGAAACCAAATATCGAATTGGCTGTGGAATTAACGGAAAATGAAGATTTAAAGGGAATTGCCGAAATTGTTAACGGCCTTAATGATTCTGTTGAGCAAATAGCAAATGACTGTATTAAGGTTCTTTATGAAATTGGCGAAAGAAAGCCTCAGCTAATTGCCGAATATGTCGATATTTTTATTCAGCTTTTGAATTCAAGAAACAACAGATTAGTTTGGGGTGCAATGACTGCTCTTTCCAAAATAGCGTTTTTGAAACCTCAGCGAATATTCGATAATCTTGAAATCATTATAAAAGCATACGAAAAAGGTTCTGTTATTACTGTTGATAATAGCATAAGTGTGTTTGCTGCATTGGCAAAAGCCGGACCAGAGTTTAACAAAGTAGTTTTTCCGTTACTGATAAAACATCTTGAAAATTGCAGACCCAAGGAAGTTGCTCAGCATTCGGAAAGAGCTTTTGTTTGCATAGACAGTAAGAACAAAGAAGATTTTATTGATGTGTTAAATAAGCGATATGATTCCCTGACAGACTCTCAAAAAAAGCGTATCGCTAAAATAATAAAAAGAACAAAAGAAGAGCGGTATCTGCTGTAAAATATTAATTGGTGGTGAAATTGCCGGAACAATCGGTTCTTTTGTGACGAATGAAAAGACATAAATTTATGAAATTGGTTGCTGGATAGCATAAACAGGCGGGTAATGTAAAAAAATTGCAGCAAGTAACTAAATTGTTTGTCCTGGGAGATAAGAGTTGAGACCGGAGTTAAATAAAAATAGTAATGCAGATGAGTTTTTAGACTTTTACTGGCTTAAAGAAGAGTTAGTCATCTTTTGTAAAAATCAGGATTTGCCAAGTTGCGGCAGCAAGGACGAACTGACTGCCAGAATTCATGAGTATCTGAGAACCGGGAAAGTAATAATTCCGGTAAAAAATAAAAGTGAAGCAGAACAAAAAACGGGGGCGCCTCCCGCTCTGGGCTCAAAAATACCGGCGGGGTATAAAAATGATGAGATGCACCGTGAATTTTTTAAATCGGTAATTGGTAACCATTTTAAGTTTAACGTTGCATTTATGAACTGGATGAAAGGCAATCATGGAAAAACCTATCAGGATGCGGTACTGGAATGGAACCGAATCATCGATGAAAAAAAACAGGGAAAGAAGACAGAAATATCATCGCAGTTTCAATATAACCAGTATACAAGGGATTTCTTTAACGCTAACCCGAAAGCCAAACGGGATGAGGCGGTAAAATGCTGGAAATATAAAAAGTCTTTACCCGGACATAATAAATACGAAGAGAGTGATCTGGTTGCGTTAAAGTGATAGGAGACTCTGCTGTATCATATTTAAAAACAGTAAACAATTCAAATGTTATGATTAATCCGTTTTATTAAGGTATTTTACCAGTAAAACCTGGTTGCCCTTTTCGTTGTACCGTATTTTGTCAAAAATAC
>DAOTGZ010000085.1:0-9904 GCA_035447445.1 Spirochaetota bacterium | reverse complement strand
AAG
This sequence comes from Spirochaetota bacterium, assembly GCA_035447445.1. Taxonomy (GTDB): domain Bacteria; phylum Spirochaetota; class UBA4802; order UBA4802; family JAFGJZ01; genus JAFGRW01. The sequence continues at coordinate 9,901 of DAOTGZ010000085.1, read as the reverse complement.
AAGAAATTCCTGAAATTAAAACCGCAAAGATGCCGGAGCGTTTCATTCCTGGAAGTGTCGCAACAGAAGGGCTTGTGGCATACTCTGTCATATCGAAATTTAATGACGCGTTGCCGTTTTATAGACAAGCAAAAATTTTCTCACGCTTTGGAGTTGATCTTTCACGTGCGACGTTATGTAACTGGTCGCTTCTTGCCGCGAAAAAATGTACTACATTGCTTGAAGTTCTTGAAGAGACGATTCTTTCAGGAGAAGTGATTCGCATGGATGAAACCACAGTGCAGGTCTTGCATGAAGAAGGCCGTAAAGCGGAAAACAAATCATACATGTGGGTTGCCTACGGCTATGGAAATAACGAGAAACCGCTCTTATTATATCAGTATCACCCGACACGCTCATCCGATGTGCCGAAAGAATTCCTGAAAAAATATTCCGGTTTTGTACAGACTGACGGATACAAGGGATATAACTTTACCAATGCCTCCTATAAAGGATCGATTATCCATGTAGGCTGTCTTGCCCATGTTCGCAGGGAATTTGAAAAGATATACAAGGCAAACAGGAAATCAAAGTGCGCACACACAGCTCTCAAATATATACGAAATATCTACCGGATAGAAAGTACTCTCCGTGAGAGAAATCTTGCAAGTAATGAATTTGTGACTACACGGAAGGAGCAGATGAAAGAGTCCCTTGAAACGTTTCATAACTGGCTTGGTGAGCAGAAGAATATTATTCTACCCGCAAGTCCAAGTGGCAAGGCCATATCCTATATACTTGGAGAGTGGAAGAAAATAATCTGTTTTCTTGATCATCATCTGCTGACGCCGGATAACAATAAAATAGAAAATGCCATTCGCCCATTTGTCATTGGGCGCAAAAACTGGCTCTTCTCAAATACTCCTCGTGGAGCGCGAAGCAGTGCCTGTTTCTACTCTCTAATTGAAAGTGCAAAGGCTAACAAACTGGTACCATATTATTATCTACGCTATGTTTTTGAAAAACTGCCGGGATGTTCAACAAAAGAGGAACTGCGGAAACTCTTGCCGGATATGCTCTCACCTGAAATGATTAAAATATCCTGACCGGAGACAACCTGCTGGGAAATTGACGCTTACGCTTCAGCAGAAATATCTTTATTCTTGAGAGCTTCAGCACAATCAATATTCTTTGCTTTTCCAAGCTCTACACTTAAAGCAAGAATTTCTTTGCCTAAGACACCCCCAACAGGTCTGGCTTCCTGAGCTTTTTCTGTCTCATTTGAACCGCATCCAGTTACAGCAAGAAGCAATAAACCTGACATAAAAAATGAAATAATCTTTTTCATAACAACGACCTTCCTTTGTTTTTTTAAACATCTAATAAAAATCAGCTCTTGCTTCCGGACATTTTACAAATCAGTTTAAAATCATGTCACACAACACTAAATAAACATCTTATGAAAGTATTTTTTTAGCACATGTAACTAGTATATTAAGCTGTAATTAAATTTATAACAGTCTCTTGGCATGAACCAGATAAATACTTGGATAATTTACTTTTTCTGTAAAATTCATTTTTTTTTTCAAAAGTACAACTAAAGTACGATTGATAATTTTAGCACTTTAGTACGAGTAAAGAAGTTTTATTTACAATTTTTTATGTAATGAATAACTCTTTTACAAAAACATAGAAGCTAACAATTTACAGCCATCTATTAATAGTAGCTCATTTTCTAATGTAGTTATTTGTTTTAAAACACTATATAACGATATTTTCGTTTCTTGATTGAAAAAATAATTTTAAAAAAATTGAATAATTTAACAATTCATATAAAGTGGTATTTTAACAAAAGTGATATGCCTGCACTTACCTGCTGATCTCATTGCAGTCATGCTCTGGTAGACAAGTTTTTTAAAACTAATTTCATAGAATAAGAAAAACAGTGAATTTTAATCAGATATCAATCCGGGGAAAATATGCCATTTTATTATTTCGTTTTATTGTAGGAGGTTTACTTTATAAATTAACTGGTGATAAAGGCTTTTACTTAACGCAATTCGATTCAACAGCATCGTGATAGAAAAATCGATACGCCTAAAGGGAGGTATCCAACGGATACTACAACTCAATTCTAAATTAAGCCAAAGAATCAATTACGATATTGGATATAATATTTTTTGATCAGTTATTCATCATACATTCTGTCGATCAGGTCTTTATAATTATTTTCAACTACGGTTCTCTTTATTTTCATGCTTGGAGTGATCTCTTCCTTTTCGATTGAAAGCGGTTCCTTCAGTATTTGAAATTTCTTAACAGTCTCAAAGCGTGCAAGCCCGTCTTGAAGTTGATTGATCTCATCCTGATACAAAAGGTAAACTGAATCATTTTCATAAAGTTCATTATCTGTTGCATCGGCTAAGCCATGTAATTCAGCCCATCTGCGAAGTTCAGTTGTCTCGGGAATAATTAATGCGCTTATGAATTTTCTGCGGCTCCCTACCAAACAGATATCGTTTATGTATTTGCTCTTTTTCAACCGGTGTTCTATTGGGGCAGGTGCCACGTTTTTTCCACCAGATGTAACTATTATATTTTTTTTACGGTCAACCAAATAGAGATAATTGTCATCATCCAGATATCCTATATCACCCGTATGTAGCCATCCATCTTTATCGATAATCTCAGATGTCAATTCCGGTTTTTTATAGTACCCCTTCATAACGGTAGGTCCCTTTACTAGGACCTCACCATCATCAGCTATTTTAAGTGATACCCCACCTATAGCCTTGCCGCATGAACCATATCGGGTCTTGCCCGGAGGAGTCAGTGTAATAATAAGATGGGCTTCGGTCATTCCATAACCTTCGATAATACGCATGTCTATGGCTTCAAAAAATTTCAATGTTTCGACAGAGAGAGGTGCTCCCCCAGCAATTGGACACCGGAATCGCCCCCCCAGTTTCTTTTTTATTTTTGAGAATACAAGCTTCCACGCAATTTTATAAAGAAGAGGAAGAAGCAGCATGGCTCTTCCTGAAGCCCGCTTTTCATGATATCTGAATCCAACCGACAATGCCCATGCGAAAATCATTCGCGCAAGAATGTTTCCTGATGCCGCTCTATCTTTAACCGCAGAAGCCACTTTTTCGAACAGTCGAGGAGCTGAGACCATAACAGTTGGTGCTGCTATTGATATATCCTCAATGACTGTCTTAATACTTCTGGCATAATGTATGGTACCGCCCCTATACATGGGACACCAGTGACCGGCTAGCCGTTCATAAAGATGTGACAACGGCAGAAAAGAGAGGAATACGTCATCTTGGTACAAAGTCAGTACACGCTCTGATTCAACTATATCGTGCACAAAACCTGCATTGTTAAGCTCTACCCCTTTTGGGTCACCTGTTGTTCCTGAAGTATATACTATGCTACATGTTTTTTCTGGCTCTATCTCGGCAATTCTCTCGGATAACCAGGCTCCCTGATCGTCTGATATACCATCTATAAGGTCATCAAAGGTTAAAATGGATGAATTAATCTTTTCAAAAGAGAAAACGAGAGACAGGCTTGGTACTTCATTTTGTATCTTTACTATCTTTTCATACTGTTCGGAATTTTGCACAAAGATTGCTTTGCATGACGAGTCATTCAAAATATAGGAAATTTGTTGAGGCGGTAATGTCTGATAAATAGGAACAACAACAGCCTGAATTGAAAGCAGTGCTAAGTCACTGAGGGACCATTCGGGCATATTATCCGATAATATTGCTACACGGTCTTCCGCTTTTATTCCGGCATTAAATAGTGCTTTAGCCAACTTTTCAACCATCGTTCCACACTCTTTATAACTGAAAGTGAGAAGAGAATCGTCTCTCTGTATTCGCAGGGCATCTTTATGGGGACAGGTATGAACTGTTTCAAAAAATATTTCCGGCACATTAGATGGCATTGGTATCTCCCTTGATACAGAATGTAAGCAGCAGAACTACAGTTATTTATACCATAAAAAACGTCAAGGGGAATCAAATATTTTACGTTAATCTATTTTGGAGTTATTTATAGGCAAATAAGGGTATTCAAGCAGGTTTTCATTCGTTTATATATAATTCTTATCAAATGTAAATTTTTTTAAAAAAAATTTAAAAATTTAGCCATCACTCCAGTATACACATGTATACAATAATCTGGAGGATACTTATGGAAACAACAGATTTTAGAACATCGATCGATGTAGAAATTAACAGACTAGAAAGAATAGAGGATTATGCTAAGAAACATAACATGGATATTTCCGATGTTATGAATACAGTTCTGGACAAATATTCAAAAATGCTGGCTAAGAATCCAGTATGCAATGACACTCTTAACCGATATCATGAAAGAGGTACAGTTTATAAATCAGTACATATACGGTTTTCAAGTATTTCTAAAAGAAAACTGAAAGATATAGCCAATCTCTGCTGCTACAGCTTGTCATACATGTTGTTTCTGGCAATGGAGTTCTTTGATGAATTTATGGATGGTGTTGAAGACTTTGTACGTCCCTGTTTTCATGCCGCTTTTGTTTATCATTTTTTCGGGTTTCCATACTTCATAAACAGCTGGGGAATGAACTTTTACGAAGGACAAGACCAACCTGCTGGACAAGAATCCGGAAAAATAATGAATTTACTGTGTTAAATGGCATTTTTGATTGATTCAAAAAAAATAAACCGTGAAAAACAAATAAAAAACTAAATTCCTATAATTTCAATAAAAAATTTGCTTAACTGACTAAAACAAATTATTTTTAGTCAGTTAAACTAGAATAAAAAATTCTAAAAATCCGAGGAATTGCACATCAATTCAAACAATAACTAAGGCAGGTAACATGAAAGGAGCTAGCCGAATTGCATGTCCTTATTTTATTATTTCAATACTATGGATTATTTCGTCTGATAAAATTATTCTTATGATATCCCCTCAAGCTGAATCAATTGTTTTCTTTTCTATATTAAAGGGAATAGCATTCGTAACAATAACCAGTCTTCTGATTTTTTATCTATCTTTAAAAGAGTTAAATAAACGAAATAAATTGGTAGATAGACCGAAAAAGTCTGTATTACTAATTTTAACAAAAGCCAAAATTTAATATTACCAATTGAAAAAACAGTTTCAATAATGATAGCCATAGATATTTTAACTTACCAATTCGAAAATGATGAAAAAGTTACAATAGAAATAGTAGATAACAAAACCATATCTGTCTCAGGCAAAAAAAATTGCAATATGCAACCACTTTCTAATAAAGACAAAGAATTATTATCGATGTTGCTTGAATCTTCTAAATGCACGGTAGTTAACGAAAACAAAATTGCAACTGTTACATTAGGCCTCGACTAATATATCACTGATTTACTTCAATGAATCCTTTAGTCGAATAGCGCGGCTCACTTGTCAAATTAACACCTAGGCGACGCAAACCTGCCTCATCTCCTGGAGTGGGCATATGTGTGATATGAGCTTCACAACCTCTAAGTTCGGTAAGCTTATCGACACATTTTTGCGCAGCTTCATTGCTATTTGCACTTATCACGAGACTTATCAATGCCTCATCAAGATCAAGACTCATTGTTGTACCGCTTAGTATGTTTTTTTTGAACCTTGTTACAGATTCAACAATAGACGGATCAAGAAGATGTATGTCATCAGGAACCCCAGCAAGAACTTTAACAGCGTTTAAAATAAGACTCGATGATGCGTGCATCGATGGAGAATTTTTACCTGTAACAATTCTTCCGTCCCTTAATTCTATTGCAGCACCACAAAATATTCCGTCATGTCCTTTTCCTGTTGTCGATGCACCCTCGGCAGCTTCCCTGGCAGGAAGATAAACAGAGCGGTCTTCGGGTTTTGCCTTAACCTCTTTCATTATCAACTCGGCTCGCTCAACTGTCTCGGCGTCAGCAAGCCCTAGGGCGTATTCACAGGCATATCGCATATATCGTCTGATAATTTCCTGACGTGATGCTTCTCTGACAATATCGTCATCTGTAATACCAAATCCGGCTCGATTAACCCCCATGTCGGTAGGTGATTTATATACAGCCTCTTTTCCCGTAATTCGCTCGAGTATTCTTTCCAAAACAGGAAAAACCTCAACATCACGATTATAATTTACTACGGATTTACCATACGCTTCAAGATGGAATGGATCAATCATATTAAAGTCACCTATATCAACTGTAGCTGCTTCATAGGCAACATTTACCGGATGCTTAAGCGGTATATTCCAAATTGGAAAAGTTTCAAATTTTGCATATCCAGCCTGCTTACCCTGTCGATACTCATGGTAAAGTTGCGAAAGGCATGTTGCCAATTTACCTGAACCAGGTCCAGGTCCGGTAACAATGATAAGTTTTTTATCGGTCTCGATATAACTGTTTGCTCCGTATCCTTCATCACTAACAATCAAATCAAGATTAGTTGGGTATCCCTTTGTAAATCGGTGGGTATAAACATTTACACCATGGCGCTCAAGCTTATTTTTAAAGATATTTGCGGCGGGTTGATCTTCATAACGAGTAATAACAACTGAAGGCGTGCTTACCCCCCATTCTTTCAAATCATCTATTAACTTCATAGCGTCAACATCATAGGTTATACCAAAATCGGCCCTAACCTTACGACGTTCAATATCTCCGGCATATATACAAAGAATTATTTGAGCTTCATTGCTTAATCTTTGAAGTAGCCTCATCTTCACATTGGGATCAAAACCGGGCAAAACCCTTGCAGCATGATAATCAAAAAGAATTTTTCCACCAAACTCAAGATAAAGTTTTCCGGAAGATTGCCTTACCCTCTCCAGAATGGCACTGCTCTGCTCTTCAAGATATTTATCATTATCAAACCCGATTTTTCTCATCAATTAGCCTCCATAGTAAAATGCCACATTAGTTAGTATACATCTGGAATGCAAGATTTTTCATAAACTGAAATTAAAAAGGACGCTGAGGTCATGTTCTTAATATCTATATATGCAACTACATCCTTATTTTAAAAGACTGTCTAATACTTTAACACGACACACCTAGACAATTATGTTATTTATATTCTGGAATTTTGTTTAAAACTAAAAAAACCAACATTTTTTTCAAGAAAACAGTTGCATGTCGTTTAAAATAAAATAGTGGTTGTCTATAATATTTATAACCTTTTTATTTTACCTGTTTTCAATATAACCTAACCTATAAACGCATACATATTGAAAATAGATCACAACGTAAATTTTATTACTACAATTTTATACTGGAATATAATATTCTATAAATATTTCAGTTTTTTTATCCTCACACCTTTCATAATAATCCGCAATGGATTATTCAGTAAATTTTATGTCTTATAATTAACACTATTTAAAATTATTTAAGAAAGAAGCATAATGAATAATTACAAACCGAGAGGTAAAAAATGACTAGATTTAAATTATTGAGCACTAAATGTATTAAAAAAACAAAAATCATATATTTAACTTTTCTCACACTAATGATTACTATAATTATTTCATGTGGTGGTGGAAGCTCTGATGACAAAAAAACCGAAAGCGAAGACCCTACGCCAACGAGCACAAGCGAAATAGATGAAAACCTTATGGCCTACGGTGTACCCGCGGTTGATGCAAGCGACAACACATATATGCTCTTCAAAGAAGATCTTATGATGAGCGGGCCAACAAGCGCTGTATCATTTAAGAATGATGGCTCTCTAAACTGGAATGTTGAAATTGACGATTATTTGCAGAATATTGTTATTTGCAATGATCTGATTATTTTATCCGGTCTTAACAAGGTATACGCGGTTAGCAAATCTGACGGCTCTACCAAATGGAGTTATAAATTAACCGAAGAATCCGGTTTAGCAAACACAAAGGGAGTGCATAAACCCTGTATAGATTCGAATGGTAACATAGTTATCGCAGTTGATTCATATCTATTAGATATTTCAACCGCTAAAGTTGCCTGCCTTATTTCAATTAAACCTGATGGCACATTAAACAGTAAAACAGAATTTCCGACTGGTGATGATTATGATGACCGTTTTACAAAGATGAGTCCGCCAATGGCTACAGATAGCGGAATATTCTTTTCGGTCTTCAAAACCATTGATACAGGCGACAGTATTTCACTTTATCGATATGACAACAATTTAAATGCGCTTAATAATCGACCATATACCGGTGATGTCGCTTCAGAATCATCATTTTTAGCTGTAACGGATACCTACGTACTTTTTGGTCTACGAGATAACAATACCTATAAAACAAATGTTATCAGCATGAATAATACTTTTGGCTCTGATAATTGGACGGAAATTCTTGATGACTACGTCACCAATTCAGCTGTTATTGATAAAAATAATAATATTGTCATCAGCTGTGAGGACGGTTATATTTATAAACTTAATTCAACCGACGGATCCAAGACATGGAGTTCAAATATTGGTAAAATTTTTGTACGGGGAGAATTAATAATCGGTAAGAATCAGAAAATTTATAAATCTGGGCAGCTGCCAACTGAAGTAAGCCTAAGCAGCGGAAGCGAATCCGATCCAATATCTGATGCTATGGCATCAAGTGAAGGTGCGATGCTGAGCGACGGCACCCTGGTTTACGGTAGTGATAACAAATTGATCAGGGTCAACACATCATCCGGCGGAATCTGCCCCGATGCAAAATGGGCTAAATACGGCAAAGACGCTGCAAACAGTTCACTTTATTAATTTTCTGTCAGTAATTCTGATCATACGTTTATATTACATACAGCTACATAAAAAAGGGGCTTTATATAAAAGCCCTTTTTTATGTATTCTATTTTCCCAAACATTTATCAAATTCCCAATCATCAATTTGTTTGAACCTTACCAATAACCATTAAAAACACTTTCCATTTAGCCCGCATAATAAATCGCTAAAGAAATTATTTTGCTGTACCATTTTTGACATTACCAATAGCATTGCTTAATTATCTGATATAATGAATTTCCAATTTTATTTAACAAGATAGCTAACTTTAATCGTGGTCAATATGATACAAAAAGAAATATCCACCCTATTTATTACTCCTCAACTTATTCTATATTTTTTTCCTATTTACGCCTTTCTTGGCTGGCTTGGCGAAGTGATTTACCGCACCATAACCCGAAAACAGTTTGTAAATCCGGGTCTTTTATCCGGTCCAGTACTTCCACTATATGGTTCCGCCTCAATAATTATCATCTTCATAGCGTCATTATTTCCAATTAACAATCCCGTTTTTGATTTTATTTTCTTTGCGATATTTTGTTCCATAATAGAATATATGGCCGCTGCTTTGGCAGAGAACTATTTCAAAATCAGACTTTGGGAATATGATGACTACCGCTTCAATCTTAAAGGTCGAATTTGTCTGCGATTTGCCATTTACTGGGGACTGTACACCCTTGTTTTCTTGTATATTATTCACCCCTTCTTTTATAATACTTTCGAATACATAACAAAAGATGTTTACCCCGAAAAAGAACATTCAATCACTCTTGTTTTAATTTTTATTAACGCCGCAATAGTTTTAGATTTCATGATTTCAGCAAAAGCCATGAAAAAATTTATTATTACTCTTAACAAATTTATAGAAAACTATATTACCCTAGAGAATGAACAGATTCAGCAATACCTTTACAAAATGCGCAAACCTTTAAAGTCTTTCCGTGCTATCCGTAAGTATACCGATTTTGAAATTAGAAAGCGTCTGAAAAAAAACATATCAGATCAGTTAATTGGATTAAAACAGCTCATGAGCGATAAGTTGTTTATTAAGAAATCAAGCGAAGAAGAGTTTAAAAGTAAGCGTCTAATTCTCCCCATCTTTACATAACACTTAAATTATATTATTCTTTC
>DAOTGZ010000084.1:0-9911 GCA_035447445.1 Spirochaetota bacterium | reverse complement strand
AAAAACAGTTGTTATATGTAGATAGAAAAAAGGAGGATGTTGATAGTCAGAAAATGCAATAGAAAAGCAAAGCCACACTATAATGCGTACAAGTATTTGTTCTCAAATAAAAGGATATTTCTACAGTTACTTAATTCATTTGTACATGAAGATTTTGTAAAGAACTTAACAGAAGAAGGTCTTGAACTTGCAGATAAGAGCTTTGTCTCGCAGGATATGCTTGATCGGGAGAGTGATCTGCTTTACAAGATCAATATTAACGGGAAAGATGCCTACATTTATATTTTAATCGAGTTTCAGTCGACACCTGATAAGGCTATACCGGTCAGAATGTTTCAGTATATCCTGCTTTTATATGATCTGTTGCTAAAAAATAATAAAAGAGGTTTATTGCCAAATGTTTTCCCGCTTCTGTTATATAACGGATCAAAAAAATGGAATGTTCCACGTAATATTCGTGATCTTATAAATAAAAACATGCCCGACAGGTTTATACCGTCTTATGAATATTTTGCTGTTATTTTATACGAAGTGTCTGATAAATATCTGGACAAGCTTTCAAACCTTATAGCGGCTGTAATCCTTATGGAAAACGCCGGAGACAAAAATAAGTTGCGTATTGCCATTGATCGAATAGTAATGTATATTAGAGATGAAGATCCGTCAGACATCAGAGATTATTTCATCTGGCTAAAAAATATGTTTAGTGTTGAGCTTAAAGATACCAAACTTGATTCAATACGTAATCTAATGGAGGTAAAGCCGATGTTAGCAGAACTTGTCGAAAAAATTAAAAATGAAAATTGGAATGAAGGCAAAATAGAAGGTAAAACCGAAACAGCCAGGGCTATGCTAAAAGACGGATTTTCAGTTGCCAACATTTCAAAATATACAGGTCTTTCTGAAAAAGAGATTACTGCGATTAAATGATTAGTGTAGTGCCACGATATATCGTGACATTACACTCAGCCGAGCGGCTCTACGACTTCATCACCCCTTTCTGTTGTGCTGCTAAAGTTATCGCCCATCCAAGAGTTAATGCTGTATCTGTAATATTCCGCGGGAGGCGCGACGGCTTCGGCTTTTTGGATAATTATTTTCCGGGCCCATCGTCGTTCGGTGTATTCGCAGATGTCTTTAATAGATCGTCCTGAAATTCCAGCGGTCTGTTCGCCAAAAGAGAGGAGATCTTTCTCTTCGATATGCCGAGCATATCCGCTAAATATAGCAGCGCGCTCTTTGGCGTCGGGAAGCGGAAAGCTGATGGTCTGGTCAAAGCGGCTGATGAGCGCTGGGTCAAGGTCACCGCGTCTGTTTGTGGCACCGATTGTTATTGTGTTGCTTATGCTGTCTATACCGTCAAGGCGTCTTAGCAAAACGCTTAATATGCGTCTGGTTGCTTCGAACATGCTTGAGTTACGTGATCCGGCAAGCGAATCAATCTCATCAAGAAAAAGAATGGCGCTACCAAGAAATTCAGTATTATCAAAAATGGCGGAGAGGTTTTGCGATGACTGTCCGTACCACTTTGACATAATCGATTCGACAGGCACATAAACAAGGGGAATCTTAACCTCACCCGCGATTATGCGCGCGATTGTGGTTTTGCCAACTCCCGGAGGGCCGTCAAACAGAATCGCGCTGGGACGGTTTGTTTCGAATGAACGTCGGGTTAGTCGTGCGATGGAATCGTAAATGTCCGGATTTTGAAGAGGCATTATTATCGATTCCCTTATCTTGCGTTTAACGTCTTCGTAACCTGCGATATAGTTCCAGTCAAGAGATCCATGGTCATGATACACAGAGGCTCCTAATCGTCGTAAAGCCGTTTCCGGGTTATCCTGTTCTACCTCGTATAGCTCTTTAAATATCTCTATCGAAAAATTTATCTCTTCCTGGCTAAGGTTTCCCTTTTTTGATATTTCTGTTCGGCTACCCGAGCTTAAACCGAATATTTCGACCTTAAGATTATCAAGTAGCCCCTCGGTATTAAACAAGTTTCGGTTCATCATCTGAAAAGCGTAATAGCCATCGTCAAATGAGTGAATTCTGACATTTTCGATATGAGCTTTTATTATGGATATAATTGTAAAGATGGTTGTTTCGTTAAAGTAGGGCAAGGGAAAGGATATCGTACTGACTCCTTTTTCATAGGTGATTTTTGGCAGCTCAAGGCATTCCGAACTTTGTGAGATATAAGTAGTCAGATTTTTTTCGACTTGCTCTCTCATTCTGTCAAAAGGAATAAGCTCTGGTTGAATACTCTCTTTCATTGTCGCCTCGTGGTTTTGTTACAAGAAGTCTTGTTAAAATTTTGTGATTGCATCGTTTAATTACGAAACACGCACAAGTATTGAAAAAGCCAAATAAACAGCCCTCGATATTATGTCTCTTTGATTAAGCCAAAACAGCTATTTTGTCAATATTTTTACTTGTCGGGGTATCTTTTACCAACTGCTTTTAGAATGTCGTGAACGTCAAAAAATGCTTCTACAACTTCGGGATCAAAATGTTTGCCGGACTCTGATTTTATGTGGTTGAGAACCTCCTCTTCGGGCCACTCTTCCTTGTAAACACGTTTTGAAATCAATGCATCGTAAACATCGGCAAGCGCGACAATTTTTCCGGGTAGGGGGATCAGCTTTCCTTCGAGCCCGTTCGGGTATCCCGAGCCGTCATATTTTTCATGATGGGTCAATGCTATTTGGGTAGAGAGCTTGTCCAGATCCGAGACATTGCCTTCAAAAAGATCCGCACCGCTGGCGCAGTGGGTCTGCATTATTTTGAACTCTTCTTCGTTTAGGCGAGCCGGTTTTTTTAGAATTGTATCCGATATTGCAACTTTTCCTACATCATGAAGCATTGCCGCGATACGTAAATGGTCTTTTGTACGGCGAATTATTTCGGGTGACTCTCCTCGTTTTTTTGCGATGCGATCATAAATTTCGATAGAGTAGGCGCCAACACGATTAACATGCGCACCTGTCTCTTTGGGGTCGCGAAGCTCGGCCATGCGTATCATGCGTAGTATTATTTCGCGTGTCATTTGGGCACGCTCGATCGCGACAGAAGCGTTATTGGCAAGAAAAGTCACGTATTGGCAATGGATCTCTGTAAACACTGTAACGTCATTTTCCGATTTTGGGTTAATTATCTGTATCACGCCGGTAATGTTATCACGGCTCGTTATAAGGGGAATTGTAAGCATGGATACAGTTTTGTAGTTGCTCATTTCGTCGAAAGAGCCGTTAAAACTGTAGGGGACTGAGCTTTCAATAGCGTAAACATCATCTATTTTAAGAGGTTTGCCGGTGTCGGCGACATATCCGGCGATTGATTCGCGGTTAATCGGAATTGTAAACTTGTCGTATATGCGTTTGTTATAGTTCTTTTCGCGTTTTACAAGTACATCGTTTTGTACATAACTGAATACCAGGTGATCTTTCTCTCTCAAAAAAATTGATCCGGCTTCGGCCTTGCAAAATTGACGGGCATTGTGCAAAATATGGTCAAGAAGCGAGTCTATATCCTTTATATGGTTAAGCTCTTCTGTTATTCCAAGAAGGTTCTCAAGATCAAGACATTCAGGTGACTTGTTATAAGGCATAATCTGCTCTCCCGCAAGATTCTGTTATTAAAGAAATAGAGGTAATTTAAAAATTACCTTTTTTATGATTTTAACAGAATATAATATAGCGGTCAATAATAAATAGTTTTAAAGGTGATTAATTGCTGTTTATAGAGCAAAACAGACGGTTATACTTCTACCCTTTTGCAGAAGTATAACCGTTGTCAGGAGGTCGCTATATTTCTAAAGCCGGTTCTGCCACAAAGGTTGTAAAAGAGTTAGCAGGAAGTGTCGCGGAGAAAAATTTGTCCCCGAATTGAACATTAACCTCTTTTTCGCTGCTCTGCTGGTTTTTCATTACAACAACTATTGATCCGTCAGGGTTAAGAAAGGCTGCGGCAAAATTTTCTTTTGATGTTGATGGAAGATAGTGTGCGCCTTTATTGACATAGTGGCTAAAATGACGGAAAGCATGATACATGGGTGTAAGCACGGCCTTTTTGGTTTGAGTATCTACAACAATTGCGGCATTTTGCGGCCATGAATCCTCTTCGTTATTGTTTAGACCTTTTTCGTTTAGTACCATGTTCCAAAGCATGTACGAATTTGCGCCTTCGCGAAAATAGTCAAGCACACGGTTAAATGTGTAAACTGCATAGCTATAATCGTTTTGTGCTTTTTGCCTGTCGTAAACAAAATCGGGGATCTCTTCGTTCCATTTGCCGGGCCAGCTCCAGTTTCCGCACTCGGTTTCGGTTTGTACATAGCGTTTGCCAGGAAATTCCTGCCGTGTGTCATAAAGAATATCCACTCCGTCCCATTGAAATCCTACCGAGCTGATATATGCGTTGCATTCCGGATCGCTGAGAATGGGACGTATATAGTTTCGAAGAGCATCGGCGTTGTTAAATGTCCCAAGCATAATGCCCGCGTTAAGCTCCTTTTTCTTGAAAAGAGGTCCAAGGTGATTTTTAATGAACTTGTAGTACTGTTCACCATCCCATCCGCAAGTCGGGTATGGGCGCAATACCTCGGGTTCGTTTTGTATCGCAACTTCGGTCAGGTTAATGCCTTCGGCGCGATATGCTTCGATAAATTTTGCTAGGTACAGGGCGTAAGCCTGATATATTTTGGGGTCATCCAGAAATTTTCCACTGTTAAAACTTTTGTTATCTTTCATCCAGGTTGGAGGAGTCCAGGCCGATCCCCATACAGCAAGATTTGGCTGATGTTTTAAGGCTGCCTTGATATAGGGCAACAGATATTTATGGTCGCGTTCTATAGAAAAATTCTTCATCTGGTAATCGTTCTGTGTTTCGTTGTGGCTGTAACGCTTTAGTGCGTAGTCGCTTGACCCTATGGGTACACGACAAAGATTAAAGGCTGCCCCCTCTTTATCATCAAAAAGCTGTTTTATTACTGTATCGCGGCTTTGTTGGTCCAATATTTGAAGGGCTTCCCATCCTGCTTCGTTAAAGGCTCCTCCAAACCCGTCAATATGTTGTGCTGGAATACCGGTCTCAATAACAAGATCGGCAGAGTCGTGTTTTTTGAATCGGTAGCTAAATTTACTTTTTTGCTCCTTGCCGTCTTTATCGGTGCTAAATTGGTTGACTGTGCCACCCTTTCGAGACGTACATGATTGTGTAAAAAATGCTGCCAGAAAAAGGGCTAATATTAATAATAAATTGTAACCGGCTTTTCTTTTTCTGGTTTTGAAATTAGTGTTCATAGTATACTCCTGTAAAAAATTGTTTCTGATAGCTAAATTATTGCATGGTTATCTATTATGTAAAGCGATCCCGAAACCGGTTGTTTAAGACTTTTGGTCAAAACAATGTTTGGCACTTAAGTCTTAGGTTGAATGTATGGTATCGCGGATTTGATTGAAATTTTATCTTGCGGCATTTCGGCAATTTCCGGAACTGGCTTAGGGTATTAAAGAAAGCTTTTAAGAATCATAAAAATCCTGAATTCATATTCTGTTTTGTCTAAGAGTATTTATGTATGTCTGAATAAACAGTTCTGAACTGATACGAATGGAAGGTTGTTCTATTTATGGATATTTGGTTGAAAAAAAATGATCTTTATATATTATTAGGGTATTTCTATTAAAAAATACAGTAGCAATTATGATCAGAATTTATCTGTTACTATCGGAGAAGATTATGAAAAAGAGAGTTTTAACCCTGTTTTTGGTGCTGTTAATATCGGGATCAGGATGTGATTCCTCGGGCAGCTCGTCAAGCACTCCCGCGGATTTGGCAGAGGGAATAAGAGGCGCTCTTCGCTGGTGTTCCGAGCAGGCTACGGGAACCCTGGGTAAGGCAAACGGTTTCCTTCTGGACAAGGTTTGCAAAATACTTTTGCCAGAGCCCGCACAGGAGACTCTTGATTATATAAAGTCCAGTACTGCTGCCAAAACCGCTTTAAATGCTGCTATTGAGATTGCCTTCCTGGGAACTGATATTGACGATATAGATTCGTTTGAAGACGCGGTAATAAAGTCCATGAATACTGCTGCCGAAGAGGCCGTGGCCGATACCGAAACCTATCAGGCATTCGCAGATGTTATATCGTCGCTTTCGATAGACGGCACCTTTGATATTTTACGGGGAACAGTACCCGCGACATCACGGGCGGAGGGTGAAGAACCGGTGACAGAGACTCCCTATGCCGCAACGATCTATCTTAAAGAGATGACTCATGATCCTCTGCTAACGGCTTTTTCGGATATCATAGACCCGCTGTTTGACCAGAAACTTGGCAGAGCTGCCTACCGCAACCGTGCAGGTGTTTCGTTCAGCCTTAATGAGCTTTGGGGGTATTATAAAACAGCTGTATCTACATATAATGCGGGTGCCGGTTTTCTTTATGACGAGGTTGATGTTCCGGCTGATACAATAGGTACACATGTTACCCAGAAGGCACTGGACGGGCTCTTTTACAAGGTTGGTGAATTTGAACTCAAAATGCGAGATGACTACGCGACTCTGTTCGATATTGCGAGTGATATTTACGAAGCCTTCAAATGGGCGGATGAGAACGCACCAGACGGATTGACTGATCTTATAGAGAGTGGTCTGGATTATCTGCTGCCATGATTCGGATCTTGTAGTTGTTGTCAGATTTGTTAAAATGCTGAATAGTTGTTTTCGCATATAGGCGATTATTCAGCGCGATGGTGATACCTGAATGAGATAAAATAGATCTGATCAGTTTTTATCATATATACAATTCGGTGTTTGTGACTAATTTTTCTGGACCAAAAGTCTTTTTATGTATATTTCAATGGTTCAGATTTTCCTTTGCCTTCAAAAGGTGTACGGTCTATTTCTTTGATCAGGTCATTGATTTTTCCTAGTATCTTTTTGCCGGTTTCTGACCAGTAAAGATAATTTTTCCACGCTTCATCTGTAAAAAGTCAATAGATCTTCGAAAACTACTTTTTTAAGAACGGCTTTACAGGTTAAGCAGAAATCTTTCGATTCCGGTGCCTCATTTTTGAGGCACCTTTTCAAGTTGTGATATGTCGTAGCCTCTCTCTTTTATTGACTAAATTCTGCTTAGATTTATTAATTTACTTATGTTGGATCTTGAGCCCCCTAAATCCCCCAAAGGGGGACTTTAAATAGTTATTGCAAAGGAAAAAAGATTTTATAGAAAATGCCGTTATGTTATATAATGGAATAAAAGTAAATACACCCAAATATGTTATTGAATTAGCCAGACAAAACAGACAAAACAGACAAAACCTGACTGTTTCTGAACAAACAATATGGTCACAATTGAGGAACAAACAGCTTAATGATTACAAGTTCCGTTGCCAGCATCCGATTTACCGATACATATTAGATTTTTATTGTCACAAAGCATATTTAGCAATCGAAATTGATGGAAATATTCATAAAGAACGGGTTGATTACGACAGTTATCGGGATAAATTTTTAGAAGATATTGGAATTACAACTCTTCGTTTTTCAGTTGAGGAAGTGATGAGTAAAAATAGTTCGGTAATTAATAAAATACTAACTGTATTATCAACAAAATGAATAAAAAGCCCCCCTTGGGGGTTGGGGGCGCATAGATTAAGATTTACGGGTAGAAGTCAGCTTTTGCGCATTTTACAGGACGGTTGTATACTACCGTCATCCATTTTTGTGAAGATATATTTTTAAGAGGAGACCCTATGAATAACATATACTATTTTACAGGCACCGGAAATTCTCTCTGTGTCGCCAACAGAATTGCCGCCGCGGATAAAGGCACAAAGGTTTCACGTGTTACAAAAAAATCTCTTTTAAAACCGGTTCTTTTAAAAGGCAAGGTAGGAATTGTTTTTCCGGTGTATGCCTGGGGGGCTCCGGCCATGCTGGAAAAGTTTCTGAAAACAGCCGGCTATACCGGTGTCGAATATCTGTATATTTTTGCGACCTATGCCGGAAGTGAACGCAACGCCCTACATAGCTGTGCTTCTGTTATCAGAAAATCCGGAGGCACTGTTAATGCGGCCTTTTCTGTAAAGATGGGCAACAACTATATAATTGCTTCAAATACCGCGTCACCGGCTTTGGCAGAAAGGATGATGCAAAAGCGGGAGGATCAGTTGGCGGCGATGATTAATTCGATTATTGAAAAGCGGGATTTGCCTGTTAAAAAATCACTCTCTCCGTTAGCCTTTTTAGCAAGCGGGTTGGTTCACCCAATGTTTGCAAAATATTACGGCAAAAAGGTTTCACAACAGTTTTCGGTTACAGACAGCTGTAACAGCTGTGGAATATGTGTGAAGGTTTGTCCGTCAAATAATGTCAGGTTGTTGGATAATCCTGACAAACTGAATTCGTCTTCGAAAGCAGCCGGCAAAGCGCAGAAGCTTGACTGCAATACAACAATAGTGCCGGATAAAAAACCGGTATGGGGAACCGAATGCGAGGTGTGCTTGGCCTGTATTAATCTTTGCCCGCAGAAGGCAATTTTGTACAAAAATTCACATTCTGAAAGAATACGTTACTGCAATCCGGAGGTCAAGGTTTCTGATCTGTTTGTATAGGGAACTTCGAAAAATTACCATGTTCCAGAGGGCAACATGGCTTAAGCGCCTATTCTAAAGGAATTTTTCGCAAGTTCCTATGCTGGTCGCAAGATGACTCTTGCTGCTCGCATATGCAACCTTGTTGAAAAGTTAATTTCTAGAGGTTGCCTATTATGAAAAGCCGGAGGAGTTTCGGTTAAGAGATTTCCCGATTCACATTATTATAATTTTCCGTGTTTGTGAATTGCTGGCTATTCGAAGTAAAGAATGACCGGTTTATCCTTGATTTTTTCAGATAAGTCAGCTTTCTCTTTTAGAGATAAGAGTTGTCAACTACAGGTTTTTATGCTTGACGAATTGACGTTTTTTCTTATATTTACTGCGGATCTTTGAAAAGGGGACGCCTTGGTTTCGACTGCTCTGTTGTAGCAGTAATTGCATGCCGATTGCGCTGGCACATCGTAAAAATGTCAGGCCTAAATGTAATTGCAGATGAAAATCTAGCACTAGCTGCCTAATAGTGTAGCTACGTCTTATAGGTTGCCCTCCTTCGGCGGCTTATCGGACGTCATCAATGAAGGATAGTCTGTCTCATCTTCACTCGTGAGCCGGGCGAATTTATAGAGTGATCGGTTTCAGGTAGGGTCTTTTGTCCTCCGGCCTGTCTCTTAAATTTAATGGATAGAATAAGCATGTAGACGTTGCTGTTATGAATTGCAGGACGCGGGTTCGATCCCCGCCGTCTCCACAGATTACTTAACATTACAATCACGGTTTTTGGCTGGTTCTTACCTGGTCAGGGGCGGTGGTTTTTTTGTAATTATTTTTAGAGGAAAGTATGAAAAAAGAATATGATTTCTCAAAAGCCGTTCGTGCGAAATTTTATGTACCTGCGGATGAAATTGAAACACCTATTTATTGATAATTTCTTAATAATTTTCGTCATCAACCCATTTTACTCTGTTCAGGTTTACCACTGTTCCGCCACATTTACAAATCATCATGTTTTCAGCTTTTACGTTCTTCTTGTTTCTGTACACCTTTTCACATTTAATACATATCGAATAATCGGAAAAATTATGTTTCATAATATATGACCTGTAAAGATATGTCGCTACGGAAGCAGCTATTGAAAGTAATGCTAAAAGAGGAATGCATTTAAAAAGTTCTGCCCATGTTATAGGGTTAAAATATGATGAACTGTGCTTGTCGATTCCAAGTTTTGTATTGATAATTACAACCAGAAATACAAAAACCCCTATCAAAACCGGTACTGTTTTGTCTTTTTTTTCTTTAATAATATCGTCTTTG
>DAOTGZ010000083.1:0-9919 GCA_035447445.1 Spirochaetota bacterium | reverse complement strand
AGATTCAAGAAAAGTTCTGTCAAAGGCGTAAAAAAGAAATTTGTCCTCACGGCATATTTTTGCAGTTTCAAAACGGCTAGCAATAGAATATATATTATACCCTTCGGGAATTGTTACTTGCACGGTAACAACAGATCCTTTAGAGAGCTTATCAAGTATCTCCAGACTGCTTGATCCTGGAAAAATAGTATAGGTTCCTGTTAACAAATTTTTTTTTCCGGTGATATATGAAAGAAGCACAAAAAAATCCGTGTTTTTTATCAAGCCGTACTCTTTTAACTCTTGCGCGTTAGATCTAACGGTCGAGCCGCTTTGTACGCTATACTCAGTTTGTGACTTAATATCCCCAGGCGCCAAATTTAAAAAGAAAAAGGTAAGAACAATGACTATACAAGCTAAAACAAAAGTGAATATTGAAGCTGTAATAATATTTTTAATTTTCATAACTATTAAAACCTTAATTTGATAACATTCTAAAAGAATTCCAAAATTTACGCAATCTGGCTATTTTTAGTACAATAGATATTTTTTGCGAACTTTCATGAATTCACGAATTTCTTTCTTGGTGCTTATGATTATATCTTTCATAGATCTGGTTTGTATGTCTGATTTAAGATTATGGCGACCACTGCTTGTTTTGAGGCCGGAAAAGGAGATATAGTCTTTGGGGTAAAGCTCATTTAAGGCTTTATATATTAGTAATCCGAGAGGGAAGGGATCAAAATTTCGTTTATCTGTCATTGAGATTTGAATTCCGAAACAACGTTTATTATAGTGCTTGTGGTATTCAGCTTTTGGAATAAAGCTTACAGGTTTAAGAACAGCTCCTGAAACCTTGCCTATTTTTTTTATTAATTTAGATGAATCAATATATGGAGCGCCCATCATTTCAAAGGAGAGATCTGTCCCTCTTGCCATTGATATATTGGTGGTTTCAAGCCAGCCGAGTCCGTTGTATAAAATTGCAGCCTCTTCGCGATTTATGTTTGGAGAAGGGTTGTGCCAGGGAAGGTTTGTATCTGAAAAAAGCATGGATCTTTTCCAGTTTTGCATTGCTATAACTTCAAGATTACAGTTAATATTGTGTTCTTTATTAAACATTAGAGCGAGCTCGCCAATTGTCATTCCTGGGCGAATGGGGAAAGGAAATATTGACGTGAACTTGTCAGTTAAACCTTTCTGAGGCATAAAACCAGAGACAATAACACCTCCGGTCGGATTGGGGCGGTCAAGTACGATAAGCTTTTTTTTTGCATTTGCTGCTGCTTGCATTATATATACGAGAGTAGCTTTGTACGTATAATAACGAGCACCAACAGTTTGTATATCAAAAACTACAATGTCTACGTCAGAAAGTTCTTTCGGATCAAGTTTGCGGCGTTTACCGTAAAGAGAAAGAAGAGGTATTGCACCAAGTTTATCGTTTTCTATTTTAGTGTCCAGCTTTGCCGAAAAACCGTGTTCAGGTGTGAAGATTTTTACTATTTTGATATCGTTGGTTTTCATGATATCAACTATATGTATGTTTCGGTTATCAACTGCAGTCATATTTGTTACAAGGGCAACTTTTTTGGTTTTTAGTTTTTTGCAGTTTGTTTCGGACAAAATATCCAGCCCAGTCTTGACTGTTGCAGCCTTGTCTTCCGATGTATTCAAAGACTTGTCCGATGACTTAACGGGAAGACCGCAGGCAAACAAAGTCAGTGATATAATGCCAACATAAACAGAAATTTTTTTTAACATATAGTTTTTAGCCTCTGTTGTTTATAGGTTAGTTTTGTCAGTAAGAAGTTCGGGACGGTATTCAAAGTGCATGGTATCATAATGATACCAACGCCCCCCCCATATAAAACCTTCAGATTCAAATATTTTAACAATCTCTTCGGGGATTCGATTCTTAAAAATAATATTATCTGGATCCTTGTGTTTATCCCAACGCCAATAATGAGAATAATCAAGATTAATATCTATGGCAATACCGTATGAGTGTGCACTAAGTCGGTCGGTTCCGGCAATTTTTCGGTAAACATAAGTGCCTGCAGGGTTATTAACATATTTGTGAAAACTATCAGATAATAGTATCAATTTATCTGAAACATTTTGTAAGTGTTTATCGACATTGTTAACCTTTGTAACTCTGAGTTTTTTACCAGAGATACCGGGCATCCATATAATTGTAACCAGATTTTTCTCAATTTGTTTAATCGTCTCTCCATACATGGTGTTAAAAAAATCATGATTTCTAAATCGTCCTGGATCTTCGTTTTTATTGGGAATTCGTAACACTCCGGGAGTATACACTTGACTAAACATGTCCTTGATACTGCTGTTATCGAGTTTTTGCTCAAAATTTTTTATTTTGCCGTCATCATAAGATAAGACAGTGTTATTATAAAAAGTAACATGATTATTCTCCACTGATCTAATTGTTTCGGGATAAGCAATAATTAGCGGATGTTGCTTTATAATACTGTTTTTTGGTGATTCGTCAGAACAGTCTGAAGAGCAACAGTATAGCAAAATAACCGAGAGAGCAATAACTGAGGATAATTTTATAGAATTAATTTTCATAAATTTAAATTATTTTGGTATTGATTTAGGTCAAGTTAAAAGCTTGTTTGCATTTGCAAAGGTACGAGTTGACATATTTTAAGATATACTCAGATAATTAAACATTAAAAATAACAATATCCGGCACAATAACACATGCCGGATATAGTCTTTAAGAATTAACAAAGAGTTTAAAATTGTACGGCATTAATCCTCTTTAGGAGACTCACTAGGCTTATCTTCTTTATCTTTGTTTTCTTCTAATAAAGCTTTCATATTATATTCGATTATGCTGCGTTCTTTTGCGTTTTGAACAATTTCGTTACCCTTAGCCTGTAATCGCTGGCTAAGAATCTGCTGTTTTATATACATGGCAGCTTGGTCAAGAGGAACACCTTCAAAACGTTCTTTGTTTTGGTTGTAGGCTTTGTTTATCTCGTCGTCTGTTGGGTTCAACTCGTCACGATATTTTTTACGTATATAATAACCGACTTTCATTATATCTTCCTGTATTTTAAGCATATACTCTAGATGCTTGTCCTCTTTCATTTTAAACTCTTCACCGTTAAGAGCTTCGTCATAAAAGAGAATCATCTGTACCAGTTGCTCGAAAAATAATTTTCGATCCAGCATGGGATTCTGTTTTACATACTCCTCAGATTGTGCAAGCTTATCAACCTCCTCATTTTTTAGATCGTAGTTGGATGTATGCTGTACATAATAGAGGGCGTTAAAAAATGGAACAGTCAATGCTTCTTCACCATCAATAGTCAGAAGGACTCCTTCTGTTGGACGTTTAGCAGGATCTTTCTCTATAGCTTTTTTTACAAGCTCTTCGTCTCGTTCAATTTTATGCCGACCCTTGATTTCGGATAGTACTTCTTCAGATAAAGCCTGAAGCTTTTCATATTGAATTTTTTGTCTGATATAGCGCTCGGCCTGATCAAGGGGAGCCTGCTCGTAAAGTGCACGGTTAGATTGAAATTCCTTATCGATGTCTTCCATAGTAACATCAATTTTGCCTTCAAATTTTAGCTCGGAAAAACGGTTAACAACAATTGTCAGATGCTGAAAATAGACAAATGCATCGTAATCAATATCGTCTTTAAGGTAGCCTTCTTCATCAATTGCTTCAGAAACAAGTCTTTGTCTGATTATTTGCTCAAGAAATTTTTGCTTGCTAAGGTAAGGATATTTTTGAACTTCTTCAGGTTTGGTTGAGAGAGCATCTATCTCTTCTCGGGAATCTTTTTTTAGAACAAATATACTGTTGGCGTAGTAGTAGTTATTAAACTCTTCAAGAGATAATTTTTCACCATTGATTTTGGCAACCCAAGGTTTGCCACATGAATAAAATGATGTGGAAACAAAAATCAAAAGGAGTATCTGAGAAAATTTTTTTAACATTTTATGATCCTTGATATAATATTAATTAGAAGAGACACAACTCTTCGTGAAAGCTTAGTAACGGCTTTGCATCAGAAAAATGATTAGTTATCAGAATAACTTTTAAACATGGCAATAAATGAGACTTGTTTATGCAGTAATGTATGCGAGTCGCATTGTTCAATAATTATTTACAGTAAAACCATGTTACCCTCTGGAACATTGTAATTTTTCGAAGTTCCTTAATGATACAAAGTGTGTAATATTGTAACAAAAAAAGTTACAGGCGATATCTAATAATTTAGCGATATTCATACAATAGAAAACAATTAAGAAGTTTTCTGCATCTTGTTATTGTGTCAGCATAGATCATGCAACCATTTTTTTAGAGCAATAAGCTTTTTTTCGGTTTCTTTTTCACTAGTTTTAAATATCAGAGTATCGCTATTTTGTGGATCAGCCATAATCCTATCGTCTGTTTTAACAACCTCAAGCAGCTTTTCGGTACTTATTTTTGTCTGTTCTGATATTCTTATACGAATAGAAGTTTCTCCTTCAAGAATCTCTTCAATGTACAAATTAGAGGCAATACATCTGATTGTTTCAAGCTGTATAAGAATTGAGACCTGTTCTGGATAATGTCCGAATCGATCTTTCATTTCTGTAGTCAAACGATCAATCTCTTCAAGGGTTTCACATGATTCAAAACGTTTGTAAAATTCAATTTTTTGTCTTTGGTCGCTTATATACTCATCTGGAATATAATTATCTGTTTTAATGAACAGGGGAGTTCGAAAATAGATAGAATGTCTTTCGCCTTTGAGCCTGCTTACGGCATCTTCGAGCATTTGACAGTAAAGATCAAAACCGACATCCATAATATTTCCGGATTGTTGCTTGCCTAATAGATTACCCGCGCCACGAATCTCCATGTCTTTCATGGCTATTTTAAAGCCGCTACCAAGATCGGTGTATTCGGATATTACTCTGAGACGTTTTTGTGCAACTTCGTTTAAAGGCACGTGGCGAGGATAGAACAGATAGGCAAAACCTTTAAGAGAGGATCTGCCAACACGACCTTTTAGTTGATAAAGTTGTGAAAGCCCAAACGTGTCCGCACGATTTATAATGATTGTGTTAACGTCTGGCATGTCAATACCGCTCTCCAGAATTGTGGTTGCTACTAGTATATTATATTTTTTATTTAAAAAGTCTATAAGTATGTCTTCAAGTTCATGTTCGTTCATCTGCCCGTGGGCAACGGCTATCGATGCTTCGGGCACAAGTTCAGAAAGCAAGGCTGCGTGAGTATCAATTGTCTGAACACGATTATGAATAAAGAAAATCTGTCCACCTCGTTCCAGCTCGTTTCTTATTGCAAGTTGCAGAATATCCGGGTTCTCTTCCATTACGTATGTTTCAATGGACTGCCGGTTCTCAGGAGCGGTCATGATTGTCGATAGATCTCTAATGCCTGCCATGGACATGTGTAATGTTCGTGGTATCGGAGTTGCCGACATTGTCATAACATCAACCTGGGTTCGAAGCTCTTTTAACCTCTCTTTATGTTTAACTCCAAATCGCTGTTCCTCATCAATAATCAGAAGCCCCAGATTCTTAAATACTATGTCCTTTGCCAAAAGGGCATGGGTTCCAATTACAATATCAACATCTCCGCCTGCCATACGGCTCTTTGTGTCATTAATCTGTTTTCGCGATCTGAAACGTGAAATAAGTTCAATGGCAACTGGATAATCAGAAAAACGTTTTAAAAAATTTTTATAGTGTTGCATTGCGAGTATGGTAGTTGGAACCAGAATCGCTGTCTGTTTACCCGCCATGGCTGCCTTAAATGCAGCCCGAATGGCGACCTCGGTTTTACCAAAGCCGACATCACCACATATTAGTCTGTCCATAGGTTGTGATGATTCCATATCGTCTTTAACATCTTCTATAGCGTTCAGCTGATCCGGTGTCTCTTCGTATTCGAAACGTGCTTCAAACTCTTCCTGCCAAAGTGTGTCGGGAGGGTATTGGTAGCCTTTAAGAGCTTTGCGTCTGGCATAAACTTCTATAAGTTCTCCGGCAAGCTCCTCTACCGACTCCTGAACGCGTTTCTTTATTCTATTCCAGGCCGATTTTTTGCCTAATGAATCAATACGTGGAATCTTGCCGTCTACACCGGTATATTTCTGAATCATATTGAGCTGGTCGAGCGCTACAAAAAGTTTGTCACCGTCAGCGTATTCGATCATTAAAAAATCCCTTTCAAACCCTCCTGCACTCATCCTTTCGATTGTTCGAAAAACTCCGATACCGTGATTTATATGTACTACATAATCTCCCGGAGCAAGATCTAGAAAAGATTTTAGAGGCTGAGAGGTTCTTCGTTTAAATGATCTTTTTCGCCTGTATGATTTACCGAATATGTCATGATCAGTAAGCAACAAAGTTTTTGTTGCCTCCATTTCAAACCCTTCCGAATAAGACGAGAGAGAAATAACTAAAGAAGAGTCCGATTTGTCTTCATCCGTTGCCGGTTTAAATTCTTGTAGCAGGTCGCTTAGCCGACGTAATTGACCTTCAAAAGCTGTTGAAATAAAAATTTTCCAACCATTTTGTATCCGTTCTGCGAGATCTTCCTTTAATGCTGTAATCTTTCCGTGAAAAGTAGGGATGCTCTTGAGTCCAAATCGTAAAGATCCGGGAGTCGAAGTAAAGCTCTGCATAATAAATGCTTTTTGACGAAGATCAGTAAGTGCCTCAAAAGAAATTAAAGACTCTACTGGTACGGTTAATTCTCGAGCGGATTTTCTTGTATAAAGATCTCTGTAGGTATTTTCAATACTATTACGTTTTGCAGAAACTTCAGGAGGGTCAACGATAATGAGATTTACTGTCTCATTAATATAGTCTTGAATTGTAGAACCGCCTAAAATATGCGGAAGAAGGTCTTCTATGCCGGCTCCATCGGGCAGTTCCGATCCCTCAACAAATTCACTAATATGCTCCGGAATTTTTTTACCTTCGAGAACAGATTTCTTAATATATTCTTCAACGGTTTGTCTTTCATCTGAAGACAATAGAAATTCATTTCTCGGATAGATGCTGATATGGTCAATATTGTCACGAGAAACCTGTGACTCCAAATCAAAATATCTTATTGATTCGAGCGTATCTCCAAAAAAATCCAACCTGACAGGTTCATCTGTCTCGGGTGGGAAAATGTCAATAATACCGCCCTTTACGGCAAAGCAGCCGTACGAATTTACCGTTATTTCCCGTTTATACCCGTACTTAACGAGGGTCTCAATAACGTCGTCAAAAGGGTACTCTTCGTCTTTTTCAAAAATGAGTATATTGCGTTTTAACCTCTCTGGAGTAGGAACCAGTCGTAAAACAGCTTCTGTGTCTGCAATAAAAAGAGCAGGTTTTGCAGAAAGCAGACGGTAAAGAGCTCGAATACGCTCGCGACTAATATGTTCTGATGGAGAAAGAAATTCATAAGGCAAAACCGATGGAGAAGGAAAACGGTAAATAAGCTCTTCTTCGATAAATGCTGCACAGTCTGCTGCAAAATCGGAGGCCAACTGCGGTGTGGGTAAAATAGCAAATATGCTTTTGTTTTCTGTAATTAGGCAAGATGAACACAAAAGAGGGAATGAAGCTCTGGAAATTCCTTCCAAAACGCGAGTTGAGTCCTGATTATCTAAGCGCTCAAGAAATTCGTTATATTCACGGCTTGAAATATAAGAGTCAATAATGGGTTTAAGAAGCATATATGTCACCTTGGCTGTAGTAATGTCAAAGGATGGAGAGTTTACCTGTGTGTAAATAATTTTTTGATATAAAGTAGTTTATCAAGCATAAAACAGGGGCATTGGTTACTAATTTTTTGCTGACAAATAGTTGACAATAGAGCTGGTTAGCAGAAGAATCCTGTGAAGACGTGGAATCGGAGAGGTTTGTATGAGTGATCAAAAAGAAAAGTTGCTTCCCGGAGTGCTTGTCGATAAACTAACGGGTTTAAGAGCTCTGTTCGCTTCTTTTGTCTGCAGAAAGGCCGAGCTTGATGATCAGTCTATTAGAATCATCCGGGATTACAATGAAAAGGGCAAGCTGGTTTATGTATCGTTCCAGAGTTCCAATATCGCGTTGCTGATGCTTTATCGACTGCTTGAGCGCAATGATATAGCTCGCCCCCGGCTTGCGTTAGAGTGTAACCCCTTTTTACTTCAGACCCCTCTATACCTGATAAAAAAGTTTTTTTCTAAAATAGCGAGCTTATTTAAAAACAAACCGAATCTGCTTTTTAGCCCGGATTTTGTTAATAATGAATTTGCCGAGATGCGACCAATACTTTTCTCCATGCTTGCGGATACCTTCTTTTTAAAGCGTTATGTTGAGCAGAAGTATGATACACTCTATTATTTGATAGAAATGCAAAAAAAGAGTGATGAGCCCTATTATCTGATGCCTCAAACAATATTTTGGACCCGAAAACCTGAAAAAACACCGGTAACAAAGGATAAGACATTTAGGGCGTCATCGGACAAGGGCTTCTTATCCGCTCTATTATCGACTGCGACCCCTTCGTATGTTCACATGATGGCTCCTTTGAACTTGAAAGAATTGATCGAACAGCATAGTGAAAAAACTTCAGAAGAGATAGCACATATCATAAGAGATAGTCTGATTGAAGAGCAGCAGAAAGAAGACCGTGTTGTTTTAGGGCCTGTTCTTGCGCCAAAAAACGAAATGATGGAGCGTGTTCTTAATCACCGAAATATCCGTGAAGCTATTGACCGAATTTCAAAAGAGGATAACAGATCTCGTAAAAAACTTCGAAAAAAGGCTTATAAATATTATAGAGAAATTGCGGCAGATTTTTCGATTACATATATAAGATTTTTCGGTATTGTTCTTAACTGGATATTCAGGAAAATTTTCTCAGGTTTTATTATAGATGATGATTTTATCCCCGTGATAAAGGAGGCGGCAAAATCGGGGCCTGTTGTACTTGTTCCCTGTCATCGCAGTCACATGGATTATCTTATACTCTCATATGCTTTTTTTCAGAATCGGGTTATTCCGCCTCATATAGCTGCTGGTGTTAATCTGTCTTTTTTTCCTATCGGTTCAGTTTTCCGTCATTCAGGGGCGTTTTTCATCAGGCGTACATTTAAAAATCTTAAGCTTTATCCAGAGATATTCAAGCAGTATTTAAAGACTCTTCTTCTTGATCGTTATCAGTTGGAATTTTTTATAGAAGGTGGTCGAACACGAACAGGTAGGCTTCTTTATCCAAGGCCTGGATTATTGAGTTATTTAATAGAAGCTGCAGACGAAGGGTATGCTGGGGATATAACATTTGTGCCTATTTCTATTAATTATGACCGGGTTCTTGAAGAGGGGGCATATTTTAGAGAGATAAACGGTAAAGATAAAAAAAGAGAGAGCATCGGATCTATTTTGTCGGGTTGGAAATTACTTAAGAAAGATTTCGGTTATGTGTATGTAAATGCAGGTGAAACATTTACTTTAAGTTCGGTACGTGAAGGACATACCGTTTCAGAGCTTGTACCAAAAATAGGTAACCGTATTGTTACCGAAATTGCAAAAGCTGTTACAATTTCACCGGTAGCCTTTGTTACATTGGCTATGCTGCTCTATCGCAAGAAAGCAGTATCTCATGAGGATCTTACTCGAAGTGCTGACTATGTCTACGATGTAATAAGAATACTTAATCTTGGTTGCTCAAAGGTGTTTTACGAAAAAAGTATAACAGCTATTATTGAACAGGTGATGGAATCATATTCGAAGGATCAGATAATAACAAAAATGGATGATTCGGATACGGGTGATCATCTGTATACCTTGTCTGATGATAATCGTCGCCTAATTGCTTTTTATAAAAACAGTATAGCACATCATCTGTTACCACTTTTTACAATAGCCAATATTCTTTATCGTTCAAGCGACA
>DAOTGZ010000082.1:0-10095 GCA_035447445.1 Spirochaetota bacterium | reverse complement strand
TGTCTGCCGTAGCTGGCGTCGCAGTTGTTGATTATTTGTATATTATGCTTTCGATAATTGGTGTAGGTGCTCTGCTAGAAAATCCAACGATAAAAAAAATCATGCTTTTTATATCATCGGCTGTCTTAATCGTATTTGGTGTTATGTTGATTAATAAAGGTATCAATTTTGTTTTGAGCGAGGCATCTGTTGCAACACCAGAGAGTTATATAAAGAGTTTTGTTGCTGTTTTTCTTTTAACGATATCAAGTCCTTTAACTATAGTTTTTTGGACAGGGCTTTTTAGTAACAAGGCCATTGAGTACAAGCTTAATAAAAAAGAGCTCTTGATTTTTGGAGCTGCAGCCGGTCTGGCAACGATAGCCTTTATGGGGGTAAGCGTAATAATTATTTAGTTTGTTAAGGTAGTGTTGCCGGTAATAGTTTTTAAGCTATTAAACATGGTGGCGGGAGCTGTGCTTATCTCATTTGGAATTATGAGGCTCTTGCCCTCAAAAATGAAAAATAGTATTAATCCGGATTTGTCTCCGGATACAGATATGTAACCGCCAATAACTAATACAATAATTATCAGCGGTTATAATTTTTAGACCTTAGCTTTGAAACGAAGAAAGCTCTTCATTAAAAACAAGTTTGTAGGTGTCTACAGCTATCTGAAGTTCTTCGTTAGTGGGTATTGTCAGAATTACGGCCTGTGAGTAGTCGGATGATATGATTCCCTCGCCACCCTTGGGTATGCTATTGTTTTTATCCTTATCCAGAACTATACCAATGTTTTCTAGGCGCTGACATATCTGCTCACGTATGTCGGCGTTGTTTTCGCCAATACCACCTGTAAAAACAATGGCGTCCACCTTTACCAGATTCGCGGCATACGATCCGATATATTTCCTTATTTTGTAGGTGTAGACTTCCAGTGTTTCGATGGCCTGTTGATTGCCTTTGCGGGCGGCTTCCTTAAGATCACGCATATCGCTTGAAACTTCTGATACTCCCATCATGCCGCTTTTCTTATTTAGCATTTCGCTTAGCTCGGCTGAAGAAAATCCCCTATCCATAAGAAAAAGCAGAATGGAAGGATCAAGGTCGCCTGACCGTGTACCCATCATAACGCCTTCAAGAGGGGTAAATCCCATCGATGTATCTACGGAACGTCCGCGTTCTATTGCGGTTATAGATGCACCGTTTCCAAGGTGACAGGTTATAAGGTTGGTGTTAACGCTTGATCTGTAAAGCAGATCAAGAGCTCTGTTAGCAACGTAACGATGACTTGTTCCGTGAAATCCGTAACGGCGAATCTTATATTTTCTGTACAGTTCGCGTGGTATTCCGTAAAGATATGCGGCAGGTGGCATGGTCTGATGAAAGGCTGTATCAAATACGGCAACGTTATGTATTCCTTTAAACTGATTCTGTGCTTCAATTATTCCTGTAAGATTGGCCGGATTATGCAGAGGAGCGAGTTCCGAATACTCTTCGATAGCTTTAAGTACGGATTCATCAATTACTACCGATTCTGAATAACTTTCTCCACCGTGAACAACCCGGTGGCCGATTGCTGTGATATCAGATATATTTTTTATTATGCCTTTTTCGATGTCGGTTAGTGCTTCAACAACATATTTAAATGCGGTTTTGTGATCAGGAACGGGAGTCTCTTTTGTGTACACTCCGTTTTCACATTTCTGCTCAATATTTCCCGTTTCCATGCCAATTCTCTCGACTTTACCTTTTCCGCGGCTTATCATTTGTGGCATATCGTAAACTTCATATTTAAGAGAACTGCTTCCGCAGTTTATGACCAGTACTAACGCTTCTGTTTTCTGTGATTGTTCACCACTATTCATTATAAACTCCAAAAAATATATTAAATTGTATAGGTAAATTAAATTTAAATAATAACTATCTAATCCTTATAATTCAAGTAGGCTCTTTTTGCAACAATTAATTTCACAACTTTTGAATGTGTGTCCATGAAACCGGTGGCATTTATTAAGTACAGGTAAAACTTTGTCAGAGAAGTATTTAAAATATAGATTTTTCCTTTTACAAATTGATCAAAGTCAATACAATGTCGGGTAATAAATGATAGGTTTTAAGCTGTTTGATATAACGATTATATAGGGAGACTGGTATGTCTATAATTAACGCTCAGAATATTACAGAAATTTTAAATAACGGGAGTTGCGAAAAAAATAGGGTAAAAGATATTTTATTAAAAGCAAAAGAGTTAAAAGGGCTTTCCATAGATGAGGTTGCATGCCTGACTTCAATAAATGATTCAGAGCGACTTGAAGAGCTCTTCGCAACCGCTCAGTTTATAAAAAATACAATTTATGGAAGAAGGCTGGTAATATTTGCCCCTCTTTATATTTCAAATCTTTGTGCAAACGAATGCCTGTATTGTGCTTTTAGGGCAGGAAACAAGTCAGTTCACCGAAGAGCTCTTAGCCAGACCGAAATAGCAAATGAGATAAGAATCTTAGAAAAACAGGGCCATAAACGCGTTTTGCTTGTGGCTGGTGAATCGTATCCTAAAGAGGGTTTCCAATACGTTCTTGATTCGATAGAGACCATTTATAAGACAAAAAATGGTCACGACGAGATAAGACGTGTTAATGTGAATATTGCTCCTTTGGATCTTGATCAGTTTAGGCAGCTTAAAAAATCGGCTATTGGTACCTATCAGCTTTTTCAAGAGACCTATGACAGAGATGTTTACAGCAAAGTTCATACAGCAGGTAAAAAGTGCGATTATGACTGGCGATTAACAGCCATGGATCGTGCCATGGAGGCTGGTATAGATGATGTTGGCATAGGAGTCCTGTTTGGGTTGGCAGATTGGCGTTTTGAGATTCTTGCACTTATGCAACATATTAATTATCTGGACAAAAATTTTGGGGTTGGGCCGCATACCATAAGTGTACCGCGTCTTGAACCGGCAACCGGATCAGAAATATCTGAGCATCCGCCTGTTCCTGTAGATGATTTAACATTTAAAAAGATAGTTGCGATTTTACGCTGTGCTGTTCCTTATACAGGGATAATAATGTCAACAAGGGAAACCCCCAAGATGCGAGAAGATACTTTTGCGCTTGGTGTTTCACAGATTTCGGCAGGAAGTCGAACCAATCCGGGTGGATATGCCGAAGGGGCTGATGTAGCGGACGAGGCTCAGTTTTCACTTGGTGATCATAGAACGCTTGATGAGGTTATTGCCGATGTTGCCCGTCTTGGCTATGTCCCCTCCTTTTGTACGGGCTGTTACCGTTTAGGGCGAACAGGTGGTGACTTTATGGATCTGGCTAAACCGGGGCTGATACGGCATCATTGTGATCCTAATGCAGTTTCGACATTTCAGGAGTATCTTGATGATTACGCATCACCAGAGACTAAAGACAGAGGTGAAGCATTAATAGAAAAGGTTATTTCAGAGATGGATGAACAACCAAGAGAGTTGAGCATAAAGATGGTTGATAAAGTCAAGAGTGGAAAACGTGACGTCTTTTGCTAATGATGATAGTAGTTGTTTAAATAAAAATTAAGGCCTGTGTAAAAGATGGACAATAATTACCGGACGGAATCAGATTCTTTAGGCTCGCTTGAAATATTGGCGGATTCACTGTTTGGCATAAACACGATGCGGGCACTTAATAATTTTCCATTCAAGTCGCGCCCTGCACCTGAATCGCTAATTCGGGCCTATGGTACTGTTAAACACGCGGCTCTTTTAATGTGCCGAGATCTTGATGTGTGGGATAATTTTAAAGCAGAATCGCTTATTAATGCCGCTCGCGAGATGTCGCAAGGTGAACTCTCATCATGGATTGTTACCGATATGATGCAAGGTGGGGCTGGCACTTCTTTAAATATGAATGTGAACGAGGTAATTGCAAATCGCGCGCTTATACTAATGGGTAAATGTGCAGGTGACTATTTTACTGTTTCTCCGACAGATGACGTAAACTGCTTTCAGTCGACTAATGATTCTTTTCCTACTGCGCTTCGGTTGGCACTGATTAACAGTTTGCACAGTCTTGAAAGTTCGGTTTCAGGTTTGCAGCAATCTTTCGAGAATAAAGAAAAGGAGTTCGCGAAGATTGTTAAACTGGGGAGAACAGAACTGCGAGAAGCCGTGCTTACTACACTGGGGCGAGAAATGGGTACATATGCTGAGGCTTTTGGCCGTGATCGCTGGAGGCTTTATAAATGTGAAGAGCGGCTTCGAGTGGTAAATCTTGGAGGCACCGCGATTGGTACTGGTTTGGGTGCTCCACGGGAGTATATTTTTGGTGTTGTTACCAAATTGCGCGACCTGACAGGAATAGGTTTCGCGCGAGCGGAGAATCTTCAGGAGGCAACCAGTAACACGGATATTTTTGCCGAGGTAAGTGGAATTTTAAAGGCTTGTGCTGTTAACCTTTTAAAGATAGCTGGTGATTTGCGGCTTTTGTCAGGCCCGTTAGGTGAAATAAATCTTGTTCCTGTTCAGACAGGGTCTTCCATTATGCCGGGGAAATATAATCCCGTTATTGCGGAAAGCGTGTCCCAAGCGGCATATCAGGTTATGTCTAACGATAGCACTGTAACACATCTTTGTGCAGCGGGAAACCTTGAACTGAACGCGTTTATGCCTCTTTTGGCTTATAACATGTTAGATTCTGCGGAGCTGCTCACAGAATCTTGCAAAATATTGGCGTTGTGTGTAGCGGGCATAAGTGCAAATGAGCAGGTATGTCAAGGCCAGGTCGAAAACTCGACCGCCGTGGTTACGGCTCTTGTGTCAGCACTTGGCTACGACACTTGTAGCAAAATAGCCCAAAAATCGGCCGAAAGCGGTAAGTCAATAAGAGATGTGTCGGTCGGCGAAGGTTATTTGAGCAGTGGTGAATTTGACAAGTTAGTATCTTTTGAGGCTGTATGTAGGCTTGGCAGCAAAATTGAAAATATTTGAAGGTTTGAGTAATGCAAAACACACCGAAGGGTAACAGATTACATATTGGAATTTTCGGAAGACGAAACGTAGGCAAGAGTAGCCTTCTTAATCTGATGGTTCGGCAGCAGGTCTCGATAGTATCAGATTTTGCCGGAACCACGACCGACCCTGTAGAAAAACCAATGGAACTATTGCCGTTAGGTCCGGTGTTGTTTATTGATACCGCGGGAATTGACGATATTGGTGAGCTTGGTGATTTACGGGTAAAAAAAACCACGCTGGTTTTCAAAAGAACAGATTTAGCAGTTATTGTAACTGACGGAACCTGGGGCGATTTTGAAGAAAGAATCTGTCAGGAGTGCGCAAAGTATGCCATTAAATTTATTGTTGTTTTTAACAAAAGCGACGAGGTTAAACCGGACAATGCTTTGATTGAAAAACTTGCCGAGGAAGAAATTCCGTTTGTACATACTTCGGCCTTGAAGAATAGCGGAATTAAAGATTTCAGGCAAGCTCTGCTTGATAACGCGCCCCCCGAGTTTCTGGATAATCCTCAAATAATTGGTGATCTTATTAACCCGGGAGAGACCGTGGTACTCGTTGTTCCCATAGACAAAGAGGCGCCAAAAGGCAGGCTTATCTTGCCGCAGGTACAGACCATACGTGATTTGCTTGATAGTGATTCCATCTGCGTTGTAGCCAAAGAGAGAGAGCTTAAAGCTGCAATTGATAATCTTAAAACACCGCCAAAACTGGTTGTTACCGATTCACAGGCTTTTTTGAAAGCAGATGCCGACACACCGAAAGATATATTGTTAACCAGCTTTTCGATACTCTATTCAAGGTTCAAAGGGGATTTGGCAATACAGACACAAGGGGCTATTGCTGTCGAAAATCTTAAGCCCGGTGATCGTGTACTTATTGCCGAGGCCTGTTCGCACCACCCTATTACTGATGACATTGGTACTGTAAAGATTCCCCGATGGCTAAACCAGTATGTGGGGGGGGAACTGGATTTTTCAAATATGCAGGGACGTGATTTTCCGGAAGATTTATCAGAGTTTAAACTGGTTATTCATTGCGGTGCGTGCATGTGGAACCGCCGCGAGATGCTTTCTAGAATGCTACAGTGTAAGGAAGCCGGAGTTCCTATTACAAACTACGGGCTCGTTATCGCATACAGCCTTGGAATATTCAAGCGCGCGCTTCAGCCGTTTCCGGAAGCGCTGGAAGTTTTTCTTAACAGGTAAAAACAACCGTTAGAATTTTATGGTTGCCGGGTTTTAAGGCAGCCATATTTTATATCGCAAGTGTCATGCTTTATCTGCCGACTTCGCTGATAAGTTTTCCCAATGTTTGATCGGCAGTTTGTATACTCTTCTGGTTTGCTTCGTAGCTGCGTTGAACTTCAATCATATCGACCATTCCGCGCACTACATTTACGTTTGATTTTTCCAGAAAACCTTGATGTATTTTGAGGTTAAGAGGAGGTAGTGCCGGACCCGACTCTTCGGTTTCGCGGTACATTGAGGTTCCCTCTTTTTTTAGATGACGTTTGTATTCGAAGTCGACAATTTTCAGCTTATCAATTACAACCTGATCTTGCCACTCGTTTTCGTTTTGACCTACAACCGGCTCTTCGAGTAGGTCGCGGTTAACAACAATTTCACCGTTTTCACGTACCACAAAATTGTGTTTTTGTATTCTTATAATTCCGTTTTCACCCATAACAGGATTTCCGTTATGGGTCATCAGAATACCTTCGTCATTAATTGTAAATGATCCGTTACGGATATGGCGTTCACCCTTTTCCGTCATAACAGTAAAAAATCCTTCACCTTCAAGGGCCAGGTCAAACTGGTTTTCAGTTCGCTGAAGAGATCCCTGCTCAAACTGGGTAAAGACCTCGTTCACCTCTACACCGGTACCAAGTTTACCTACATAAGGCATGGAGTCATATGATCCGGTAGGTACAATGCCGACGCCGTCATCATTGATTCGGCGGATTATCATGTCGGGAAAAGCCTTGAAGATTGTTGTATCTTTCTTAAAAGCCGTCTTGTCGACATTTGCAAGGTTGTTGGCAGTTACGTCCATCTTTGCCTGTTGCGATATCATTCCGCTTGCGCCGGTATAAATTCCTCTGATCATTTACATGCCTCCTGTTACCCTCCTAATATCGGCATTTACGGCTGATAACTTGTGACATAATTTTTCGTAACCGCGGTCACAGTGGTAAATTCTTCGAATTTCAGTCTCTCCCTCAGCGGCCAGCGCGGCAATTACAAGAGCTGCTCCGGCTCTAAGGTCAGACATCATTACAGGAGCAGACATAAGTGATGTACCACCTTTAATGATGGCGCATTTTCCCTCTATTGTGATCTGGGCGCCCATACGGTGAAGTTCCGCAACGTGGGTAAATCTATTTTCGAAAATATGCTCTATCATTACCGAAATACCGGGAACAGTTGTCATAAGAGCCATCATGGGGGCTTGAAGGTCGGTTGGAAAACCGGGATGCGGAGTAGTTTCGACAAGTATTCCCCTTAGGTTGTCAGATGGAGCAACCGACGCCCAGTTCGAGCCGGTTTTTATCTGGAATCCCATCTCTTTAAGCGAGTCAAGTAGCGCCTCGATATGATCAGGAATAATATCTGTAACCTTGATATTGCCTCGCACCGCGGCACCGGCAAGAAGATAAGAGCCTGCCTCGATTCGGTCGGGCATAATATGATATTCCACAGCCTTCAGCGAAGAGACACCCTTTACGGCGATTCTTTCGGTGCCCAGACCCTGAATATCGGCACCCATTTTTATTAGAAAATTTCCAAGATCTACAACATCCGGCTCCATGGCGCAGTTTTCGAGTACAGTTTCGCCATCGGCAAGTACTGCGCCCATAATCAGGTTTATTGTTGCCCCTACTGACACCTTGGGCATCACATAAAGCGCGCCCTTAAGGCCTTTTGTGCGTGCCTTTACATAACCGTGATCAAGATTAATATCTGTACCAAGCTTTTCGAAACCCTGAAGGTGTATGTCAACCGGGCGTGCACCGATAGCACAACCTCCCGGCAAAGAGACATCGGCCTCTTGGCATCTGGCAAGAAGTGGTCCCATTACATAAATGGAAGCGCGCATTGTTTTTACCAGATCGTATGGAACTTCACCGTTGATTATCTCTTTCGCGTCTATTGTAAGGGTATTGGTATCTTTGTCGAATGATGTCTTTGCTCCAAGGTGTTCTATCAGTTTTATCGTTGTTCTTATGTCCATTAAATCGGGAACATTAGTAAGTTTCGTTGTTCCATCGGCGAGAAGGCTTCCTACAATAATTGGTAAAGCCGCATTTTTTGCTCCTGAAATGGGAATGTCACCCGATATTTTTTTACCGCCATTAATCTTGTAAATGTCCATTGTATCCTCAATTTTGTACTTTATATATGAAGTACCTGTTATTTTATAAGAGTTATTTTTCAATTAAAAAAAAAGAGGGCAAATCGACGGTATATTTGCAATTAATCCGATTGTGCTTAAAAATTCGTCATTTTTTAAAGATAATGCTATTAATTACCGAAAATGAAATGGGGTTCTGTTTTTTTTTACAAGTTTTAAAACAGGCTGATCTAATATGGATATTTAAATGAGATATGAAACAGATTAGAATCATAATGTGCGCTGCAATTGTGCTCTTTTCGGCAGAAATTTTGCCCGTAGAATATGATGAGGGTTATCTGCTGGAGACGCCTGAATCGTATTATGGACGAATTGAGTATTTGCCAACCCTGAAAAAAATCAACTATATCCGGGGCGCTGTTGTACGTAATCGGGATGTTTTTATAAGCTGGATCAAACTTGAGGAAAAGGATGTTGTTTATACCATTTACCGTAATACGCGTGTTATGGATACATATATGGCCTTTGAGAGCGCAATCGCTGTAGGAGAGGTCACCGACAGGGAGAGTTTTCTTGATACTTCTATTAGAGAGTCAGGTGTTTATTATTATGCTGTAACGACAAAAAAGAGCGGATATGCCGAGGATAAAAACCTTAAGGCGTATATGAGCTATTTACCTGATGGTTTTACTGTTAGAACCGGTGTTGATCACTCTACAGTATATTCAATTGATGCCAAGCGTTACAGTGACGGAATTGTTATCAGCTGGAAAAACCCCTATAACTACAAAGGAAATCTGTTTGTTTACCGTTCGACAGATGTAATTGATTCTAGTGAAGCGTTGAACAAGGCTGTAATGATAAAAAAGACGGATAATGTCGAAACCTATCGGGATCGTAACGCTTCAAGAAATTTTTACTATGCTGTTTTAATGGAGGGGCCGGATAACCGACCGGCACGAATTTTTAGCCCCAGAAATAATTTTACGGGTCGAAGCTCGACTTTCAGTACCGAACTGCCATCAAATGGAAACGCACGTCAATATTTAAATGCGTCAATTGAAGGAGGGCGAGCTGCATTAAGCTGGCGGATACCAAGAGGCAAATATCTTCTTTTTAAAAGTAGCACAAGACCGGAAACCCGTCGAGACGCGCGCCGCGGACAATTATTAAAAAGATTTGATAGTTCGTTGAATTATTACTATGATAATAGTGGGGATTCAAATAGTTTCTATTCGATAGTACCGGAAAATCGTGCCGATGACACACGAATGCTTGTTGAAGGAATAGACATGGTTTTCCTTTCGTCTAATAAAGCTGTAGAACCTAAGATAAAAAGCGGCACGGAGGTATCGAGGCTTGATGATGTAACAAGTTCAGATGTTTCGGCTGACAGCATTGACCGGCTGGTTAAGGAATTTTACCGTACAAAGAACTATAAGCCGATTATACGACAGCTTCTTAAAATAGCATCTGGCAGTAGTAACGAGCCTTACAGAGCCAAGGCCTATTTTTTTGCTGGTCGCATTATTGCCGAACAGGGAGATTACCGTATGGCATTAAATTATTTGTACCGTGATGATGTACTTAAGTATTATCCTAAAGAGGCAAAGTTCTGGCAAGACTATTGTCTGACAAAATTGGAATAGGTATTATTTATGAACGCGAAAAGAGTGATAGGGGCATCGCTGCTGATAACAGCCGGTCTATTGATGATAACCTATTATGAGCTAACTTTTAGACCAGAAAACGAGGCCGCTAAG
>DAOTGZ010000081.1:0-10106 GCA_035447445.1 Spirochaetota bacterium | reverse complement strand
CCAGCCAAAGACAATGCGTCAATATCCCGGTATATTGTTCTTACAGAAACATTGACGTGCCGCGCGAGCTTGGGAGCGGAGATCTTTCTTTTATTAAGAAGTATATTAAGAATTGTAAAGAATCGTTCTGCTTTCACGGTTTATTTCCTGCTTTTTATTGAATTAATGGGGACAGTGCCGTTTTGATATTAAAAATTTATGTGAACGTACGAATACCCGGATTGTTAGCCAGTCTCAGCTGAATTTCTGGATTGTTAGCCACTTTCCATTCAAAGTACAGCTGTTTTTCGTAATTGTTAGCCAGCTACAAAGACAAATGTCTACAAAACCCTATACTGAATTACGACCGTCCCCGTTAACAATACCGATAATTTACTTTACTCAATTAACGCATGCAAATATATTCAGTTATCATACAAATCGAGGATA
Organism: Spirochaetota bacterium; assembly: GCA_035447445.1. GTDB lineage: Bacteria > Spirochaetota > UBA4802 > UBA4802 > JAFGJZ01 > JAFGRW01. Next base: position 9,677 of record DAOTGZ010000081.1, on the reverse strand, counting down.
TCCATTGAACCGTACAGATAACCGAATTCGTTACATAGCAAAAATTAATCGCGCGATCGATTTTATCGATGCTAATCTGGATCAGGAGCTAACCCTTGATCAGGTCGCGCGCTTTGCCGGATTTTCTGAGTTTCACTTTCACCGAATATTCTCGAATATCGTCGGAGAAACCTTTGGCCGGTTTGTTCAGCGCGTAAGGGTAGAGCGTTCGGCAATGATGTTAACCAACGACACAAGAAAATCGATAACAGATGTCGCCTATGCCTGCGGTTTTTCTAGCTCGGCATCTTACTCACGTCTGTTTAGAGAATTTTTCGCCTGCACCCCAAGCCAGTGGCGCGAAGGCGAAGCTCAAAAAAGCAAGTTTCGCATATTACAGGGCAAGGATTATCATATACAGAGCACTCCCCGGAAAGACATAAACATCAGATCCCTCTATAATCAAAGCATGAACAGTTTTGAATGGAAGATTATGTTAAAGGGAGAGGAGTTTTCACAAATACGGATTGAAACGCACCCGGAAAGAGAGATAGCCTATATCAGACATATTGGGCCCTACTTTAACGATGAGGCTCTGTTCTGTTCGCTTTTCGAAAAGCTTTTCCGCTGGGCGGTGCCTCGCAAACTGATTACAGATAAAACGCGCAACTACTGCATCTACCACGATGACCCGGCCATTACCGAACCGGAGAAGTTGCGTTTAAGCGTGGGTATCGATATCCCAGCACAAACGGAAATATCGGGCGAAGTTGGCCGGTTGGTTTTACCCGCTGGAGAGTATGCCATGGCGAAGCTTGAGCTCAGTTCTGACCAATATCCGCTTGCGTGGAACATTATCTACAGGGATTGGCTGCCCGAAAGCGGATACATGTGCGGCGACGGACTGCCTTACGAAACCATGCTTCAAGACCCGGCGGAGCATCCCGAAGGCAAGCACGTTTTCGAAATCTGTATTCCCGTTGTACCCCTGTAAACAGAATCTTTCGTTCTTACGACTGTTCCAACCAATAACAAAGAGGTGGAACAATGCCAGTACAAACAGCTGAAAAAGAAAACCAGGCCAACGCCGGCTGTCGAACTCGTAATATCGAAGTAATTAACACTCGAGTTCATAATCTGAAAAATCTTTCCGTAACCATACCCAGAAACCAACTGGTTGCCTTTACCGGTGTTTCCGGAAGCGGAAAATCATCACTGGTGTATGATACCATCTATGCCGAATCAAGACGACAGCTCCTTGAAACATTCAGCTCTTATGCAAGAAACCGCATGCCAAAAATTTCGCGCCCCGACGCGGATGGCATCTTTAATATTTCTACTCCCATAGTTATCAATCAGCGCCCAATGGGAACAAATCCCCGATCAACTGTGGGAACAGCAACCGACATCTACTCCTTTGTACGGCTTCTCTATTCGCGCTTTGACGATAGGCAAAACTATTTTCCTGCCAGCGCCTTCTCTTTTAACGATGTAGAAGGCATGTGCCCTGCATGTCGCGGCCTTGGAATCGAATCGGTACTTGATGCAAACATGCTTGTCGATTACAATCTTTCAGTCAAAGAGGGAGCAATAAAACATCCCATGTTCGCAATCGGAAAATGGTTCTGGAAGGCCCTAACAATGTGCGGGTTTTTTGATCCTGATAAACCAGTTAAAGAATTTACCGACCAAGAACTTCACATGCTGCTCTATTCCCAAGAGACAAAATTTAGCTGCGAGCGAATGGGAGAAAAATATGAATCGAAGTATACCGGTGTAATAACAAAAATCAAAGAACGACATGAACGCGGCACTTCAAACCCTGCTGGTTTTGAAAGCTACATTAAACAACAGACATGCTCCGATTGCGGAGGATCAAGACTTAACAGACAGGTTCGTGACATCACCGTTTATGGAGTACCCTTAAACAAACTGGTTCTTATGGAGATGCCGGAGCTTTACAACTTCATCAACAGCATTGAAATTGAAGAGGCACAGCCGATAGTCTCCCGTATCTCTTCGGCGGTACAAAACCTTATAGAAATCGGAGCCGGTTATCTGCACCTGAACCGATCGGTCGGAACTCTCTCCGGTGGCGAATCGCAACGTGTAAAGATGGCACGCCAGCTTGATTGTGATCTTATTAACGTTATGTACATTCTTGACGAACCAACCTCCGGGCTGCATCCCAAGGATGTAGACTCTGTTATATCAATGCTTAAACGGCTTCGCGACAGAGAAAACAGTGTACTGGTTGTGGAGCATGATCCCGAAGTTATACTCTCGGCCGATACCATTGTCGAGATCGGCCCCGGCGCCGGATCCAAAGGTGGCGAACTTGTTTTTGCCGGTTCAAAAGAGAGCTTCCTAAGACAAAAGAGCTCTACGGCAATCGAGCTTAAAAAAAAGATATCCATTGGTAAAAAACGAACAAGCAATACCCAGCCCTTTGTTATCAGAAACGCGTCCGGCAATAATCTGAAGAATATATCTGTGGATATTCCATCGGGAGTACTTGTAGCCGTTACTGGTCCTGCCGGAAGCGGCAAGAGCACTCTTATTCATAATCATTTTATGAATAACTATCCGGACACCATCTGCGTGGATCAGGGCTCGCCCTTTAGAACAAACCGCTCAAACGCCATGTCTTACACAAAAATTTTCGACGCAATACGCGCCGAGTTTGCCCGCGCGACCAACAGCGACCCGGGGCTTTTTAGCTTTAACTCAAAAGGTGGATGCCCCGAATGTAACGGCCAGGGTCAAGTTAAGATTGAGATGAGCTTTCTTGAAGAGGTGACTACAACCTGTAAGGCTTGTAACGGTAAACGCTATATCGATTCGGTTCTTCAGATTAAATACAAGGGCAAAAACATCTACGACGTACTCTGTATGACCGCGCTTGACGCGCGCGACTATTTTGAAGATCCGGCTATAAAGCACGGCCTTGATATGTTAATAACGGTGGGGCTTGATTATATCGAACTGGGCCAGTCGATGTCTACCCTGTCAGGTGGCGAACTTCAACGGCTTAAACTTGCTAAAGAACTGAAGCACCATGGAAATACCTACGTGCTGGACGAGCCGACATCGGGACTTCACCTTAAAGACATAGACCGTCTTCTTGGCATACTGCAGTCGCTTGTAAATAACGGAAACTCTGTAATTGTTATCGAACACAACCTGCAGGTAATTGCCAACGCCGACTGGATTATCGATCTTGGCCCCGAAGGCGGCAAAAACGGCGGCCGCATTATCGCGCAAGGAACACCGGACACTTTGTGCGAAGACAAAGATTCCGTAACCGGGCAGTATCTGAAAAGATTTTTGAAAGGGTCGGATTCTGTATAGGGGAGTTGATGGAACATTGAATAAAAAAGTATTGATCTTTTTCTAATAATACTGTTCATTATATAAATATTTTAAAGGAAACTAGTATGATGAAAAAGATTTATTTGGATGTTTGTTCGCTTTGCAGACCATTTGATGACCAAAATTATATTCGTATTCGTTTAGAAACAGATGCTGTAAATCTAATTTTAACAAAAGTAAGAAGTAACATATATCAATTAATGAAGTCAAAAGTTCATGAATTTGAGATTCGACACATTTCAGATAAATATGAACAAATTGAACTTTTGGGCTTACTTGATAAATATGGTAACAACATCTCAATTGACCCAAAAAAACTTAGAACACGGGCAGAAGAGTTGGTCAGTTTTAATTATGGCATTGCCGATGCGGCTCATGTTGCTTATGCTGAATCTTTTGAATCAGATTTTATTAGCTGTGACGATAAACTAATTAGAAAGTGTGAAAAACATGTTACTTTAATAAATTGTTATAATCCTGTATCTTTCTGTAAAATGGAGAATTTAAAATGAAACAAGCAAAATATATGAGTGAGAATGAAGTTCTTGAAAAGGGAGTTACTGCATTATTGTCTGAACTTGGACCAGTCGAAACAGCTCGATTTCTAAATATTTCCAGAGACAAGCGTATCGAATCTGTTAAACGGCATCGCGAATGGCAAAAAAATCTGGATAAAGACGCTTTTTTTAACGATGTGTTTTAGTGTTAAGTCTGATTATTATTGTAATTTATTTTGATTTGAAAAAGATTAGGTTGAGATAAAAATATAGCGGATATACTTTAGTTGTGCTACATTATTTTGAACAAACCGTGTTCGTAATTTTTAGAAATTATGCTAAACCTATAAAAATGCCGCCAAATTTTAGTTGACAGCGTATCTATATGTTGATACATTAAAGCATGAATATATCTAATCGTGTTGCATATATTGGAGAATCTTTTACTATTGAATGGTATTATGATGAAAAAGGTTTTAGCCAAGCATTTGATTATTATTCTACATTATCTGATCTTCAAAAACGTAAGGTTTTACTTCTTTTCAAGAGAATTGGAGATTATGGTAAAATAAATGATATAACAAAATTCCGGTATGAAGGGGATCAGATTTTTGCATTTAAGCCAAAACCTAATAGGTTTTTATCTTTCTTTGTAAAAGACAAGAAAATTATCATTACCAATGCTTTTACTAAAAAAACTAATAAGTTACCAAAAAAAGAAAAAGCGATAGCCATTGAAAAAAGAGATATTTATCTTGAAAGAAATATGAAAGGAACATATTATGAATAAAAAGATTAATAAAGATACTACAACATTTGATGAGTTTATGAGTGATCCTGTTCAAAAACAAAAATTTGATAAGGATTACAGTAACTTCTTATTAAAAGAATTTTTGCATGAAGCAATGAATGAAAACCATATTTCAGTACGAAAGTTAGCAGAACAATCGGGTATATCAACCAGTATTATTCAAAACATCAGATCAGAAAAAGCAACTAATGTAACCTTTTATACTCTATCCTCATTAATGTCAACTCTTGGATATAAAATTAATTTCCAGAAAATCGGAAAAGACAGAAAAAAAAACGAAAAAAAATATTCCAAAACAAAATAACGTCGCCAAACACAGTGTAAAGCGAGGTGCTCCCTCCGGTCTCTTGAACTTTACCACGTTTTACCTCTCTTACGCTCGGCAAAACATCGCAAACGACGAAAACGTTAAATGACATTGAACACTACCATATCAAAGGTTATTAATTATTTGAATAAAGGAAAAATATGGTGAGATACGAATATTTTATGGTCGATGCAGACGATACTATATTGGACTATAAACAAGCGGAAATTAATGCAATCAATAAAGTTTTCAATCACATAAATATGGAATGTAATATTAAGGCGGGAGAAGTATTTGGGGATATATGCAAAGAATTGTGGTCCCTATATAAACTCGATAATGTCAACGATGAAATAGTTCAAGCACAATATCATTCATTATATTATGAGTACCAGATTGAACGTTTTAGAAAGTTAAAAATGGAATTTGATTTTGATATTCTAGCAGAAGAATTGAGCGAATTATATCTTAATTCTTTCGCAGAAGAAACAGTGGCTATTTGTCATGCAGAAGAAGTATGTGCTAAAATTAGTGCTGTATGTAAGTTGATTATTATCACAAATGGATTAACAAGAATTCAGTTATCTCGATTAGGAATGTTTAAGCCATACATATATAAAACATACGTATCAGAGGAGATTGGTTTTATTAACCAAGTCACCGATACTTCAACTATGTTATCAACGATTTAGACATAACTGATATTTCCAAAGTTGTTGTGATAGGCGATTCATTATCATCAGACATCAAGGGTGCCAAGAATATAGGAATAGATAGCTGTTGGTATAATCCAAAGAGTAAGCAGAACATGACATTAATTAATCCAACATATGAGATTAATGATTTACGAGATGTATTGAGGTTTATTTTATAGTAATATAACCCGAAAAACGCCAGAATACTGATACTTTCCGTTTACAACACCCCTAACACTGCCTCTTCAACATGCCAAAACCTGGTTGATAAATTATCTTAATCCTGTATCTTTTTGTAAAATGGAGAATTTAAAATGAAACAAGCAAAATATATGAGTGAAAATGAAGTTCTTGAAAAGGGAGTTACTGCATTATTGTCTGAGCTTGGACCAGTAGAAACACCCCGATTTTTAAATATTTCCAGAGACAAGTGTATCGAATCTGTTAAAAGGCATCGCGAATGGCAAAAAAATCATGATAAAGACAATTTTTTTAGTGATGTGTTTTAGTGTTAAGACTGTTTATTATTGTACTTTATTTTGATTTGAATAGGATTAGGTTAGGGGATAAATACTGCATGTGATTTCTGAATAGGGGTGTATATACGTAATATGGCGGATATACTTTAGTTGTTCGTAATTGGCGCAAAACCCACAAAATGAATAGAATATAATTTCTTGATGAATTTTAAGCTTCATTTTGAAAATGACAAGTAATAAAAATTCAAAATTGTAACTAAATTATAGTTGCAATTCTATGTTGTATCCTTATATTACCCTCATGAGTAAACATATGAAATTATTGAACCGATTTTTATCGAAGCCTAAAGATTTCACCTACAATGAACTTAAAACACTTCTATCTGGATTTGATTATATAGAACTTACAAAAGGTTCAACTTCTGGATCACGAATTTCCTTTTATAATCAAAATGTTGACCATATTATTTGTCTTCACAAGCCTCATCCCAAGAATATTCTAAAATTTTACCAAATTGAATTGATTATTGAAGAATTAAAAAGTAAGGAGATAATCTTATGAAAGATATATTAAATTATAAAGACTTTATAGCTACTGTACACTTTAGCTCTGATGATGAAATATTTTTTGGTAAAATTGAAGGAATCAATGATCTTATCACATTTGAAGGTAATTCTGTTGCTGATTTGAAAGAAGCTTTCATAGATTCTGTTGAGGAATATCTATCATTATGTAAAAAAACAGGTAAACAGCCTCATAAATCATATAAAGGAAGTTTCAATATTAGGATTTCTCCTTTATTACACAGAAAAGCAGCAGAAAAAGCAATGTTAAAAGGTATTTCTTTAAATCAATTAGTCCAAGAGGTTCTTGAAAAAGAATTATCATCAAATACACACTGAGATTTGCGCCAACTACGCACAACTGAGAGTTGCTTCGGCGCTCGCGGAAAGACTCGCTGCGCCCTTCGGCACATTGCGGCGATAAGGCCGTCGTCAACGTTCGTACGGTGTTCAAAATTTTTGATCACGTTTTTCTGTATTTTTTTATAACCTAAATTTACTTCTTACCTCATCTGCTGTAATCAATATTAATACTTGATTTTTTAAACTGATATATTATATCAATTTAAAAAATATTTTGGAGTTTTAATGCTAAAAATTTATTTAGATGCTTGTTGCTATAATCGCCCATTTGATGACCAATCTTTTGATAGGATACGGCTAGAAACTGAGGCTATAATTTATATTTTCAAGAAAATCAGAGAAAAAAAACTAAAATTGATGGGTAGTGAAGTTTTATCTTACGAAATTAATAAAATTTCTGATCCAGATAGAAAATATAAAATTGATTTCTTATTGAAGAATATAACGAAAACAATCATTTTGAATGAAAATATTAAGCAAAAAGCATTGGTTTTCGAAAATATTGGGTTTTCTGGCTTTGATGCTTTACACATAGCATCTGCTGGAATAGGAAAAAGTGATGTTTTTTTAACAACTGATGATAAATTATTGAAGTTATATAAAAGAAATAAATCAGAAATTGATATCATTGTTGAAAATCCTTTAATATGGATTACGGAGTTATTAACGATATGAAAAAGAATATGAATATTAATGAAGTAAAAAATGCTGGGTATGAAGCGCTAAATAAATCACTAGGTTCTGATGGAATGATTCGATTTTTAAAAGAAATTGATTCTGGCCATGATGACTATACTAAAAAGCGTCAAAAAAATATAGATAAGTATTCTGTAGACGAAATTTATAACGATATAACAAAAAATCGTGCTAAGTGATCAAAAACGTCAGACAATAAATCATAACAGCTCCGGTCCTCACCCAGTAGCGCTGGGTTCCGGTCTTCGGACAAAATGCAAACGGCAAACAGCAATCCCACAGTGATAGCAAATAAGAATCCCTCACTTTGAGTAAAAATACTCTTTTTTATTTTTGATTTTAGTATTTAGTACTTTAGTTCCATTGCAATTGACCTACATTAGAGTTTAACTGTTTACAAAATCATCATCAGAATTAAATTCAATTTCGTGACAAATTAGAAATTGAAGGACTCTCAATGAATGGATTTAATTCGATTACAACAAAAAACTCAAAAATTCATGATATCTATATTTATGCTTTTTTGGTTATTTTAACAATTATTTGTGCGCTGCCCCTCTATCTGATGCTGATCGGCAGTACACTTGATGATCGAACAATTGTAAACGGGTTTCAGTTTTATCCGGGATCCAACTTTCAAAATAATATGGATTTGATAGATAGAGCTGTTCCTTTATGGCAGGGGTTTTCCAACAGCCTGAAAATTTCTATTCCGTATACACTGTTAGCAGCATATTTTTCCGCTTTAACTGCATATGGTTTTTCTGTCTATAGATTCAGATTTAAAAAATATCTTTTTGGTTTTGTTTTAGCAACCATGATGATTCCGCAGCAATTAGGTATTATCGGTTATTTTGATTTTTGTCTGAAGTTGGGTCTTGTAGACACCTTTTTCCCGCTTATTATCACCGGTACGGTAAATACCCTTTCAATATTTTTTATAAAACAGTATGCTGATCAGGTACTGCATCCCTCGTTGATAGAAGCTGCCCGTATAGATCAGGCTACGGAGCTGCAGATCTTTCACACAATAGCCCTCCCCGTTTTAACACCGGTGGTAGCGACTATGTCAATATTTAATTTTGTATTCAGCTGGAATAACTTAATGGCGCCCATATTACTGATATTTTCCGATGATAAATATCCGCTTTCAGTGCTGATTGCTTCATTAAGCAGCGGAAAATATCCGGTAAATCTCGGCGCAACGTACCTGGCAATTACGTTATCATTAATGCCGATAATTCTGATTTATACCTATTGTTCAAAACATATAATCAGCGGCTTAACAATGGGATCAGTTAAAGAGTAATCACTGTCAGGAGAAAATAACTATATGAAAAAAATATACAATATAATCAAATTGTTTTTAGAATCAAAAAAGCAATATTTTGTTAAAACGTTTACGGAAGATTACAGTGAAGATCCGGCAGGTTTTAAAAGCAGCTCTGTAAACGCACCCTTATCAAAACGCCAATATATAATCTGGGCAGCACTTTTCCTTTCAGGTGTTTTTTTAACAGTTTTCCGTTCAACTCATGAGGCGGTCTGGTATGATGAGTCCTATACCATAGCAGCTATTGGAAACAGCTTTGGTGAAATGGTGAAAATGATAGGACGCGACAGCCACCCCCCTCTCTATTTTTTAGGGTTGAAACTTTTTACGGTTTGTTTCGGTAATTCGTTATTTATATTACGGCTTTTTTCTGCTTTGGGAATAATATTTATGGGATCGCTTGGATTTACACATATTCGTAAACTCTGGTCACAAAAAGCAGCTCTTATCTACACTCTGCTCTGTTATACAATGCCGGTCTCCATTTTTCAGGCACAGGAAATCCGTATGTACAGCTGGTGCGGCGCTTTTGTTGCATGGGCAACCATTTTACTGTATCAGGCATGGCAGAGTGGAAAATT
>DAOTGZ010000080.1:0-10332 GCA_035447445.1 Spirochaetota bacterium | reverse complement strand
TGTGCAGACCATTATTCCAAGCGTGACCGCGTATGTTGTTACCAGTAAACTTAAGTTTTTATATCCTGTGGGTAGTTTCCTTATCAGTAATGGTAAATAAATAGCTAAAGGCAATAAGGCTAAAAAAGCTCTATGGTCAAAGTTTGAACCCGTGATGCCCATAAAAAAGATAATATAAATACAGTGTCCCGCAAAAAAAAGTATCATGCCGTATCTGAAATCATCGAGACGGGTTATCAGGTAGTCACCCACACATCCGAAAAAAAGTGCCAATGGAACCGTATATTTGTAGAGAGCAATATGCACCTCTATGTTTAATACGATTGAAGTGAGAAGAATACAGCATAATAAGACCGGTATGGGTTTTATATTTACAAAAATGCATGATCTTCTATTCGCCAGAACAAGAGCCCATAGAACAAAAAATGCATATAATGCGATAAAAATCTGATAATTATGTGTCATTTAAAATACCTTTTAGTTTGATTAAGATAGTGATTCAAATTTTCCAATAAAAAAAATGTTTGTTATAGTCAATTATAGTGACATTTGGCAAAAAATAGTTGATTTTGGTATGTCAAAAAATAGTTAGTAATCTTTAAAAGAAAATTGTCAGGGATTTTCCCGGTGCATGGTGTAACATGATGAAGATAAAAGCTGATTTGCTTTACGACGGTTTTACAGAAACAGAAAGTCGTTATATCACAATTGAGGGTGACCGAATTGTTTCGGTAAGTAGCGAGCCCTGCAATTTTGATTACGAGGGGGTTGTTACTCCGGCATTTATAGATCCCCATTCGCATATCGGTATGGAACGTCAGGGTGAGCCCGGAGAAGAGGGCGAAACAAATGACGAGATAGATCAGATTACTCCGCTAAATAATCCGCTTAACAGCATCTATTTTGATGACCGGGCGTTTAAGGACGCGGTCGATTTTGGTGTTCTTTATAGTTGTGTTGTTCCAGGAAGTGGAAACCTTTTGGGGGGCAAGGCCATGATTATAAAAAACTTTGCCCTTAATCGCCATGAGGCTTTTGTAAAACATTATGGATACAAGATGGCTCTGGGGTTTAATCCGCGTTCTACCGGAAACTGGAAAGGAACACGCCCTACAACCCGAATGGGCGTATATGCTCATCTTGAATCAACTTTTGATGAGGTGCTGCAAAAAAGAGAAAAGGAGCGCTGCTCGCTCGAGGATTCATTAAGCGACATCGAAGAGAAGTTTAACGATGATAAAATTGACGAAGAGACACGCCAGGAAAGAATTGAGATAGTGCATCTTGAACATGAGTTGGAGTTTAGCCCGACCGAGAAAGCATTACTCGAAATTCTTGACGGAAAGAAAACATGCAAGGTTCATGTGCATAAAGAAGACGATATTATTTATCTGCTTGAACTGGTCGAGAAGTATGAACTAAAAATAACTATCGACCATGCTTGCGATGTATTTAACAGAGAAATTTTCGAATTAATAGCTCAAAAAAATATTCCTGTTGTATACGGTCCGCTAGGTTCATTCGATTACAAGGTCGAGTTGAAGCATGCCTATTACCAAAACCCGGCTCTTTTAATGGGAAGTGGAGTCGACTATTCACTTATGACGGATCATCCGGTCGTACTGTCTCATCATTTGCGTGATTCATTAAAATATTTTCTTATTCAAGGAATGGCTCCAGCCGAAGCAATAGGCTTGATAACATCGGCTAGTGCTCGAATTTTAGGTCTGGATAAAGATTTGGGATCAATCGCCGAAGGCAAGCTTGCTAGTCTTGTTGTCTGGGATAAAGACCCTTTTAATTTAGGAGCCTTCCCCCGCGCGGTTATCGCTGAGGGGAAAGTGATACGGGATTTTACTTCAAAATAGCAAGTAGGGCGTTGCTATGCCAGTTTCTTGTCTTCGTCTTCGTCGTTATCTTCTGAAACCATGTAATCAGGATGAGTTGGCTCTCGATCCGGCTTATCCTGAATTGTATCATCGGGATCCTGAGATTCGTTAAATAAAGAGTCAATCTGCTGTTGTGAATTGTCGTTATCGACAAGCTTGTCTATTTCGTTATTAACCGCTGTTGTCGCGGCTGCCATCTCTTCGGTTGCTGCGGTTACTTCGGTGGTAAGCTGTGCCATCTTTTCAAAATTTTTGAAGACATCATTTGATGAATCGCTTATTCGGTTGAAAACTTTTTGCAGGTTGTCTGTAAAAGAGCCTATTTTGCGGATCTCGTCCTGGGTGTTTTCGGCAAGTTTTTTTACTTCATCCGATACAACCGCGAATCCTTTGCCAACATCTCCCGCGCGTGCGGCCTCAATACTGGCATTAAGTGCAAGCATATCGGTTTGCTCGGCAACATCGTTTATTGCCTCGGCAATGGATTTGAATTCTGATGTAATTTTGCCGGCTTCGGATAGCGTGCTAAACAATAGTGTAAGACTTTTTTCCTGATCGCGTGATAAACCGGAGAGGTTTTCAGTCATCTTGGCAATGGCCCTGTTGTTGTTTTCCATCTCTGTTGTTGTTGCCGATACTTGGGTGGCAATGTCCATTTTTGTTTGGTGTTCCTTTTCTATTTCGATTCTGCTTTGTTCGATCTCTTCGGCGGCTTGTACGGCTTTTTTATGTTCTTCTTCTGTTTTGAAATGTTCTTCGATTAGCAGTTTCTGTTTGTAATAGTGACAGTTTTCGGGTGTGTTAAGTCCGTTGTGTATGGCTATAGCCATGCCTTCGCAGCTTCCGTAACCGCACGAGTTACAGTTGACTATTTCGGCGTCCGAGAATTTTTTCATGGATTCGTATATCTTTTTCAGCTCAGACTTGTTGGGAGTCTTAATGGTATATTGATCCGAACGGTTTTTGTAACTACGGTCGTAAAGACCCGGTTTCCAATATTTAGAAAGTAGTTTGTTTATTTTTTTTGATGTTTTTTCGGTACTTGACTGCTGATACTTCTTTTGCATCTGTTTGTTTCTTTCGTTTATGTAGTGTTCAATTTCGTCTACAGACTTATCAATATTTAGGGTTCCCGGTCCACCGTTACAACCGGCTTCACAGTTTAGACAGTCTACAAGAAGAGGAGCTATGCCGTGGTCGATAGACTCTTTTAGAGAGTCCAGATAATGGTATATTGTATGCGTACCTTCTATTTTTCGTGTTTTCTCGGCAATACCAGGGATGTCACGTTCGGCAGTTTTCAGAAGCCCTCCCGGTGTCGAAAAAAGAACCGCCCGCTCTGCCGGCGGGTTCGAAAAATCAATCTCTTTATAGTCAGACAATTTTTTACGGTTGTCGTTAAGATAGCTGTTTAATGACTGATATGTTACGTTATAAACGGTATCTCCAAGGCCTGTCGAGTCAAACTCTCGTCTTTTCGCAAGGCAGGGGGAAACTACGATTACCCTATGGTTTTTGTATTGGTGATAGAACTCTTTTACCATTTTTATTGTATGCAGCATCGGGCTATCGGCTGGAGCCAGGTATGGCAATAGTTCCGGTTTATGAATCTCTACATAACTAACAATGGCCGGACAAGGTTGCGCAATAACTGTTTTAGGGTTCTTTGTCTTGATTGCTTCTATATATGACTTAACGGTCAGCTCGGCTCCAAAACTTACATCAAAAAAGGCTTGAACTCCAAGTGATTCCAGAAATCCATTAAGATTAAGGTAGTTGCCAGGAAAGTTTGCGGCAACAGCAGGTGCAACAATTGCGAAGAACTTGTGCTTATTTCGATCACTCATAAACTGATCAAAATCGTCTACGATTAATCGCGCGTTATGAGTACAGGCTTTAACGCAGCTGCCGCAACCTATACACATGTCGTGGTTTATTTCAACATAATCTTTACTGGCATCGTTGCAATATTTGACGGGGCACGCCGCTACACAGGCGTGACAGTTTACACAGTTATCAATATTTACGTTTACTACGGGTTTCATCTGTTTCATGTTAAGGCTCTCTTTATTTTGTTTGAAAATATGCTTTGGAATATTTATATTTATAAGTACAATTGTTTAAAAAAAAATAAATAGCTAATTAACAATTATTGTTTATTAATAAAATGGACACCATAATAATAATATCGGTATTTATTATTAAAACAATAACTGATAAATTTAACTATCATTAGAATTAATAATTGTAACGGCAGAAATAACTCTGCGTAACAATACTGTTTAATATTATAACCGGGCAAATTGTTACATAATTATTGCAAGATTTTGTGGTGTCAAGTATATAATTGTGATTAGTGCCGTATTCATAGTGTGATTCTACACGCGTGTCTAGTAATACCATCTTGTCTTGATAGCTATTGCGTCGGTGTGTAGATTAAAAATATTCAATGAAAAAATGCATTTCGGCCATAAGAAATTTGGAAACCAATATCCGATCACATAGTTCGTGATTGGATCATTACCAAAAAATCCTTGCCAGTAAACCCTGTGATAAGTAAATGATGCGTTGGTTTGAAAAATTATAAGATTTGTCTTGCCTAAGAAAATATAATTGCTGCCACCGTTTAATGTGTTATTGGAAACACGAACGAGCGGTAAGAGATGTAAAATCGCACCAAGGGGCATCGTAATGAAAAAATGTGTATCTGATGTTAATAGAAATTTACTAATTATTACAATTATCTTTTTAACAGCTGGTTGCGCTTTGTCCGATCTATTAAAATCGGTAGGACCGGTTGAGGGACAATCGGAAGATATGGTACAAAAGATTCATCAGCCGGACAGCTATTTTGTGCCTATCGAAGATTTCGAAAACGGCCAGATGAAGCTGTATACCGGTAGTTATAAATTTAGTCATTATCAGTACACTCAAGTAAAGGGCAAGCCAGAACTTGTCTCTGTTGGCAAAGAAATTATTACTACTGAATTACGTACACATGTTATTGAAAATCGTTATATCAAGGTCGCCCTGCTGCCCCAGTTTGGTGGCAGAATAATCTCTATTATCGACAAGAAGAGTGGGCGTGAGCTTCTCTATCAGGGAAAAGACCTTCGAATTATTCGAAGTAATGCCGGAAATCTTCACAATGATTGGCATATGGGTCTAGGCGGAGTCACCCCTTCTTTGATGCAGGGTGATCACGGAATAAGCTGGTGCATGCCGTGGAACTCTGAGCTGGTAAAGGCCGATAAAGAATTGATAAGCATAAAGATGAGCTATGCTGTTCCTGATTTACCGGGTGCACTATGTTCGGCTGTAGTTTCTGTTGACAGTAAACACTCCCGTGTTAAAACAGATTATACCTTAAGTGCATCGGGAGAGTCAGCTGTATCTTGGTATTACAGAACTTCGTACCGGTTTGCCTATTTTGCAGGTAATTCACTGTTTATGCCTAAACTTTACACGGGTGACAGGAACTGGTTTTCATATATTGACAAGAACATAAATGCCGGTGTGGTTCGAGTCGCAACCGGTTATCCATCACCTGGCATTATTGGCCTGGCCGAAAATTTTACAGGTGGTCTTTTTTCATTACCTCTTATATGCGACTTGGATCCGGGTCAATCCGTGAGCTGGAGTGAGTTTCTCTATCCGGTTAACGATATGCCGATAATCATGTCTGCTGGTAATTTTTGCGCTTATGCGCTAACAAAAGAGAAGAATCACCGGTTTTATTTTAACTATCCGGGTGTGGAGTACGAGATTCAGTTTAAGCGCAATGGAAGGTTAATGTTTGCCCGTACAGTGACGCCTCGGGGGGGCGAGGCTTTCGAGGTAAGCGCAAGATCGCTTCCAGCTCCGGCTGATTACTTGACTATTATTTTTAAGGGCAAAGAAGTGCTGGATAGTAGGGATCTTTGATCGAATAAATTTATGTTAGAGGTCTTACTTGAATAAAGTCAAAATAACGATTGAGGTATTATTATGAGATATGCTGGTTTCTGGAGGCGTGCGGCAGCCTTTTTTATCGATATGCTTGTTGTTGGCGCTGTTGCCGAGATAACAGGTCAGGTTTTTCTTGTTGTGTTCGGTGGTCCTAACGAACAGGGCATTATGGCTTGGGGGTATGCGAATATGGTTATGTATGGTCTTTTTTGGGTCTACTTCGCGCTAATGGAATCATCATCATTTCATGCAACTATAGGTAAGCTTTTTTTCGATGTTAGGGTTATCGCGGACAACGACAAAGAGATGAATTTTAAAAGGGCGGTTATACGTAATTTATGTAAAGTGCCTTCCGCTATGATTTTATTAATTGGCTTTTTTATGGCCGGCTGGACATCAAAAAAACAGGCATTACATGATATTATTTCCGGTTCACTTGTGATTGACAAGCCGGGGCACAATATTATTTTTCAGAAAAAAAGTGATAACGGAGAATAGGTTCGGGTTACAAATTAGGTGTTTGCTCGGTCAACCTTGTTCCTGTTTTCTGCGGTAATCATTAGGTTTCATTCCGGTAACTTTTTTGAACACTCGGTTGAAGGCAATCTCTGAACTGAATCCAGCTTGGCAGGCGATTGTTACGAAAGGGAAGCTTTTGCTTATCGGGTCATTAAGCATCTCTATGGACTTTTTTGCGCGTATAGTGTTTACAAAATAGTAAAAACTTCCTCCCGTCTTTTCTTTAATAGCATTCACAAGCTCACATGGAGTACATTTTAGTATTGCTGCAACTTTAGTAATGTCAATATCCGGTTCAAGGTACAGTTTTTTTCTGATTATTAGTTCGTTGGTTTTACTGTACAGTTCTTTGAAAGAAATTGTATTCTGGGTAAAGTACTCGTCTTCATTGTCTTCAACAATTGGAAGAGGCTGTGCGGCAACAAGTGCGATTACTAAGACATAAAAACCATATAGAGGTATTACTCTAAGCAAGCTGGCTATCGGATATAAATTTCTTATTTGCAAAGGGGACGCAAAGGTAAAAATCGCAGCAGAAAAAATAGAAAGACAGACCACTAGAAAAAGCGCCACTATCAGAAAAAAGAGTCTTTGAGTGGCGTAATAGTTTATTGATGAATATATATTTTGAATACTGTCGCAATAGTTCTTGTATTCCTTCACAGCAAAGAAAAAATAGAGTATAATTAAAGCTGTAGAAAAAACCAGAAGAACACGTTCTACCTGTTCGTGGCTTACAAAACTGGCAAACGTAAAATCTGGTATTACAAAAAAGATCGACGCTGTAATCGCGAAAAGAAGTGTTATTAAATGTGAAAGTGATTTTGGGTCTTTAAATGTGTTTTTTCGGCAGCAACTCTTTAATAGATATAGCATAAATACCGTACTTGTAAGCGATGTTGTCCAATAGAGCCCAGAAAATTTGTCCGTCCAACCTGTGAACATAAAAACAAGGCTAAAAATCATTTGTAAAGCCTGAGTAGTAGTGAGAAGAGCCGCGGTTTTTGTTAATCCTGGGTTTTCCCCTTTGTAGAGTGTCAAAAAAATAAGAGTGACGATTCCACCGGCCAAACCGAGTATAGACGATATAAGGAGTGATGATGAATTCATGTTGTATCCAGTATATTTTTGCTATAATCTTTTCAATTAGCTACAATAGACCTGATCTTTGCCGTTTTGTCCATAAATTTATATAAACAGGGTTTATGAACGGGTTTTGATTTACTGCTAATTGAAAGATTAACACATTATCTTATTGACAACTACTCGCATGATTCTGCTAACATGATGAAATGTTGTTTTTGTGTGTAATTATACTAATTGTAAGGAAATAATAAATGAACAAAAAAAGAAAAATACTGGTTACTTCTGCTTTGCCGTATGCCAACGGCGATATACATCTTGGTCATCTTGTCGAATATCTTCAGACAGATTTTTGGGTGCGTTTTCAAAAGATGCGCGGGCACGACTGCCACTACATGTGTGCCGATGACACACACGGTACTCCTATCATGATAAGTGCGCGCGATAGGGGCATCACTCCGGAGGCTTTAATAGCCGAATGCCATGATCGCCACTATAATGATTTTAAAAACTTTAAAATTGAGTTTGATAACTATTATACAACAAACAGCCCTGAAAACCGTGAGCTCTCTTCAGAGATCTTTCTGGCGATGAAAGAGAAGGGGCATATCGAAGAGCGAACAATTTCTCAGCTATATTGCGCGCACGACAAGATGTTTTTGCCAGATCGCTTTGTGACAGGGGTGTGCCCATCTTGCGGTGCCGAAGGTCAGTATGGTGATTCTTGTGATGTTTGTAGTGCTACCTATTCGCCTTCCGATTTAAAGGACGCGGCTTGTGTTATTTGCGGAAAAAAACCGGAGCTTCGAGAAAGTGTGCATCTATTTTTTAAACTGAACAATTTCAGGGATTTCTTAAAAGGTTGGGTCAAGGATCACGCGTCACGAGAGACAGCCAACAAGCTGGAAGAGTGGCTTTCTGAAGACCTGAGAGACTGGGATATATCACGAGATGCGCCTTATTTCGGATTCGAGATTCCAGGTTATAAAGACAAGTTTTTTTACGTTTGGGTAGACGCTCCAATAGGTTATATCTCGGCAACAAAAAACTGGTGTGATAAAAACGGTCGTGATTATACGGAGTTCTGGAAAGCGGAAGATGCGGAGCTTTATCACTTTATAGGCAAGGATATCGTCTATTTTCATACCCTGTTTTGGCCGGCTATGCTTCATAATGCCGGGTACAAAACACCGGATTCGGTATTTGTACATGGGTTTTTGACTGTAAACGGCGAAAAGATGAGCAAATCAAAAGGAACATTTATCAAGGCTCGTACATATCTTGATCATCTTTCGCCCGCCTATCTTCGTTATTACTATGCCTGTAAGCTAAACGCAACAATAGATGATGTCGATCTGAGTTTTGATGATTTTGTAACCAGGGTTAATTCAGAGCTTATTGGCAAAATAACCAATATTGCGTCGCGAAGCATACAAATGCTAAAAAAACTGGACCTTAAAACTGGAGTTTTGTCCGACGACGGCAAAGAGCTTGTGCAAAAGGCTCAGGAACGTTCGGAAAGTATTGCCCGTCATTATGAAGACCGCAATTTCTCGAAGGCAATCAAAGAGGTGAGGGAACTTGCGGAAGATGCAAACCGGTATATTGATCACCATGAACCATGGAAACATGTTGCTTCTGATCCTGAAAAAGTACGCTCAATATTGACTGCCCTTATTAATGTGTTTCGAATAATCACTGTTTACCTTAAGCCCGTACTTCCGGCCTACGCTGCCGAGGTAGAAGAGCTGCTTAACAGCGGAGTTTTGACCTGGAATTCGGTGAATGAAGTACTTGAAAATCATGTAGTTAAGCCGTACAAACATCTGCTTAACCGAATCGAAAAAGAGTCATGTGATGCTATTATTGAAAGTGAGGTTAAGGCTGCTGCGAACGCAAAAAATGCGAATAAAACAAGCTCGCCGTCAGTAGCTGATACGATAACATTTGATGATTTTGCCAAGGTCGATCTTCGTGTGGCAGAGGTAATTAATGCCGAGGATGTAGAGGGCGCGGATAAGCTACTCAAGCTTACAATCTGGCTTGGCGGTGATGACCGAAGAACAATATTTGCAGGAATAAAGAAGTATTATTCTCCAGAGCAGATCAAGGGGAAACTTATCGCTGTAGTGGCAAATCTTGCTCCAAGAAAGATGAAGTTTGGACTATCAGAAGGTATGCTTTTGGCAGCATCAGCCGAAGACAAGAGTACAGTTCTTCTCTTGTCGCCTGATTCTGGAGCAAAACCAGGACAGAAAATTTCTTAATTAATGTTAAACAGGATCTTTGAATTGAAAATGTTCAAAAAATCTTGTTTTAACTGTCAATTGTGTTATTATTTAACGTAAATAACCGGTTATTCGGTTATATTTGAATATTTCGTATCGTTTTACGAGTTGTTTTGGTTCGGAAAATCCTAATACTGGCTTAAAAAACGCTTTGCATCTTTTTTCTATATATGAGTAACAAGGTAATGTGTCTGACTATGAACAAAACGGGTGTTTTTGAAAAATATCTTGCAAAGGCAGTCATGAAAGACGATGAACTGCCTTCCATTCGCAAAATAGAGGGGTTTTTTAAAGGCTTGTCCGAAGAAGAGCTTATCAGCCTAATAGACGCGGTTATATCATCAAACGATCATGATGAGTTTCAGCTTTTTTTATACTACCTGCTACTTTTTAGAGAAAATCGGAATATTCAGAAATTTATTAATTCCCCACGTCTTAATATCGAGCTTCTTGAGAGGGTTGTTCTTTTTACATATGGTTACTGTACGCTTAAAGATTACCCAACAGAGGTTATATTTGACGAGATTCTATATTTTATTGATCAACAAAGGTTACTCAGTCTGCTTATTGATGGAAAGTTTGTTCACCGAGACAAGTTGCTACTT
>DAOTGZ010000079.1:0-10596 GCA_035447445.1 Spirochaetota bacterium | reverse complement strand
GATACCGGCAACTTTCAAGAACTTTTCTCAAATGATATTAGCATAGCCATTCCCGATCCAGTTTATCCGGTTTATGTTGACACAAATGTAATGGCCGGCCGCACAGGTATTAATAACAATGGACGTTACGAAAATCTTATTTATCTTGACTCAAACGAAAACAATGGATTTGTACCGGAACCTCCTTCAACAAAAGCAGATCTGATTTACCTCTGTTTCCCCAATAATCCGACAGGAGCAACTGCCACAAAAGAGCAACTTAAGAGATGGGTAGACTATGCTTTGGAAAACAGATCCCTTATACTATTTGACGCGGCCTATGTCTCCTTTATTCGTGATAACAACCTTCCAAAGTCGATCTTTGAAATAGAAGGCGCAAAAAAATGCGCAGTTGAATTTAGAAGTTTTTCAAAAAACGCGGGGTTCACAGGAACCAGATGTGCTTTTACGGTTGTACCGAAAGATGTTATGGTTTATGACTTGAAAGGTAATTCTCACAGCCTTCATGCTCTTTGGAACCGCAGACACAGCACCAAGTTTAACGGAGTTTCTTACCCTGTACAAAAAGCCGCGGAAGCCGTTTATTCGGAAAAAGGCAAACAAGAGGTAAAGGCTCTTACCGACTACTACCTCGAAAATGCGGCAATAATTCGCGACAAAATGATTTCACTTGGTTACAGCTGCACTGGTGGAGATAATAGTCCTTATATATGGATTAAGTCAGACATGGGCTCATGGGAATTTTTTGATTATCTTCTTCAAAATACAGGGGTCGTGTGCACACCAGGTGCCGGTTTTGGCCAATGTGGTGAAGGGTATATACGTATCAGTGCTTTTAACTCGCGTGATAATGTTATAAAAGCCATGGAAAAAATTGCCTCACTTAAATAATTGCAAAATCATTAGAATACTTTAACGCTAAAAATAATAAAAAAGAGATACCTTTCGGTATCTCTTTTTATATATAATTCTATTTTCTCTGTTTTACTTGTTGCGTGCAGCTCTTCGCTCTTCAGCAGCCTTAATAACCTTCTCCTGTATATTCGCAGGAACAGGCTCATAAGAGTTGAATTCCATTGAATAGTTCGCGCGCCCAGATGATAACGAACGAAGTGAAGTCGAATAGCCAAACATCTCCATAAGAGGAACACGGGCATCTACCTTTTGAGATCCCTTACGAAAACGACGCATTTCACCGATTTTTCCACGACGTTTGTTAAGGTCGCCTATTGCATCCCCAAGATAGTCATCAGGTGTATTAACCTCAACCTTCATGATAGGCTCAAGAATAACTGGATTAAGCTTAGGATAAGCAGCCTTAAAACACATTGATGCACAAAGCTGGAAAGCCATATCCGATGAATCTACAGGGTGGAAATTTCCATCGATAAGAACCGCTTTAACATCAAGAATCTCGTATCCGGCCAAGAATCCTTCCGCCATAGTCTTCTCAAGACCTTTCTTAACAGAAGGGATGAATTCGTTCGGAATCGCTCCACCCTTAATAAGGTTAACGAATTCAAAACCTTTCCCTTGCTCGTTAGGCTCAAAACGGATTGTACATTGGGCAAACATACCCTTACCACCGGTCTGTTTAGAGAATTTGTAATCTTGCTCTGCAGAAGACTGAATTGCCTCACGATATGCTACCGAAGGCTCTCCAACCTCAACTTCTATTCCAAACTCTTCCTTAATACGGTCGACCATGATCTCGAGGTGAAGTTCTCCCATTCCGGCAATAATTGTCTCGTTAGACTCTTCGTCAACATGAACGTTAAACGATGGATCCTCGGAAGTAAGCTTGTTTAACGCAATACCAAGTTTTTCTTCTTCGTTTTTATTTTTTGGATTTACCTTCATCTCGATAACCGAAGGCGGTATATGAATTTTTTCTAGAATAACAGGTTCTTTGATATCACAAAGAGTATCACCAGTTTTTGTCTCTTTCATTCCAATAAGAGCCACAATTTCCCCTGCTTTTGCTTCGGTTAACTCTTCTCGGTCTTTAGCGTGTATACGCATTATTCGACCAATACGCTCTTTCTTACTTTTAGTCGAGTTTAAAACCTGCATACCACTTTCCAATTTACCGGAGTAAATACGGATAAAGGTTTGCTGACCAACATACGGGTCGTTTATAAGTTTAAAAGCAAGCGCACAGAAAGGATCATCATCCTTAGGGTGTCTAGAGTGTACTTTTTCAGGATTATCCACATCGACTCCTACTACATCACCAACATCGATTGGTGATGGAAGATAAGCCACAACCGCATCAAGCATATCCTGAACACCCTTGTTTTTGTATGCTGACATACAAAAAACCGGTGTAATAAGACGACCCATTGTACACTTACGAGCTACTCTTTTTATTAAGTCAGCCGGAACTTCTTCATCTGCAAAGAAAAGTTCCATAATTTCATCATCATAATCCGCAAGTTTTTCGATAAGATGTTTGCGAGCCTCTTCTGCAGCCTCTTTTAACTCGGCAGGGATCTCACGCTCTTCTCGTTCAAGTTCGGAAGGATAGTAAACAGCTTTCTGTTCTACCAAATCAATGATTCCAGCGAAATCTTCTTCCGCGCCGATCGGCATATGAAAAGGAACAGGGTTCGCATCAAGATATTTTTCAAGCTGAACACATACCTCATCAAAATCTGCACCGGTTCGGTCCATTTTGTTAACACATGCAATTCTAGGTACTTTATAACGCTCAGCCTGGTTCCAGACAGTTTCACTCTGAGGCTCGACACCACCAACAGAACAAAAGAGTCCAATCAATCCGTCAATAACACGCATTGAACGCTCGACCTCAATTGTGAAGTCAACGTGTCCCGGTGTATCGATAATATTTATCTGATTTTTTTTCCATGTAGCTGTAATGGCAGCAGAAGCGATTGTTATACCACGCTCTTGTTCCTGCTTCATAAAGTCCATGGTGGCCTGCCCATCATGAGTCTCGCCAAGCTTTCTGTTTACACCGCAATAATATAGAATTCGCTCGGTGGTAGTTGTTTTTCCGGCATCGATATGTGCGGCAATACCAATATTCCGTAATTTTGTTAATGGCATGATATACTCCAAAATTTTATAATATCACGGGAAAAAAAGACTATCTGCAAGATGGATACGACCAATATTGCAAATTGTCATTTTAAAATCCCAAAACGAATGTCTAGGTAGGTTTACACCTTAAAGATCCGTCATAAATACTGGCATAATTAGTAGACGTGTGATTATTGTCAATTTTTTTTCATATTAATCAGTAATACTAAGGAAGAAAGATGCTTTCTGAAGAGTCACCAAAACTAATTACGGTTTTGTGAAATAAAATTATCCCAAAATGGAGTTTAGAGAGCTTAACCGCAAGATACTGGCTATCTTGTCTGGTACGTTTATCAAAGAGAGATTATTTCCATTTTCAAGAACCATTCTGTTTAGAGTCAGAAGAATACCAATACCGGTTGAATCAAGATAATCAAGATTTTCAAAATTTATTTTAACATTTTTATGATAATCAGCTAAGTTAAACAGGCTGTCTTTTAAACCCTTTATTGAAAGCATATCAATCTCTCCCGAAAAAGAGACAATAATATCATCGTATACCTCAGCAATGTTCAATTCCATAATTATTCCCATTTAATAAAACAATATTATATTTGCAACAGAGTCAACCTACCCTGTCTATCCATAAAAAGTCAAGTTATTATAGATAAAGCTGTACAATCAATGAAATTTGTAACAGATTTATCGCTTCTCGTCAAGAAACACGCCGGTAACTTCATTAATTCGCTCAAGCAGGCGTATCATCTCTTTAGTTGGTACCTGACGAACAAGTTCATTTGTCTCAGGATCCATGATTCGCATAACAATACGTTTTGTCTTGTCGTTGTATTGAAAAGAGACTCTACTATCTATGCTTCCGGCAGCCTTGTTAAGTGTATCTATAACGTTTGACATATTCTCGATTCTGGATTCTCCGCTAGGCTCACTATTGTCGTGAAGATTAATCTCGGCAACAGGATGCAACGGAGCAACCTTCGGTTCTGACAATCTGTTAATCGTGTTGGATAAAACCATGTTTATATCCATATTGACCTCCTTGTCTAAATTAATACTCTTTTGCCCGAAAATATTTTAAAAATCTCCTCTTCCGGCTCTCCCAAACCGGAAGAGGTAAAGAAACACCGCACTGCATGGGTGCTCTTAAAAGCGGATTCTTATTTAAGCAAATTCAAAATCAACTGAGGTTTTTGATTTGCCTGAGCCAACATCGAAACACCACTCTGAACAAGAATCCTGCTCTTTGTAAATTCAACCATTTCAGCCGCCATATCCGCATCACGTATCCGTGAATCCGCCGCAAGCATATTTTCATAGGAAAGACTTAACGACTTTGCCGTATTTTCCATTCTATTATAATACGCTCCCAGCTCGGCACGCTGTCTATTTAGCTCATCAAGAGCAATATCAACAGTACCGATCATATTGTTCGCTGCACCAGCCGTAGAAATAGTCTTCTTTACCCCGCCCTCAATCAGATTCAAGGCATCAGCACTCATCGTCCTGATATAAGCCCTGATTCTCTGATTTTTGTTCGGACCAACGTGGAAGAACATACTTCCAACGGCACTACCTCGAGCAAAAACTCCGGTTAGCATTTTCATTCTGTTAAATTCGGCAGTAGAAGCGAGTCGGTCAATTTCATCAATTAATGATGAAACTTCGACCTGGATCTGCTGTCTGTCATTATCAGAATAGATACCGTTAGCGGACTGCACCGACAGTGTCCGGATTCGTTGCAATATTTCGTTTATCTGCTGGAGAGCCCCCTCAGCGACCTGTATAAAAGAAAGCCCGTTTTGGGTATTCTTTTCAGCCTGGAATAAGCCGTTGATCTGAGTCCGCATCTTTTCGGATACGGCAAGGCCCGAGGCGTCATCTCCAGAGCGATTTATTGCCTGACCCGAAGCAAGTTTCTCAATTGTTTTGTCCATAGCCTGAGTCTGCAACTGAAGCTGCCTGTTAGCGAATATAGCGCTCATGTTGTGATTGATTCTCATAATAAATCCCTCCCTTGTGTTTTAAAAGGATTCCTTTTTTTAATTTTTGTAAGAATCCCTGATTTTTTACCGCACACATCATGTTTACGGCAATCCGTTACCGGACGAAGGTTTTCTCCTTTTTGTTGCCAAAACTGCCCAAAATTTTAACAACAATGAGACCGGATGACTCCGGCGCTCACTGATGCCTCCCGCTCATCAAAGAGCGCCGGAAACGATCCAGCTTCATTGGACAGTTTGTATAACACAAGAGAGATTGATCCATTATTCGTCTCAAGGATCAATCACGTTGAATTTCAAAGAACGATATGTCAGATACCAGTTGCTGTTCTACCCCAACAGTCTGAGTACCGATTGTGACTGAATATTAGCCTGCGCAAGCATCGAAGTTCCAGTTTGTACAAGAACCTGATTCTTGGTAAAGTCGACCATAACTTCCGCCATGTCCGCGTCACGAATTCGTGACTCTGCTGACTGTACGTTCTCATAAGCGTTCATAAGACCTTTTGCAGCCAGCTCAAGACGGTTGTAGTACGCTCCCAGGTCAGCACGCTGTTTTGACAGCTTCTGAAGAGAATTATCAAGAACCCCGATTGCGTTATTGGCACCTGCCGGAGAAGATAGTGAAAGGGAAATATTCCCTGCTCCATCCCTCATCTGAAAAGACTGGGCAGTCATTGTACCAATAAAAAGACGTTCACGTTGGTTCTGATTTGGCCCCATATGAAACCACATGGAAGCCTGAGGATTAACTCGTGAAAATTCGCCAGTAAGAACCTTAAACCTGTTAAATTCGGCTTGAGAGGCAATACGATCTACCTCGTCAATAAGAGCCGAAACTTCGACCTGAATAAGCTGACGATCACTTGCCTGATAGATACCGTTTGAAGACTGAATAGCCAGAACACGCATACGCTGTATGATCTGTGCAGTCTGATCAAGATATCCTTCAGCAGTCTGAACAAACGACATACCATCTTCGGTATTTCGTTCGGCCTGACGTAATCCCTGGATCTGCGTTCTCATCTTTTCAGAAACTGCAAGACCGGAGGCGTCGTCTCCTGCCTTATTGATTCTGATACCCGATGATAGCTTCTCCATACTCTTGTTTACATCCCAATGTGTAAACTTAAGAGACCTGTTCGCGTTGATAGCACTCATGTTGTGATTGATTATCATAGTTACACTCCTTTGTATCCTATTTCTTGGCGTCCTTGCCACTGCCCGCCGGGTAGGGACAGACAGCTGCTTGATACCGCAATAAACATAATTGCCGTATCCTGTTCCAGGCTTATATCTGGGCCAATATAAGGCTGGAACCATTCTGCCGAATAATCATTATCACAACACAATCGATACTCGTTTTCAAAGATCTGACACGAGGATATAAAATCCCCTGTTCGAAATATCGCATCCTACGGGTTGTTTACTTAGCCCTGTTATACAGATATATTGACATATATTAGTCTTTATTTAATAATACGGCACCATATTATACACATTTATCTGTTTAACAAAAAACCGCGAAAAAAATAAAAAAACGAATTATTATTAATTTTTTTTACACCACTCAATTACATAAGAGATAATGTCGAAAGTGGTTATAGGGATAAATATGTAAAAGATATGAGGCGAAAATTATGAAAAATAGACTCACACTTATGATATTAGCATTAATTATTATGGGCATTTCGCTTTATACATATCAGCGTTTACGATTTCCTTCCATGGAAAACACTCAAAAAGCCATTCACGGAAAAAACGCGGAATTATACTTTTCAGAATATTCCAAATATTTCAAGAAAGACGCTTTACAGTCTGACCAGTACCCTGTCGTGATTGATCATATGTTAAAGAATGTTCCCGGACTCTCGCTTGTGTGCGCGATTGATTCTTTTGGCAATATTGTTCACGGAGAGAGAAACAAACTAATAATTCCACAAAAAAGAGCCTACAATGATATTGTTAACGATTTAATTAAAAACAAGATAGCGAACAGTCAAACATTCATGTCTATGCACAACAAATATTATCTTTATTCTGTAAACTGCGCCCCCTTTACGCTTCATATGATACACAGTTTTAAACTTAATCGTAAACTGCTTATTCAGTTTATAACGGAGGCCATACTTGTTTCGTCACTTGTTACAGGATTTTTAATATTTCTGATATCTCAAATTGCCAAAGTGTTTTCGACTGCAGTAAGAATTAATTTACCAACTACATCAGAGATGAAGGTATGCAATAATGACAACATGCTACCAGAAACAGATATAAATGAACATACAGATGAATCCATAGATGTCTCTGAAACAATCGAATCTGTTAATCGATCAAGAGTAGTACCTTTCGAAACAAAAGAGAGCAGAAAAAAACAGATCAGAAACTTTGAGAGCTATGTATTTAATACGTTTAACAGAATCGCCATTACCTATAGATTAAATTCACTATCACTCTATCTTCTAGATAACTCTTCTGTTTCATTAAGAAAAATTTTTGAACTCTTAGGCAGAGCATTTGTTAAGACAACTGCAAGCAACAGTATAGAAAACGAAAGTTGCCGAGAGATAATTAACGCTTTAGGAGATAACTCGACAATTATCCGCAATGGAGGTCGGAAAATAATTATTCCCGTTTTTCATGAAGGCGAACTTCTTGGAGCTGTCTGTGTTAGTAATCGTGAATTGATCACCGGAACTGTTGTGACGAAAGTAAAAGAAGAGATTGAGCTATTGGGGTCTTATCTGATGAGTGAAATACTAAAAAATGCCGGTTAATTCTTTTGCTGAAGCTCTAGTTTTACAATTTGCCACTCTTTTAAGAGTCTTCTGTTAAGCGCTGCTATCTGCGTCATGCCCGACTGTACCGTTGCCAAGTCTTGTATCTCGCCTGCAATCGTGGCGAGGTCATTAATTGCAAGGTTCAACAGAGCCCCCTTTAACGAGTGAGAGATTATTTTTATATCATTGGGGTTATTTTCTTTTATTGCCTTTTCAAGTTTCTGAATATATTGAGGTATGGTTCTTAAACCAATCTCAATCAGCATATTATAAAGTTTCTCATTTTGACCGGTTCGGTTAAAGATTTTTTGCTGAACCGAATTTAGTTCATATTTTTTAACTTCATCTGTTGACTCTTCCACTTTATTTTTTGGTTTTTTTTTTATCAGATACTTTTAGGTACTATTTGCTTTCTGTTTTTTCATTAATATAACGGGACTGTTATCATATAAAATCATCTTCGCCGTTCAGTTTTTATATTTCTTGATAGTATTAGCAAAATATTATCAAAAAAAATCGAAATGGCCTTGACAATTAACCATATGGTTAGTTTATTAACCATATGGTTAATTGTCAAGAAAATGAAAAATTAGTAAAGCATCGTATACTTGAAGCGGCAAAACAAGAATTTGCCGAAATGGGCTTTCAGGGCGCCCGAACATCACGGATTGCATCTGAAGCACAAGTTAACAAGGCTATGATTCACTACTACTTCAAAGACAAAGAGGGCCTGTACAAAGAAGTACTGCGAATTGTTTTTGGTGTTAACGAAAACGCTATGGCACCAATTCTAAGTAAAAACTGGGATATCTCTCTACCGGTAAAGCTTCATGCTATACTCTATTTTCTATTCAAGGTTTTTACTGAGGCCGTAGACAATTACTTTATCAGCTTTTTTTTCTGGGAGCTGGTTGAAACGAAACAATACCTAAGCCGTTACGTACCAGAGTATGTTGTTCCGAAACTGAAGGCAGTAAAAAGTATTATTGATGAAGGTTTGGAAGAAGGAATTTTTGAAACTGAAAACTCAAAACTTCTAGTAGCAAACCTCTTCTACTTCCCGATGATTTATGTTGCTAAAAACCGCCTCTATTCCGGAAGAAATATTGATCCCGAAAAAACATTCTTCGGTGAAGATACCGCAGAATCTGTTTTCTCATTTCATCTGTCGCTCATTTTTAAGGCTCTCTGTCCATCCGGCAGAAAGCTGGCCATACCAGAATTGCCAAGTGATTTAAAAGAGATGCTCGACTCACTGATAGAATTCATGGTCATCAGCAAACAGGAGGGTAACGCCTTTAAAATAATAAATCAGCTGGAAAAAATTCTTACCAGCAAAAATATCAAAGAGGGAAAAAAATGAAAAAAATTACAACGTTCACACTGTGTGCACTTTTTTTAACAGGCATACAACTTTCCGGAGCAGAACTAACCGGGCGCCAAATCGCGGAAAAAGTAGATGCGGCAAACAAGTCTGAAACAGGTATCATTACAAAAGGCACTATCATTCTTAAAGACGACAAAACCGGAAAAACCGAAAAACGAAACAGCATAGTTCTAGCTAAAACTGTTTCAAACAATGGAAAGTCTATTTTCCGTTTTACTTCCGGTTCACAGAAAGGTACCACCTTCTTGAGCGAAGAAAGAAACGGCAAGGAAAACCTGCAGTACGTATACCTGAAATCAGTAGGCAAAGCTCGTCAGGTAGAAAGTTCTGACAAGGAGAAAAATTTTGTAGATACTGATCTTTCCTACGAAAGCATGGGTGGACTAAAAATAGACGATTATAACTATAAACGCCTTCCTGATGCTACATTCAAGGGCCGAGACTGCTATGTAATAGAGAACTTGCCCAAGCGAAGCAATTCCAAATACAGCAAACACATTGTCTACACTGACAAAGAGTACCTTATTCCTGTTGCAACGAAGAGCTATAACAAAGCGGGACGTCTTGTAAAACAGCTTATGGCAAATCCTGCTACAATAAAAACTCTTCGCAAAGGACTCTACGTTCCAACGGAGATAATAGTTAAAGACCTTGAGGAAAAACACTCAACCATAGTAAAAGCCATTCTGGTAAAAGAGACAGCTTTTCCGAATTCGGTTTTTAACAAAAATCAGCTCGATTCAAAACTTCCGATGGAATAGGATCTGAAGTTAATAAATTCAATGTTTATTGAAAGACCCTGTCCGTAGCTGCAACTACAGACAGGGTGGCAACCCTCCCTGTTTTTTTGACCTGAAAGCATAAAAAAACAGGGAGTACATACGCGGTATCCACTTGGATGCCTTTAAGGAAAATCTACAATGAAAAAATTTTATTTATTACTGATAATCTGTTTTTTTGCCTGCACAGCATCCATTTCTGCACAGGAAACTTCAGACAACAGCGTTGACTCAGATTTTGGCGATTTTGACTTCTCTTCTAAAACAGTTACAGACGCACCCGGTTCAGAAGAAAAAAACTCCGTAAGTATAGGTGGACGCCTTGAAACGGAGAGTGCCTTGTCTCAAAAAGATCGCGATTTAACACGAGGCTATATATGCCTGGACCTTGACTTGGGATATTCAAACGACAATACTGAAGTTAAGGCAACTCTCCGCGGAGAAAAAGATACCCTGCGCACTTCCACATATTATTACACTAGCCCATCGGCTTATGAAGAAGCGCGCAAAAGCAGCTACGATGTTGAAACGATTAAAAAACAGTCTTTCTCAAGTGGAGCTCTTGACAGCGTGAATACTGAAGACATGCG
>DAOTGZ010000078.1:1217-10706 GCA_035447445.1 Spirochaetota bacterium | reverse complement strand
TTCCGCTGGAAGATGGTATCACTGTAGATAATGGCCGTCTAGCTGTTATTGATTAATCAGACCTCAATGATAATTGTTCATAGATACCCCTCGGTAGCTAATTTATCTAAGTTTGCTGTTGACAAATTGACAAAGCATGAATACATTAGAATAATAATGAACAATTATTATTCTAGAGGAATTATTATGTCCAGGACTGTAACATTACGATTAGACGATGAAATTTATAAAATTATTAAACAACATGCTAATGCGGATAATCGTCCATTATCCAATTATATTGAGACAGCAACCCTGAAATATATCGAAAATATTGACTTTGTTGATGACTATGAAATGGATCATATTTTAAATGATAAAGAGTTATTGGACTCTTTAAGGCGTGGTAATACCGATGCAAAAAACAGAAACGGTAGATTTGTTTAATGAATTACCGTATTTTTGAGACTGACCATTTCATTAAAAAAAAGAACAAACTTAATAGAAATGAAAAAACTAAAGTAGAGCATAGACTACATTCCAATATTTATCCTCAACTCTCTGATCGACCCTATTTTGGCAATAATATCAAAAAATTAAAGGACTACCAACCCGAAACCTGGAGATATCGGTTTGGTAGTTTTAGGCTATTTTATGAAATATCAGAAGATGAGAAAATAGTTTTTATAATTGCCATTAGCAGAAGGCAAAGTACCTATTAGATATTTCTGCTCGTATATAATTATCAAGATAACCAATACGATTAAACAGGCGAACATACCAGAAAACCTCGATACTCTTCCTCAATTTTCCAAGACTTTGAGCTTTCAATTTTCTTTTTAGAGTTTTTACGTGATTGGTGCCCGTCCTCAATATAGAGTCTACCATCTTTTTTTATTATTCGGTGAATCTCTTTTAGAAAAAGATTCGGCGTTTTTACCATATGAAACATATCCAGCGCGTACACAACATCGGCACAGTTGTCAGGTATTTCGCTTTTGTAATCGGTTACCTGTGCCGTTTTAACATTTGTTAAGCCATATCGCTCAATCTTCTTGTTAACTGCCGCTATCGCCAATTCATGTACATCGGCTGCGTAAACGATGCCGTTTTGTCCGGCAAGTGTTGACGCCGCCTTGATATAACTGCCCGGGCCGCAGCCATAATCTACAACGGTGTTTCCCTCTTTGATTTTAAACTTTTTTAGCAACTTTTCAGGCGAAGCGAAAATTTCCCAGATTGCGAAAAGAAAAGACATTCCTCTAAAAGCGATATTCGGAATACGATCCATGCCGCTTCCGCTGATTGTTTCTAAAACAGACATAATAATACCTCCTGTTAAACTCCTCTCCTTTCGGATTGGATAATTGGTAAAACATGAACCAAAGTTCATTTATGTTGAGACAATGTGAACTATGGTTCATAAAAAGTCAAGATTAATATGAACTTTTAATCATGTTTTACTTGACTGATTCCCATTTATTCAAATATTTATTTTACAGGGTCATACAAATATAAACTGGATTGTAATTAACCATGAGTAATAGTAAAATCCGAGTTCCTCAACAAGATAGAAGCAAAGAGTCAAAAAACAGTATCATTGAAGCGGGCTTACAGCTTTTTTCTGAAAAAGGTTATTATAAAACCAACTCTAAAGAGATTGCAAAGCGAGCCGGCGTTTCGATCGGCAGTTTTTATATGTACTTTGCCGATAAAAAAGCTCTGTTTATGGAAGTTGTTGAGCTGTATAATCAAAAAATATGCGATGTATTAAATGATATAGAAAATCCGGGAAACGGATCTATCAATGATGGCAAGACATTCCTGAACTATCTGATAACCAAGCTGATCGAAGCACATGAGGTCTATCCCCAACTTCATCAAGAGTTGACAGTTATGTCCGCATCTGACCCCGATATAGCGACACTTTATAATAACGCTCGCGTTGAGGCGATCAGTCTCGCAAAAAAATTCTTATCATCAAGAATCGATAACCTGCGTATCAGTGATATCGAAACCATTTCGGTGTTGATTCAGACAACCCTTGAAGAAATAGTGCATATTATCGTCTTCTCGGATGTTACAATATCTAAAGAGAAGTTAATCGATGAAACTACAGATATGCTTTACAGATACTTGTATAAGGATGAGAAGTTATGAAACAACGTTATTACTATCTTGATAATCTTAAGGTTTTTTTAACAATGCTTGTTATTGCTCATCATGTTTCCATAACATACGGAGGATCCGGTGACTGGTATATTATAGATCCTAATCACAATGAGCTTACATCGTTGATCTTAACCCTGTTTACCGCAGTTAACCAATCTTTTTTTATGGGGCTCTTCTTTTTTATCTCTGGTTTTTTTACTCCCGGCTCTTATGATAAAAAGGGTATGGCCTCGTATCTTCGCGACAGGTTGATCCGCCTTGGTATTCCTCTTGTTCTGTTTTATACGATTTTAAATCCATTGCTCGTTTACATCCTCAGAGTCTATTATGGTGAATACAATGGGTCTTTTGTCACTTTCTGGTTCAAAAACATGCCAAATTATGCTGGACCGGGTCCGCTCTGGTTTGTACAAACCCTTTTGATATTCTCCATAGTTTATGCGATTGTACGCATGATTGGTGGCAAGTCTAATAAAACGACCGATTTTCCGTCTAATGGAAAGTTGATAGTTGGCGCTATTTGCGCCGCATCAGTAGCCTTTGTAATAAGAATATTTTTACCTGCAGATAAGGCTCTGCTCTCGTTAAAGCTGGGTTATTTTCCTTTATATGTTTTACTCTTTGTGTCGGGGATAGTCGCTTCACGAAACAACTGGCTTGATAAAATTGACAATTCGGTTACAAAAAGATGGTTTATAACTTCACTTGTTCTCATGGTAGTGCTTCCCATAGTTATTATAGTTTCTGGCAATACGGATGCCTTTAACGGTGGCTTTACGATTCAGTCACTTATGTACTGTTTTTGGGATCCTTTTGTCTGTTTTGGCATCTGTTTTAAACTGTTGCAACTATTTAGAACTAAAATCAATACAGCACCGACAATTTTAAAGGAGGCTGGACGAGGCGCATATGTGGTTTATATCACTCATCCCTTTTTCTGTGTTGGCGCGGCAATACTTCTTATGCCTCTGGATTTTGCGCCAATTATAAAGTTTTTGCTCTGCTCAATTATTGCTATTCTTACTGCCTTTATATCGGCTACACTCATTGTCCGGGTTCCTGTGGTTAACAGGATTGTGTAGGGGAAATTTTTGGCGTAGGTGAACCGACTCTCTGTGAATATGAAGGCAAAAAATACCTCTACTTCGTTTATGTAGAGGCAAGATCAGAAGGAGAAGTGGTTGGCAGAAATGACTATGATATGGGTGCGGCATCTGTCGAGATCGAATAGCTTTAAGTATGATGAAGTAAATTTTACCGAAAAATTGTCTGATTATTATGTATAAGACTTTTTTTACAAGAGGTTCTAATGGATGTTAAAAAGAAAAAATCGCTTCGAATTGTTGTGATGACCATGTTAGCCGTATCACTTGTTAATCCCCTTAGCAATGTCGGGGCTGTAGTTATAATATTTCTGGTTGGGCCTCTTGTCTTTACGCCAGCCGACTGGGTTGCGAGTGAGCAGCTTTTCGCGATGATACGAGACATGGAGTGGCTCAATATGGTTATCCCCTCTGTTCTTGTGATAATATATCTGACTCCAATTCTGATCGCAATGTATCGTAAATTAATGGGTAAACCGGCCAAAAGATTTCGACCGGGTCGTATTCTTGATGTTCCTTTAAAGATCAGTTTAATTGGTATAAGTGGGTGGATAGTGGAGGAGATACTGTTTCTTAGCATCTGGTTTAAGCAGCCTCTGATCGCGACTTCTACCCTGATCGTAACGTCGCTTGAGATGCTGCTCGCTGCAATATTTAGTTTTGTTGTATCTTTCTTTATTTTAGAAATGGTTTTCAGAAGATATGTTATTCCCAGAGTTTTCCCCGAGGGCAAACTTTCGAAGCTGGCTGGCAATACCAACTTTTCGATACGCGGAAGATTCTTTGTCTATTATATTACTGCCGCATTGTTTCCGATTTACATTTTTTCGCTTTTTGTTTTATCACGTATTGAAGAAAGCGATAGTTATACAGGTTACATCGCCATGATTGTGGTAATTCTGGTATCAGGTGCTGCTTTAACCTATCTTGTATCGGGATATTTTCGAGAACCCCTGCTTTTGATGAAAAAAGCCGTACTCGATATCCGCAAAGCAAATTACAAGATAGATTTACCCGTTACCTCTAACGACGAGCTGGGGCTTCTGTCAGAAAACCTCAATGATCTTGGAAGAGAGCTTCTCGAAAAAGAGCTTATGAAAGATACTTTTGGCAAGATTGTTGACCCTTCTGTGCGAGACCACCTGATGAATGGTAATATGAATCTGGGAGGAGAAGAGAGGACAGTGACTGTTCTCTTTACCGATATACGTAATTATACCGGCTTGACCGAAAAAATGGATCCGGAAACTGTTGTGCTCTGGCTTAACCGATACTTTGATGCCGTGTCCGAGCCTATAACACGTTACGGAGGGATAGTGAATAAATACATTGGTGACGCGCTAATGGCGGTTTTTGGAGCTCCATCTGAAGATAAAAAGCACGCTTCAAATGGAGTAGCGGCAGCGCTTGCAATGATAGAGGCTCGTGAAAAACTTAATAGGCAGTTCGCATCCGAAGGATTACCAACAATTAATGCGGGTATTGGTGTTCACTCGGGAACTGTTTTGGCTGGCAATATAGGCTCTTCAAGCCGCATGGAGTACACAGTAATTGGAGATACCGTTAACGTTGCGGCGCGAGTAGAAAAGATGACAAAAGAGCTGAAACTTTCTCTGTTAATAACAGAGATGACAAGAGAGCAACTTGAGGCAGATGCCCGCTTTAAAAAAGCAGCACTCTGCAAACTGAGAGGACGATCAGAGCAGGTTAAGCTTTATAAGCCGGTATAAATTTTTTTTACTTGTTGTCTATTATTATTAAATCTAGCCTTCTAACATAATCTATGTGGTGAAAAGCAATATGAAAAGAAAACTGATCGTGATTATTGAACCAGAAGCTGGTTATATTTTTGATTGGGATGAAGAGTCAGAACAGCCGGACAGTTTTTGTGAAGAGCTGTTTTTGAGATATAAAAAGGACCCTTTGGCAGCCCTTTTATTTCTTGGGTTTCAGAATAATAATAGTGAGTGGTCCGAATCATTACGTTATCTGTGGAGTATTGCATCCTCATTTGTTCATTTGTTAACGAAGATGGAAGAGCTTGAAAGCAGAAGAGAGAAGGTCTTAGTAGATGAAGATGCCGAAACCTTTGAAAGCCTAATTAAGTCCGCACCTTTTATTTGCGGATCTGAAAATCTCTCTATAGAATGGTTGAGTAATCTTTGGATAAATCTTAATCACACCTTTTGCACTCAGATTAAAGCATTCAAGGGGACGGTATCAGATTATCTGCATCAAAATAATCCGGCACTTCATCTTCCAGGTAGAGTCTATTTCCATCTTGTAGAAAATAAATCGGGAGAGGAACCTTTTGCTTTTTTGGCAACCTATACAACCTATTCTTCACAAAAGGCAAAGAGCCGACATCTTCCTCTTAAAAATGCTCTTGAAGAGTATGGAGATAATACACGTAAAATGCTTGAACTGCTTTCGACTGTAAATAAGGCATCAGAAAAAAGCTCTCTAATTGCAGAAGTTGTACAATCAGGAGAAATATTTTATCCTCTAAATTTTTCGGCCGTTGATGCTTATACTTTTTTAAAAGAAGTTAGTCTCTATGAAGAGTCCGGCATTATATGTCGTATACCGGATTGGTATCGTAAAAAACAAAATTCGCTTTCTGTAGCGATCACGGTAGGTGACAAAAAAAAGAGCTACTTCTCGCAAGACACCCTGCTCAGTTTTGATATTTCTATTTCTTTGGGTGCGGATACAATTTCTGTAAAACAGGCAAAGCAATTGTTAAGCGAAGCTGAAGGTTTAACGATGATAAAAAATCGTTGGGTCGAAGTTGATCATCAGAGGCTTAAAGAAGTCATTAAACTATATGAAAAAGCAGAATCTGAATATGTAAACAGTGGTATAACTTTATCCCAGGCAATAAGAATACAGCTTAACGAAGGAAAGCTTTTTACCGAAAAAAGCGACTCTGACGAGATTGAAGTAAATAACGGTACATGGCTAACAGAGATAATGGCCGGGCTTACTCGTCCGGAGTCATTGCCGGATATCGATGCAGGAAATAACTTTAACGCAGTTCTTCGAGGATATCAGTTAAAAGGTTTAAACTGGCTGCACTATCTAAATTTGATTGGTCTTGGCGCTTGTCTTGCAGATGACATGGGACTCGGAAAAACGATACAGGTTATTGCACATTTAAATCATCTTTCACTTAAACAAAAAAAGCATAAGTCTTTGATTGTCATTCCAGCTTCACTTATAGGTAACTGGGTAAACGAGATAAAGTGTTTTGCACCAAGTCTGCGATATCATGTTGTACACCCGTCAAATGCCTTGGCTTCTTCAATTGATGATGTATATGCTAATAAAAACGGTGGTGTATATATTACAACCTATGCTATATTGGTGCGAAACAAATGGTTTTCACAAATTACCTGGGATTATCTAATTTTAGATGAGGCTCAGGCAATAAAAAATCCAAATACCAAACAAGCTAAAGCTGTAAAAGTAGTTCCGGCTTCTTATCGACTTGCACTTACCGGAACTCCCGTAGAGAACTCTTTAATGGATTTATGGTCGATCTTTGATTTTATTAATCCGGGATTGCTTGGCACCTCAAAAGAATTTATTAGTTTTACAAAAAGTCTTAGTGATAATCCAGAAGGGTATACACGACTAAAAAAAATTATCAGCCCGTTTATTTTGCGCCGATTAAAAACGGACACGAAAATCATATCTGATTTACCAGAAAAAATTGAGATGAAAACATATTCTAATCTCACTCCAAAGCAGGCACTACTTTATCAGAATCTTGTTAAGTCTCTTCGAAACGCACTTGATAGTACCGAAGATGGAATCAGTCGCAAGGGATTAATTCTCGCTTCGATTATGAAGTTTAAACAGATTTGTAATCATCCAGATCAGTATACAGGACAGGATAACTATAGCGAAACAGACAGCGGCAAATTTGAGCGTTTGCGAGAAATCTGTGAGACGATAAAAGCTAAACGCGAGAGGGTGCTTGTCTTTACTCAGTTTAAAGAAATTACTGAACATCTTTCTGATTATCTTGCGCGTCTCTTTGGTCATAGGGGGCTTGTGTTGCATGGTGGGATCGTAGTAAAAAAGCGAAAAGATCTTGTAGAAGCGTTTCAGGGGCGCGAATATGTACCTTATATGATACTATCAATCACGGCGGGAGGTACTGGCCTTAATCTTACCGCGGCAAATCACGTTATACATTTTGATCGCTGGTGGAACCCGGCTGTAGAAAATCAGGCAACTGATAGGGTTTTTAGAATAGGACAGAAGAAGAATGTTATTGTTCACAAATTTATAACGGCTGGAACAATCGAAGAAAAAATCGATCTTATGATTGACGACAAAACGAAACTGGTTAACGATATACTTCCTGAAAAACAGGAAAACTGGCTAACAGAGATGTCAAATGATGAAATTATGCAACTAGTATCTCTTGTCTGATACAAAGCTATAAACGAATCTATATGAATTAAAACCAAAGTTATTGTACAACACCAATTTACTGTCTAAAAAAATACAGCTCTTTAGGAGTGCTGCCGTGTCAGATTATTATGGTTTTCCAGAATATGTTTCTGTAGCGCAAAGAAAGAAAAAAGCGAAAGAAGCCTTAGAAAAAATAAAAAAAAAGAACAGTCAAGTTAAGCCCGTTGTTATCGATGGTACAAAAATCGCTAAAACATGGTGGGGGATTGCCTGGATAAAAAATCTTGAGTGTTACGCTGATTACTCAAATCGCATTGGGCGTGGTAGAAGTTATGTAAGACATGGATCTGTCTTAGATCTCCAGATCGAAAAAGGGCTGGTTCGCGCGCTCGTTAAGGGGAGCAGATCCAAACCTTACAAAATTGATATCAAGATTACTCCGCTTGCTAAAGCAAGATGGAAAGAGATGATTCTTGTTTGCGAGGGTAAACTTGATTCGTTGCAAGAGCTACTTTCGGGTAAGTTTCCCACAGCCTTGGCTGATCTATTTACCATAAAAAATAAAGGTCTCTTTCCGTCGCCAAAGCAAATCGAGTTTGATTGCTCTTGTCCCGACTGGGCCTCCATGTGCAAGCATGTTGCGGCTGTTTTGTATGGAGTCGGTGCCAGATTGGATGAAGATCCATCGCTTTTTTTTCTTTTAAGGGGAGTTAATGTTGATGATCTTATATCAAAAGCCGTAATTGCTAAGTCAGACAAGATGCTGAAGCAGGCTTCAGCGGCAGGGCGACGCGTAATAAAGGATGCAAATATACTTGAGACCTTTGGGATCGACTCTGATGAGTTATCGGTAGAAAAGACCTCACCAAATTTGATTAAAAAGACTACTTCAAAAAAAGAAACTGCAAAGAAAGCAGTTTCAAAGAAAGTTACTTCAAAAAAAGCAGCTGCAAAGAAATCAGGTTCAAAGAAAACAACTGCAAAGAAAGCAGCTGCAAAGAAATCAGGTTCAAAGAAATCAGGTTCAAAGAAATCAGGTTCAAAGAAAACAACTGCAAAGAAAGCAGCTGCAAAGAAATCAGCTTCAAAGAAAGTTACTTCAAGAAAAGCCGTTTCTAAGAAAATCGTTTCAAAGAGTGCTG
The DNA here is from genome assembly GCA_035447445.1 of Spirochaetota bacterium. Taxonomy (GTDB): domain Bacteria; phylum Spirochaetota; class UBA4802; order UBA4802; family JAFGJZ01; genus JAFGRW01. The sequence goes on along the minus strand of DAOTGZ010000078.1, from coordinate 1,885 downwards.
TTTCAAAGAAAACGTCTTCAAAACGATCGTCTTGACGCAGCTGGTAGGTTTTCTGGATCTGCTAAAAAAGCAGCCCTCTGCAAACTTAGGGGGCACACAGAACAGGTTAAGTTATATAAGCCGGATTCAGGTCAAAAGATAGAGATTTGAAAATTAAAACAGTCGGTCTGTTTAATAATCAATTTTGCTTGCTCTGTCAAGCCATCGGGTTAGCTCTTCGCTACATAGGGCATTCATCTTTTTTAAAGATCTACTTCTTTTTGTTTTTGATATCTTGCTGTTAAAAAGATTAACTGTGTTGGTTTTGAATATGTTATGAAAATCATCATCGCTTTTGGAGGTTTTTTTCCTTTTAGACTCTTCATGACATCTGGTATAAAACATGACCAGTTCAGATTTAAAAACTTCTTCTTTTTCTTTTTGCGTAACGGGCTGGGGTGTCGAAGCGCAAGCTATGATGATCATAATAAATGAAATCAGAATAAAAAGTGACAGGACGCGTTTAATCATTTTGGACTCCTTCAGTAATGAATATTTTTTTCGTAGTAACGATTTGGACTCAAATATTTTTTTGTCAAATACTAATATTTTCACACTATTGTCGGGTAAATTTAATGAAAGAAGTTTTAATAAAACCAAAACAAAATATTGAACAGATAATCTCACGG
>DAOTGZ010000078.1:0-1207 GCA_035447445.1 Spirochaetota bacterium | reverse complement strand
AACAACTGATCCGGTAATGTTTCGGCTGGCCGAACATGAACCGGCCAAATAGGCTCTTTATGTTAATAAAACCAAAACAGCACATCGAACAGATAATCGCACGGGTTTCTAATAAGCTTAAATTCGACGCATTAGTTGTTGGTCAGATTAGTGATGATTTATCAATGTTTAGAAAAGTTGATGTGTCCGGCAGTTTTTACAAACTTGGCATTTTTTTTGGGCACTGCGCCATAGAACTTGGGTACGGTTTTCCAAAACTTAAAAAAAAGAACGGGGATTTAAACCTGCAAATAATTGATATGTATAAAGATTGTTATCCGCAATATCTGAAACAGTTGCAAGGATTTGCACATGTCTATGGCGCTTCTATTGAAGCAATGGATCTTACTATGATGGAACCGTTTTTTGCCCGAATGGGTTATGAGGGATATCGTATTAAAGGAAGTGCTAAAAGCGGTTTTAAAAACATGTGTACAGTTATAGGCGCAACAGGTTCTAACGGAAAAACATATATAGGCCGCAACCTTGATACCTTTAATATTACCGGGTTTTTGGTAAATAGCAAAATGGAAGGGGTGTATAAAACTGTAAATACTTCGGGCGAGGCTTTTTGCAATTATGTGGTTGATGGCATAAATGAAAAAGGGCTCTTTGTCGGGGAGATGAGTATTCCCGATCCAAGATATAAAAAAAATTTAAAACTCCGATATCCAGATGTTCCTTCAGTCTATTGCGCGCATATGCTTAGAATTATTCTTGATACATGCGCCAATGTTAATGAAGCGGCCACTCTTTTACAAAAGGTACCGGTCTGGTTTACAAACGATCTGTGGCATATCTATTTAGCGGATTCTGGTGGAAGTTTTTGTATCGCGGAGTGGGATGAAAACGGAAAAATTGTTTTGCAACATTTTGATAAAAAGCTGATCGCGACAAATACCCCTATTATGGAGGGAGACGAAAAATTAAACAAGTGTCCGCGTTATTCATTAGCCAATAATTTGATTAACAACAAAGATATTGATTCGCATGAGAGTATCTATCATTTAATGAAGGCTCTCTCTTATCGTTATGATAATACTTATCTTAAAAAGCTGGTATTTAAAGAAACAGAATTAAGAGCAATGAAATATCTTAGAACCGTCTGGACTTCCACCTATGATCTGGATAAGCTAAGCATGATAATTCGTTACCACGAAAACGGTTA
>DAOTGZ010000077.1:0-11216 GCA_035447445.1 Spirochaetota bacterium | reverse complement strand
AACTTATTTATCGTTTCTCTAATTTCATGTCTTTAAATCCAGACGGAACCTGTAATGAAGAGGTGGGAACCGTTCCTGATGTTCAGATCGGTTCGAAAGAGGACGCTCTTGATAAAACACTGGAAATAATCAATTCTGCAAAATAGATCTTTATATAAAACATCATCTCTATTGTTTAAATACTTATAAAATCTTTATAAAAAATTTACAAACTGCCGCTAAGTTCTAACAACTCACTGGTTTTTGTTAGTTGCAAACAAAAACTGGTGTTTTTAATAATGAAATAGCGGCAGGTTGTATAAATGAAAGTTCATAAAAGTATTGTTTATGACTATCTGGTTGAAAAACTTTTCTTCATAATAGGTCTAAGTTGTCTTGTAATCCTTTTTCTTATAATGTTTTTTCTATTTAAAGAGGGATTGCCTCTGCTAAATAAGGTTAGAATAAGCGATTTCATATTTGGTATGGAGTGGTACCCGACAAGCGACAATCCCCGTTTTGGAGTTTTTCCCCTTATTTCTGCATCGGTAGCAGTAACATTAATAGCATCATTGATGGCCGTTCCGTTAAGTATCGCAATCGCAGTTTACATGGCCGAGCTTGCTTCACCTATTACCCGCGAAATAATAAAACCTGTTATCGAAATTATTGCCTCGATCCCCTCTGTAGTAATAGGATTTTTTGGCATGGTTGTTGTCGCGCCATTTTTGCAGAGCTATTTTGATCTGGATACTGGACTTAACCTTTTTAACGCAGCTCTGATGCTGGGATTTATGGCTGTGCCAACAATTGCGAGTATCAGCGAAGACGCGATATCTTCAGTTCCTGTATCGTTAAAAGAGGCTTCGTATGCTCTTGGAGCCAACCGCTGCCAGACCATTATTTTTGTTACAGTGCCCGCTGCATTATCCGGTATCTGGACAGCAATAATTCTGGGAGTTTCACGTGTTATTGGTGAAACAATGGTTGTTTTGATGGTAGCCGGAGGCGCTGCTATGATGCCTGGTTCGCTATTTTCACCTGTAAGGCCGCTTACTTCGAATATTGCAGCAGAGATGGCTGAGACTCCTGTTGGATCTACCCACTATCATGCACTATTCGCTATAGGAATTTTGCTTTTTATCATCACGTTTGTTTTTAATATAATTGCCGATTACCTTTCAAATAAGTACAAGTTCAAGCATAACTAGTCCGGAGGTTAAATGAAAAGAAAGGCTGATATAATTCAACTTGTAACCTTTGTTGTTATTAAGTTGCTTTCGTTTTTAATAATATTTTTTCTGATATTCATGTTGGGGTTTATAGTCAAGAGTGGATTTTCTGCTTTGAGTATAGATTTCTTTACAAAGATGCCGGAGAACCAGATGCGTGGGGGAGGCATAATGCCGGCAATAGCAGGAACCTTTCTGCTTATGCTCGGGTCAGCGGTTGTATCAATACCTGTTGGAATAATAACCGCGGTTTATCTTAACGAGTATGCCAAAAATCCCCGTGTTGTAAAAATAATAAGGCTTGGAATAAATAATCTGGCGGGTGTGCCTTCGGTGGTTTTTGGCCTTTTTGGTCTGAGTCTTTTTGTAATTTTTCTTGATTTCGGAACATCCATTCTTGCTGGCTCGCTTACACTTGGTGTGTTAAGTCTTCCGATAATTATCCGCTCGACCGAAGAGGCGCTTTTGACCGTACCTGGGACTTACCGTGAAGCATCTTTATCTTTAGGAGCAACAAGGTGGCAGACAATTTACCGTATTGTTTTGCCTAACGCGTTGCCAGGTATTTTAACAGGCGTAATGTTATCACTTGGACGTTCGGCCGGAGAGACGGCACCGATCATGTTTACAGCTGCAGCTTTTTTTGCTCCAGATTTGCCACGTTCTGTTTATAGTGAGGTTATGGCCTTGCCTTATCATATCTATGTTTTGGCTACTGCTGGGCTTCATATTCAAGAGACACGACACCTGCAGTACGGTACGGCAATTGTGCTGATTCTGCTTGTTCTGCTTTTGAACACCACAGGTCTTGTGCTCAGGTACAGGTTGCGCAGACGTCTTCGTTAATGGGAGTTTATTTTCTTTGTTCTTTATTCTTTATTATATTTTATGATTTGCAGAATGATTCATTTATTCATCTTGCTTAAAAGGCAACCAGTTGAGGTTGCCTAAACCTTGAATCCGCCAATCAGCTGTTGTAGCCTTTCCGCCATGTGTGAAACTTCTTTAGAGCTTGAGGCCAACTCTTCCGAGCCTGCCGTTATGAAAGAGGTGCCTCTGTTAATATTATGTATAATATCATGAATTTCTCCGATAGACTGCATCTGAACCCGGCTTTGTGTTCTAATGTTTTGTGACATCTCTTTTATTTCGCTAATCTCGCGTTGTACTCCCTCCTTAGAGCCTGTCTGCTCGTCAGCCTTCCTAGCCATCTGTTTTATTGTGTTACCAATTTCGCTAATACCTAATATAACTTCATTTATTGTTCTGACCGAATCGGAAATATAGTCTACACCGTTTTTAAGCTCTCTGTCGTTGTCGGTGATCAGTGTACCAATTGTCTTTAGACTTCCCGAAGTCTCTTCGGCAAGTTTAGATATCTCATCAGATACTACAGCAAAGCCGCTTCCCATGCTGCCTGCTCTGGCAGCCTCAATTGCTGCGTTAAGAGATAGCAGGTTAATTTGATCTGATATTCCGTTTATCATGTCGAGTATTCTAAATAGTTCTCCTGAGCGGTTTTCGATCGCGCGAATGCTTTCGGTCATAAACGCAAGAGATCTACTGCCCTCGGAGGCCTTTGCTGTTATTTTTGTGATCTGTCTGGACGCGTCGTGAGCGGTATCGTTCATGGAGTTTATTAGTGATGATAAATTTTGCATTCGGCTCATTAATGAGTTAAGCCGTACAAATTCAATATCAATTTCTGAAGCCACCGAACTCATTTTTTCTGAAATTGCGTCTATGTTTTGTGATATCTCTTTTGAGTGGCTATTCTGATCTGCTGCTTTTTGAGAAAAGTTTTCGGAAATCGATTGTAATTCTTCCGATGAAGTAGCCAACTCGGTCATAGAGTTTTTTACTGATACGATAATCTCTTTTATTCGAGAATTAAAACTGTTAAATTCACCGGCAAGTAGCCCAATTTCATCACCACTTTGAACAGGAAGCCGTGTATTAAGATCACAACTTGCCATTGTTTTTACAAGGGTGTTAACCGGTTTAGATATTGTGCCGGACAATAGACATAGTATTAACGCTGCAATTATGGATACAATAGCCGTAATGCCTACCGTTGCGATATAGATTTTATGTATTTCGCGGTCAATATCATGCAGGTAAACACCGGAGCCAATTATAATGTCGTAATTAGGGTAATAGGTGAAATAGACAAGGTAGGGAACAATATTTGATACACTGGATTTATACTGAGTTTTATAGGTAATAAATCCATTGCCTTGCAGTAAAGCTGTTTCAATAATTTTTTCGTAGTACTTTGTACCGTCTGGGTCACTTATGTGTCTTAGATTAAGTCCTACAAGGTCTTCCCGATAGGGGAAAGAGAGACCTGTTCCGTTAGATGATATTATAAAAAACGTTTCTGATTCGTCTTTGCCGTATCTAAACTTGTTAACATGGTAAAGCGATTTGCTAAATGCCTCTTCTTTTGAAATTCGCCCAAGTGTGTGCTCGTAGTAGTATGCTTCGCAAGTCGCGACAGCTAATGAGCTCATCTCGTTAAGATGAGTTTTGCGGTTAGATATAACATAAGTTTTAAAATATGGTAAAAAAAGTCCCAGTATTACCGCTATAAAAATAAAAATTACTGTAAGACATGTAATTACTATTTTTTTTCTTATCGAGAAATGTTTCCAGCAAGTGATCATAGACCGTACCTCTGATTATTGTGTAAAGCAGAGCTCGAATTTTGAACGAAACTACTTTAGAATAAGCAGAGCACTATTATGTATGAATAATATAAAGAAAATGTTAGGTAATGGTTTTTTGCCATGTATTTCGGACTTATGTTTGTAGTTATATCTTATGGTGATGCCAATTAAATTTAGTCTAATGCACGAAAGAGGGCAATCACCAAACCTTAAATAGAAGTAAAGATCAAGAGAAAGAGCTTGGCGTGTGAAAGGATATTTTTCTAAAGATGGCCGTTTGATGATAGCTATAAATAAATAATTACTCTAAAAGAACTTCCTTTAGAATCAGATCTGACTGTTATTTTCCAACCAAGCAGGGTCGCTGCGTGTTTGACTATCGAAAGACCAAGACCGGTTCCGCCGGATTCACGAGAGCGCCCCTTATCTACTCTGTAAAATCTTTCGAATATACGGTCAATAGACTCTTTGGGTATGCCAATTCCTGTATCGTTTATCTTGACTGTCAGTTGATTGTTGTTTGAGATACTGCTTTCTATGTTTACTTCTCCTCCGGGAAGGTTATAGTTAATCGCGTTGTCTATCAGGTTAAAGAATATTTCTTCGGCCAGAAACTTATTACCAACAACTCCTTCTCCCATGGCTTCCAGTTTTTTATTTAATTGAATATCACGCAGTTGAGCCTTTTGTCCTAGTATGTTTACACAACCTTCAAGTAGATCGTCAATAATTATCTTTTCGTTGGCAAAATCGTTAGAGGTTTCAATCATGTTAAGTTTTATTATATCGTTGATTATAGATGTCTGTCGGTCAGCATTTTCGATAGCTTTTCTTATGTATCCGGAACACTGTTCTGTATTGTTAAGGTTTAAAGCAATGGTTTCAAGGTAACCTTTAATTATTGTTACCGGGGTTTTAAGTTCGTGTGACATATTGCTTACAAGATCGGTTTTTATCTTTTCTATTTTTTTCTTTTCGGTTACATCTCGTAGTACAACAAGTACACCTTGCAGGGTTCTCTCTTCGCTTATTGGATTGATGCTTACATCATATGTTCTTCCATTGATAAGCTCTTCTTCAAAATGGGATGGTTTTGCCTGGGCAAGAGACTGTTCAATACGCAGATTTAGAGTACGGTTGCGTATAACTTCAAAGAAAAGAAGTCCGCTAACTTTTATTCTTGTTACGTCTATGCATTTGTAAAATGCCTTGTTAACAATTACTATTTTTTTCTCTTTATTGATAACAGTTATTCCATCAGAGATGTGTTATCATCTGTTTCTCCTTATAATTTGCATTTAATGTTTTTGTCTGTAATTTATCAGCCAAATTTGCCGGTTATATATTTTTCGGTCATTTCAAGATCTGGTTTGGTAAATATCTTTTCCGTTTTGTTAAGTTCAACCAGATCACCCATATAAAAGAAGGCCGTATAGTCACTGACACGAGCTGCTTGCTGCATGTTGTGTGTTACGATGATTATTGTGTAGTCGTTTTTAAGCTCGTGTATCAGCTCCTCAATTTTTTGTGTCGATATTGGGTCTAGAGCCGATGCCGGTTCGTCCATTAGAATAATTTCGGGCTGTATCGCAATTGTTCGTGCAATGCAAAGCCTCTGCTGCTGCCCGCCTGAGAAACCGATGGCAGATTGATGAAGTCGGTCTTTAACTTCATCCCAGAGAGCTGTCGCCTTTAATGAGCTTTCCACCTTCTTTTCAATCTCGTACTTGTCTTTTATTCCGTTTATACGTAATCCGTACGCGATGTTTTCGAATATTGTTTTGGGAAAAGGATTCGACTTTTGGAAAACCATTCCCACCTTGCGGCGAAGTGTTGTAACATCATATTTGTTCTGATACACCGGTTCTCCGTCTATAAGAAGTTCTCCCTCTATTCGTGTGCCCGGTATAATATCGTTCATACGGTTAATACAACGTAAGAAGGTCGATTTGCCGCAGCCAGAAGGGCCTATCAGGGTAAGAACTGTGTTTTTTTCTACCTGAAGAGAGATGTCCTTAACGGCTCTTGTGTCGCCGTAATATACGTTAAGTGCTTTTGACTCGATTTTTTTCATTATTCTGCCTTTGTCAGGATCGTATAGTCTGATTTGACACCCTGATCTCATTTATTGCGAATGTTGCTTATCAATTTTTAAGTAAACTGGTAGTTTCACTTAATCAGATTGATAAGTCGTTATAATGAGAGGTATTAAAAAAAGGTGTGGGTTTTATAATGAAATTATAAAGAAAATGTTAATTTTTACAGCTATTCGTTGTTTGATGGGCTTCAACGTTAGTGAGCATTTTCTTTGTAATCTTCATAGAGTTGTTTAAATTGATTTTTTCCATACAGAGTCTTTATAAAATCTTTACCTGATTTATTTATTGTTCTTTTAAACATAATTCAGGGGGTCTTTATTAATGAAGACATTTAAAAAAATCTTATATCCTTTTTTCTTATTAACCATTGTTTTCGCGCTGTTCGCATCTTGCTCCAAAGAGACAGGGAAAACAGTTGTAGTAAAAGGTTCAACAACCGTATTGCCTATTACCCAGCTTGCAGCCGAGGAATTTCGTAAAGAGACAGGTATTGCTGTTTCTATTGAAGGAAGTGGATCCGGAAACGGGGTTAAGGCCATTATCGATGGAACAACTGATATAGGTAATTCATCTAGAGCCATGAAGCCTAAGGAGTTGGACGAGGCTAAAGCCAAGGGAGTTAACGTTAAGGAGATCATTGTCGCTTACGACATGATCATACCGGTTGTACATCCCGAAAATGGTGTTACCGATCTAACGCTTGATCAACTTAAAGGCATCTATGACGGTTCTATTACAAATTGGAGTCAGGTTGGCGGAGCCGACGGAAATATTGCGGTTATTTCGCGAGATACCAGCTCAGGCACGTATGAGGTCTGGAGTGAGAAGGTTCTTAAAAAAAATGACGTAACAGCAGGAGCACTCTTACAGGCATCTAATGGAGCAGTTTTGGCAGCGGTAGCTGGTAATCCTCGTGCGATTGGTTATATCGGTTACGGATATCTTAATAATTCTGTTAAAGCTCTTAGTGTTGGGGGTATCGTTGGAACAGTCGAGACCGGCCGATCAGGAGAATTTCCTATTTCAAGGCCGCTTTATAAATATGTGAACGCTGATAAGGTAAGTGAAAACACACAGAAGTTTCTTGATTTTCTTCTTAGCCCAAAAGGACAAAAATTGGTCGAAGAAGCCGGATTTTTACCTCTATAAAAGAGACATATCTTTGAGCAGAGCGGAACATCCGTTCTGCTTAATATTGTCTATATTATAAACATGTAAAAAAGTAACTGTTTTTCGTGAATTATTAATGGTTTTGTTAGACAAAAAAATGAAATAAAGCAAACGAGTATTATATTTTAATACGATCTTGTGTCATAATAAAATATATAAGATTAGTTTTGTTAGTGTACTCGGCAGCCGTAAAAATCGGCAAAATTTAAATCGACTACCGAGTAGCAAAAAAGTGATACTTTTACCCTCTGCTCATTATCAGGAAGTGAAGGTATCTCGATAATGCACAATAAGTGTAAAGGAGAGATAAAGTTAAATGAAAAAAATGTATTTAGTATTAATGGCCGTTTTAGCGCTGTTTTTTTCGGCGAATATGTTTGCAGCGAACCTTTATAACGCGGATGGTACCGTGGTGGATCTTTACAGCAGGCTTTACGCCATATATCAACAGGCCGATCAGGGCGAGATTACAGGCGATTGTTCTCGTTTGGGACTTCAGACCTCAACGAAGGTAAATAACGATTTGTCTGTTTTTGCCAGAGCCGAATTTCGTTACGATGCAAGCCAACGCGAGAAAGAGACGGTGTTTAACGATCTTCGCAACACCTATGTGGGTGTTGACAGTAGTTTCGGTAAAGTAACTGTGGGTAATTTTGATTCTGTCTATTATCAGGCTGTGTCGTCAAAACTTGATATATACGAAAATGCCGGTTTTATTGCACTTGCTGATGGATCAACTGCTTCGCGTGCCGATAGTGTTTCTTATAGCTCTCCTGATTTGATGGGTGTTAAAATTCATGGGCAGATACGCCATTACGGTCAGGATCAGACAGTATCTGGAGACGAAAAGATTATGTTCCAGGGAGGGGTGACATTTGATATGAACGCTCTTTCACTTGGCATTGCGGCTGTAATTGCCGATGACGAGGCAGAGGCTGTATTCGTTACAGAAACAGATGCCACAGGCGAAGAGACAACAACGGCAACAGCAAAGTATTCTGAAAATATCTATGGATTTTCGGCATCGTACACATTATTTGAAGCCCTAACCTTGATTGCTATGGCAGAGTATCAGAAAGATGCTGGTGAAGCAGATATGAATATATCAGGGGGTGTCAGTTACAGCTATGGAATGGGAGACGTATATGGCTCATTGGGGCAGGATTGTAATGAAGAGATGTACTATGCTCTTGGGGCTAACTGGAAGTTCAGTAAACCTATGCGTATTTTTGTAGAGTATGCTGGTGGTGATGCGGTTAACCCGGATAATAATATATTTACAGCCGGATTGCGTTACGATTTTTAACAGTTCTTCTTGATTCTTGGTCAATCTGTTAGTATATAAATAAAGGCACCGATAGTTATTCGGTGCCTTCCCGGTTTAAATCTTTTACTCTTGATGTTCCTGTTACTTGGTATCCGGTCGATGACGGATACTCGTTTACAATAATTGGGGCTGCTCTATTTTAAATAAAAAACGCCTGTTTGCGGTTGGGATGGAAAAGGCAGGGTAAAAATAGGGCACCGTTTCGAAAAGAAGCGGCGCCCAAATTTACAAATCAATAGAGCTCTTTTTTCATACTGATACCGAACAGCCCTAAAATATATGCTAGGCCGTGTTTCGCGTCCTCGGCAATATGATAAAAACATGGTACGAGTACCAGCGTGATCACCGTCGCGAAGATAAGACCGTATCCGTAGGTAAGGGCCAGTGGCTGAACAAAATAGTTACGGTCACCGAAACTGAACAGCCCGAAAAATTTTATTCCGCTGTAAATAGAAGGAACAAGTCCCAATACGGTTGTCATTGTAGTTAAAATAATCGGACGTATTCGAAGCATCCCTGCCTCTGCAATGGCGTCTCTGGTTTTAAGGCCTTCCGCTCTTTTAATATTTATAAACTCGACAAGTGTCACTGTACTGCTTACAAGTCCTCCCGCCAGAGAGAAGAAGGCGATCATACCATTAAATGATAATGGTTGACCATGAGTATAAACTGCAAATACTATTCCAACCATCGCGAAGGGAATAGCGCTCATAACGACAAGCGGTGTCAGCAGTGACTGGAAAAAAGCTGCAAGCACGATATAGATAAAAAGAATGGAAATAAGAAACAGTCTTCCAAGTTCGCTCATGCTTTTGGCTGTATCTTCCTGCTCTCCTCCATACGAAATGTCGTATCCGGGATAGCGGTCTTTAATATCTTTGAACTGTTCCGCAAGTTTGGTATTGACTCTAACAGCGGTTGTTTTTTTCAGATCAATATTAGCCTGAATCTGTACAAGACGTTTGTAATTAAGACGATTAATCTGAGAGTAACCCGGTGTTATTTTCATCTTTGTTACTTCCTGCAGCGGAATCAGGCCTCCTTTTCCGTTAGAGACCATTACCTGGTCAAGACTTTCACGCGAACGTCTGAACGTCTCGTCAAAGCGTACTCTTACATCTATCGCTTCATCGTCAATTTTGACATTTGTGGCAACTGCTCCGGCGTACGAGGCGTTAAGAGCGCTGCCCAGCTGGGCAACGTTAACATTTGTACGAGCGGCTTTGGCATCATCGATTGTATACCTTATCTCTGATTTTCCCGCCTCAAGGTCATTGGTAATGTCAAAGACTCCGTCATACTGCTCAAGAGCCGATGTGTACTCGGCGATGATTTTTTCTATTGTAGCAAAGTCTTCTCCGCGTATCTCGATATTTACTGGTTTTCCAACTGGCGGCCCGGATTCCTTAACCTCTATGCTGTAAACAAGTTCTTTATTGATTTTGCCGGATTTAATGCCTTCGTCAATTTTTTCACGCAGCAGATCTTCTATCTGGTAAGCACTGCGCTTGCGATCGCTGACGGATGTGAGATCGACATATACAGTAGCCTTGTTTGTACCGTCTCCGGGGCGAGGGTCAAATATGCTGTTGTCTTCAATACCTACGCGCGAATAGACGCTTTCAAGTTCGTCCTCAGGAAGTTCCAAGACCAGTTTTTCAATTTCGCGAACCGCTTCAAGTGAGGTGTCCAGGTTTTTGGATATAGGCAGGAAAGTCTTAATTGTCAAGGCTTCGGAGCCGCCGCCCGGCATAAAGACAAACCCGACGACATTTATCATAAACAGAGATCCGCCTAGTACCGCAACAAGTATGGCGACTGTTATATAGCGAAACCTGAGAGCCTGACGAATAAATCCTATATATGCAAACTGAAACCTTCCCATAAAGCCCTTCTCGAGATGTTCACCATCTTCGGTTTCAAGCTCTTTGTGCACCTTCTCTTCTTCTTTCGAAAACATCTTTAGAAATGTTGGCATAAAGAAGAGCGCGACTATCCAAGAGGCGGAGAGACATATCAGGATCATAAGCGGAATATTTTTTATAAATTTTCCCATAAGGCCTGTTAGTACAAGAAGCGGAACAAATGAGGCCGATATACAGATAAATGAAACGGTTACCGGTTTAAAAATTTCACAAACACCTGTAAGAATTGCTTCACCCTTTTCGAGCCCCATTTCGATATACCTGTGACAGTTTTCGGTGATGACTATACCAAAATCGACTATCATTCCAAGTACCATAATCATACCAAAAAGACTTATAACGTTAAGGTTAACATCGAGTATTGACATAAAGATAAATGCCACAAGAAAAACCAGTGGAATTGTGGATGTTACAAGTGAAGCCATGCGGGGCCCTAGGAAAATTAGAAGAACAAGCGCGCATAAAAAGAAACCGGTTACGGCGCTGTTTATTACCGTGTCGATAGTCTTCTCTGTAAATTCACTTGAATCATTGAAAATAAGAATATTCACATCGTCGGGGAAAGGACTATCGAACGAGTCAATGTTTTCTTTAATATTTGTAGCCAGAGTTATCTCGTCCATGCTTCGTTTCTTGAAAACTTCCAGAACTATAGCGTTTTTGCCATTAATTCGTTCGATTATTTCGGGTTCTTCAAATGTGTCACTTACTTTGGCTATATCCATCAGGGTAGTTTCAAAACCGCCGTCATTAGCGCGTATAACCTGCTTCTTAACCTCTTCGACCCCGGTATATTGCCCTTTCATACGTAAGAC
>DAOTGZ010000076.1:0-11270 GCA_035447445.1 Spirochaetota bacterium | reverse complement strand
CCTCCTTTTCCCTTACCTATAACAACTGATTTTTTGAAAAAAAGGGCGAAGAAAAGGCAATGTAAGATCAACAAACAGCAAAATTCCCGCATAAAAAAACAAAACGATAACAGCATCGTAAAGACGCCCGGCCGTGTAAACAATAGGGACGGTGTAAATCAATACGAATCCGTATATTGTCATTCCTACGCATGCAGGAATCCATATTAGGAATTAGTCATCACCCGGGATTCCGGCACTCCGCTTCGCTTCGGCCGGAATGACACCAGGATGAAATTATTTCTAAGTTGAGTTGTCTGTTAGCTGAAAATCCAAAAACCGTTTAGAAAAAATCCATAAAATCAGAACTTCCATATCAGGTACTCTAAAGCCGGCACGATGCCGGCGCAGTAGCGCTTCTGGCAGGATGCCAGCTAAGCGGACATTCAAAAGCAGAAATTACGTATAAATATCAAAGCCATAAAACCTTTAAGAATATTATTAATAATCCTCACCTTGCGGGGTCGAGGGGCAGCAGCCCCTTGTGGCATTTTCTTTGGTTCTTTCTTTTTGCCATAAAAAGAAAGAACAGAAAGGTTATTGCTTTACTAAAAGTAAATCCACTCTCTGGAAGAGAAAGAAAGGAAAGAAAATGGCAGAATCGTAAAGACGCACTGCAGTGCGTCTCGCTGGTTAATGTAAAATAATAGGAATCCGCAAGGGAAAATTGAAATACGCTACATCGCCTTGTAAATAAGATGTATACCAATAAGCATCAGAATAAATATAAACATCTCTTTAAGACGGTTATCACCGATAGAACCGCTTACTCTTGGGCCGACCTGCCCACCGACAAAGACTCCTATCCAACACATTACAAGAATATCAAGATTCAGAAAACCAAAATTATTACCGCTTAAGCATAAATGGAGCACAAGACCAACAAGAGCAATAACAAGATTAAGGAAAAGACATGTACCCACCGCGTTTGTCATAGATATTTTTAATTTGCTGCGGAAAAGCGGAACAAGATTATCGCCGATACCTACAGAAAAAAGACCGGAAAAACTACCAAAAGGAATACAAAGCCCCATCATCCAGCAAGGAGGTTTCGTTTTTCGGTCTTCGTTAAGTACAGCGTCGTAACGTTCCGGTTGAAACGCAAAAAAGAGACTGACGAAGATACTCATCACCCCCATTGCACCTTGTAATACATCTGGAGAAGCTATTCTCTGGTTAATAAAAGAGCCGGCAAGCTCACCAATAAATATTAACGGCATCAAGAAAAATACAAGTTTCCAGTATATATTCTTATGCAGAATGTTGGTTATGGCAGCTGACCCCATTCCAACAATCTGCACCGCGAAAGAATACATCGCGGCGTGCTGTGGTTCCATACCCAAAAGAAGTATAAAAAACGGAGCCCAGATAAGACCACCACCAATACCAATTACAGACGCGAAGGTAGAAATAATCATTCCGACAGGAATTAACCATATATACTCAATCATAACTGCGTGTTTTCCTTATCAAGATAATTATGTTTAAAAGATTCTATGGCATATAACACATAACTGTTTTTAAGTAACAGTAGATTTTGCGAAATCAGGTGCATCGCATCGGTCTCACTCTTGAATATCTGGGGAAATTTACTATGCCTTTTCAGATTTTTTGAATGTAATGCGCAAAGCTTTGTCATATCAAAACTTATACGTTCAACCTGGGCAATAATCTCTTGAACATTGTTAGAGAGATCGTTAATCAGATTGCCCAGATCCGAAAGTTCATCGTTAGACCGCATCTTGACTCGCAGACTAAGGTCTCCCTCTGACATCTTGGCGGCCATATTTATCATGTAGTTTAATGGTGAGACGATCTGAACTACAAACAGAAAGAGTATTACAGATGAAACAAGAATTAATATGGATACGAGCACAATATACTTTTTTACAAGCTGATCAAGCATATTATCTACAACTTGGACTCTTTCACTCTGTTGGGGGGTATCTATACTGCTATAAACATTCTGACGGTATTTATCGCTAGATATTTCAAATATTATCTCACCGGCAACGAAAACGTTAGCAAAAGCGATTAATATAAAATAGAAAATCATCCGTTTGCGCAGCGAGCTTTTTTTGGGCATATAATTGTGTCCTTCATTAAATATCCGGAAGTTTTACAGCTACAGAGGGAAACCAGTTTCCAATCATGTTGCCCCAATCTAAAGAAACAAAAAAAATCCGTCAAGAATATTATTATTGATACAATCACTCTATAATTTTTATTTTCCTTTTTTCTAAATCGCTATTTTGCCTAAAAAGCATTGCAACATGACCTATCTGTCCAATAATCTGGGAATTAGTAAGTTGTGCCAACTTCAAAGACAGATCTTTTTTCTCATCTTTAAAGTCAGAAAACCTAACCTTGATAAGCTCATGATGATCAAGAGCTTCGTCCGTGGCTTTGATCAACTGTTCAGATAGTCCAGATTTACCTATCATAATGCAGGGATCAAGCTCCTGT
Organism: Spirochaetota bacterium; assembly: GCA_035447445.1. Classification (GTDB taxonomy): domain Bacteria; phylum Spirochaetota; class UBA4802; order UBA4802; family JAFGJZ01; genus JAFGRW01. The sequence goes on along the minus strand of DAOTGZ010000076.1, from coordinate 8,765 downwards.
GCCAATTTTCTTAAATATCCTCTCTGTTTTCCCGTTAATTTCATTAAATCACCTTTATTTACTCTATATAAAGCCAAAGTTAATCGATTCAGCCTTACTGATTTACCATTTTATACGATAAATTACTTCTTATCGGTTTGAGATTGAATCTATTTTAGCTTATTGAGTCAACCCATTATTTGATAATAAAAGTAGTTAGAACTTAAATTCACCTCAATACTATATTAAATTCCATAAAAACTTCAATTCGGAAAAATCTAAAATTTGACCTACTTTAAGAAATATTATATTTTTATTAATGGGGACGGAGTTATTTGGGATAGAAACTTTGTTTTATCAAAAGGGAGGCATTCTTGACTTATTATCCATATAATTCTGAAGATGAATACAGATATAAAATTAATAAAAGTTACAAATTTAAAAAAGAAATTGTGTGCTGTTGTGCACGAATAAGCATAACAGCACACATGAACTATTTCCTTAACAATAAATACTCAAGATAGAAGATATTGATCTATAGCTGTTGCGACACGCCTGCCCTCGTCAATAGCATAGACCACAAGCGAAGCTCCACGTCGGGCATCGCCGGCCGCGAAGACCGAGTCGACACTTGTTTTAAACGATGCGTCCACCTTTATATTACCCCTCTCATCTTTTTCAAGACCCAGCTCGTTAACTGGCCCTTCATGCTCTGGATGAACAAAACCCATTGCAAGCAGAACCAGATCGGCATTAAGGGTAAAATCGGATCCGGGAACCTCTTTCATCACGAAACGTCCGTTTTCATCTTTGTCCCACTGAACCTTGACACCATGTATCTTTTTAACATTTCCTTCGCTGTCAGACTCGATTCTTTTTGTCGACACCGACCAGAGCCTCACACAGCCTTCTTTATGTGAAGAGGAAACCTTATGCAATCTTGGCCAAAGTGGCCACGGCATATCTTCCGTACGGTGAGCGGGAGGTTGAGGTAAGAGTTCTAACTGGTAAACAGAACGTGCACCCTGACGGTTTGCAGTACCAACGCAATCACTTCCGGTGTCACCTCCCCCTATTACTACGACATCCTTATCCAGCGCCTGAATAAGAGACTCTCTACAAACTTTCTCTCCCGAACAGCTCTTATTTTGCTGTGAAAGATAATCATACGCCATGTGAATACCACCGGTGTCGCGGCCTTCACATACGAGGTCGCGTGGTTTTCTTGCGCCTATAGTTATGCATACTGCGTCGTAATCCTTTAACAGAGATTCGGACGCGATATCTTTACCAACACGGGTAGATGTCTTGAAAACTACGCCCTCTTCTTCCATAAGTCCGATACGGCGCTCGATGACCTTTTTATCAAGTTTAAAGTCGGGAATTCCATATCTAACAAAGCCGCCTACGTTTGCTTCGGCTTCGAAAAGTGTAACCGTATGCCCCAGCTGATTCAGATTGTCTGCGGCCGCCAAACCAGCAGGACCGCCGCCAATTACAGCGACCTTTTTACCAGTACGGTTTTGCGGAACCCGAGGTTTTACTAGACCCAGTTCCCAGGCCTTATCAATTACAAACCACTCGTTTTGCCGAATAGTAACTGGTTCATCATTTACGGCAAGCACACAAGACGCCTCGCAAAGAGCCGGACAGACTCGACCTGTAAATTCTGGAAAATTGTTTGTCTGCTGAAGTATCTCGTAGGCATACTTCCAGTCTCCTCGATAAAGAGCATCCTGCCATTCCGGCATTATATTACCAAGTGGACAGCTCCAGTGACAAAATGCAACACCGCAATCCATGCAACGAGAAGCCTGCTCTCTACGTCCAGACTCATCAAGCTGAATTTCAACTTCATGATAATCATTTATTCTCTCTTCAACAGGACGATAACCGCCCTCTCGTCTTTTTACTTTTAAAAAACCTTTAGGATCTCCCATTATACAGACCTCCCTAACTCTTCTTCTTCTGTGACTCCTACGAGTTTTTTATTGATTTCCGCGATTTTCATCTCGTTCAGGGCACGCATATATTCAAGCGGCATCACTTTTACAAAATTACCGAGTGAGGCATACCAGTTTTCAAGTATTCGTCCGGCAACAGCGCTCTTTGTGTATTCAAAATGCTTCTGTACTGTCTCGAGCAGAAACTGTTGATCCTGGGCATCACCAACGCGAGTTAACTCGACCATACCCTTGTTGCAATAAAAATCAAAATCACCAGACTTGTCATAAACATAAGCTATGCCTCCACTCATACCGGCAGCGAAGTTACGCCCAACCGAACCCAATACAACAAGACGACCGCCTGTCATATATTCGGCACAATGGTCTCCCGTACCCTCGACAACAGCAAGTGCACCCGAATTACGAACACAGAATCTTTCGCCAGCAACTCCGTTAATATAGGCCTCACCCGAAGTTGCACCGTAAAGAACAGTATTACCAATAATTATGCTCTCTTCGGCTGCAAATTTTGAACCTGCAGGAGGAACCGCCACAAGCGTTCCTCCAGAAAGCCCTTTTCCGAAATAGTCATTGGCATCACCCTCAAGTTTAAAACTTAATCCGCGCGCAAGAAAAGCCCCGAAACTTTGACCCGCTGACCCACGAAAGATCACGTTAACAGTATTTGAAGGAAGACCCGATTCGCCATATTTTTGTGAAACAGCGTGCGAAAGCATAGTGCCCATAGTTCGATCTGTATTTTTTATGTTGTACTCAAGATTAACTTTTTCACCACTATCTAATGCTCTTGATGCGTCAGACAGAATCTTTCGGTCAAGAACCGATTCGGTTTTGTGAACCTGATCTTTTTTACAGTAGACATCGTATTTATCTGATTCGGCCGGTCGATATATTATCGCCGACAGGTCGACAAACGATGCCTTTGGATGGTCAATTTCACGTTGAACAAGCATATCGGTACGTCCAATCAGATCATCAAATTTGCTAACTCCCAGAGAAGCCATGGTCTCGCGCACATCACGAGCCAAAAAGCGGAAAAAATTGATCAGATAATCACTTTTGCCCATAAATTTATTACGAAGCTCAGGATCCTGTGTTGCAACTCCAAACGGACAAGTATTAAGATGGCATTTACGCATCATCATGCAACCAAGAACTATCAGAACAGAGGTTCCGAAACCGAACTCTTCGGCTCCTATCATGCCGGCAATAACTATATCACGACCCGTTTTTAGCTGGCCGTCAGTCTGGGTTCTCACACGCCCCCGTAAATCGTTTAGCACAAGTGTCTGATGGGTCTCAGCCATGCCTATCTCCCAAGGAAGCCCTGCGTAACGTATTGAGCTTTGGGGAGAAGCCCCTGTTCCACCATCATAACCGGAAATCAGAATATTATCAGCATGGGCTTTGGCCACGCCGGCAGCGATGGTTCCTACTCCAGTTTCGCTAACAAGTTTGACCGAAACACGGGCATTTGGATTGGCATTTTTTAGGTCAAAGATCAGCTGTGCCAGATCTTCTATAGAGTAGATATCATGATGAGGCGGCGGAGATATCAATGTTACCCCCGGAGTTGAGTGACGTGTGGCAGCAATTTTTATATCCACTTTATGCCCTGGTAACTGACCACCCTCACCCGGCTTTGCACCCTGAGCCAGTTTTATCTGAATCTCATCGGCATTGGCAAGATAGTTGGAAGTCACACCAAAACGGCCGGAAGCCACCTGCTTGATCGCGGAACGGGCAAGCATTCCATCCTTATCTGGCGTAAACCTTGCCGGATCTTCTCCTCCCTCTCCCGAATTTGAGCGGCCCTTTATTTTATTCATAGCCTTTGCGATTGTTTCATGAGCCTCTTTAGAGATGGAACCAAACGACATGGCTCCAGTTGTAAAACGCTTCATGATCTCGTCTTCAGATTCGACCTGGTCTACCGGTATTGGATCTGTTTTTTTGAAATCGAAAAGCCCACGTATAACATTAGGTTTTCGATTATAATCATTTACAAGAGATGTGAATTTTTTGAACTTGGTGTAATCTCCTGTACGGGTAGCCCACTGGAGCATATGAATTGTTTCAGGATTCCATGCGTGCTGCTCTCCATCACGTCTCCACTTGTACATACCCTCACTAAAAAGGAGTGACGGCTTTTTAACAAAAGCCTGCTTATGCGATTCCAAGACCTCTTCGGCAAGTTGCAAAATACCGATTCCACCTATACGGGACGGTGTTCCTGTAAAGCATTTCTCAACAAGTTCATTGCCAAGCCCGACGGCCTCAAAGACCTGAGCTCCCCTGTAAGAGCGAAGAGTCGATATCCCCATTTTGGAGAGCACTTTTAGAATGCCCTTGGAGATACCTTTGTTAAAATTATATACTGCCTTTTCGTAATCGATATTAATCTTGGAGTCTAAGACAAGGCTCTTTAACATCGCGTATGCTCCGTATGGATTAATCGCATCCGCCCCGTAACCGAATAGCAGACAAAAATGCTGAACCTCGCGTGGTTCTGCAGATTCGACAATTATCGAACACTGAGTACGAAGCTGTTTGCGGATCAGGTGATGATGAAGACCTGCCGATGCTAATAGCGAAGGTATGGGTACAAGATTTTCATCAACGGTTTTATCAGATATTATTAAGAAAGTTGCACCCTCTTTTATCTTCTCCTCCGCAAGCAGGTAGAATTTTTCCAAAGCTTTTTCTAGTCCGGCAGCTCCGTCGGCAGCCGGGAAAACCGCATCAAGTACAACACTTGTAAAATCCGGATTTTCAAATCGCTTAATTTTAGCGAGATCCTTGTTTGTGAATACCGGGTTCAATATCTTAAGCATACGGCAATGTTCAGGTGTCTCATCCAAAAGATTTTTCTGGCGACCTAGAAAACTGGTTAAAGTCATAACCAGCTCTTCCCTTATCGGGTCAATAGCCGGATTAGTAACCTGAGCAAAAACCTGTTTAAAATAACTGTAAAGTCTTTGTGGAATGTCGGAGAAAATGGCAATAGGCGTATCTGTACCCATTGATGATGTTATCTCTTGGCCGTCGATAGCGAGAGCTGGTAAAAGTTTATCTGACTCTTCACGGCTATAACCATACAACTGGAAAAGACCTTGCACCTTCTCTTTGGAAATATCATCACTAAAAGACGTTACGTCAGGAAGATCCTCCATAGTAATCCTGTTTTCCATTACCCACTGTTTGTAGGGCTTACTGTTTACGATCATCTGTTTGATCTCGAAATCAGGAATAATTCGTCCTTCCTGAATATCAACAAGAAGAAGTTTACCTGGCATAAGCCGCCCTTTATAGCGAACGTTCTGCACTTCAAAATCCTGAACACCTGTTTCAGAGCCCATTACTATGAGGTCATCATCGGTTATCGTGTACCTAGATGGCCGCAAACCATTTCGGTCAAGAGTTCCACCAAGAAAGCGGCCATCAAAAAACACAAGTGATGCCGGACCGTCCCATGGCTCCATCATGGCCGCGTGATATTCATAAAACTTTTTTAACTCGTCACTGATTGGATTCTTGTCGTTCCATGACTCGGGAACCATCATCATAAGAGCATGGGGTAAAGGACGTCCCGCAGATACAAGCATCTCGAGCACATTATCAAATGACGCAGAATCACTCTTGCCGCCTTCGACCACAGGCAATATTTTGCTAATATCATCACCAAAAGCATCACTTTTTAAAAATGGCTCTCTGGCGCGCATCCAAAAGCGGTTACCTTTGACAGTATTAATCTCACCGTTATGCGCTATCATTCTAAACGGTTGGGCAAGATCCCAAGCAGGGAAGGTATTGGTAGAAAACCGTGAATGCACTAGAGCAGCCGCACTTAAGCATTTTTCATCTTTTAGATCCGAATAGTAAGCCGAAACCTGCCCCGGCATAAGCATTCCTTTATAAACTATTGTTTTTGAGGAAAGTGAAACGACATAAAAAATGCTCTTTTTATAAAGAGCATTTTTACTAATTTCACTTTCCGACACTTTTCGGATTATGTATAACTGTTGCTCTAACTGTTGTTGTTGCTGACCATCTCCGGGAACAATAAACACCTGTTCTACATGTGGCTCGGTACGTGATGCTATCTCTCCTATCTCGCTAGAGTTTACAGGAACCTGACGCCAAGTTAGAATTTTTGCGCCTTCAGTTTTAACAATTTCTTCAAATATTTTTTTTATATTATCTCTATCTTTTTCATCTTTAGGCAAAAACAGTAGTCCAGTACCATAATTACCAGCAGTTGGCAGAGCGGCTATTTCACGCGAATAAAGCTCATGCGGTATTTGAATCATGATACCAGCACCGTCTCCTGTTTTATTATCAGAAGCTTCGGCTCCCCTGTGCTCCATACGCTCGAGTACTTCAAGGCCGCGCCGTACTATATCATGGGAACGTTTGCCTTTTATATTGGCAACAAGCCCGATACCGCAGGCATCATGTTCATTGTTACTGTCATACAGCCCCTGATTGTCGGGATACATTTGTAACATCGGCAGTCTCCTTATATATACTTGCAGGTTTATTTCAAACCTGCATATGCCACGATTGGGCAGGCATACTCAAAGTACAACAAAAAAGATCCGTTGCAAAGCCTGTAATGTTACACAAAAGTAAAATTAGTTAATGGTGGTGGATTAATGGTTTTGTTTGAGTAAAATAACCAGTTTTAACAGATGTTTCTTATAGTCTTTGTTACCAGATTATTGTACATGTATTCAGGCTATAATACAAAATTTTAGGGAAGAAATCAACTAAAGCAATTCACGAAATAGATCTTCAATTTTTATAAATCCATTATCAATAGCTATGTCAAATGGTGTAACTCCATCACTATCTTCGATATTCACGTCCGCGCCCAACTCGATTAGTTTCTTTACAGCATCCAAGTTATTAGATGAAACAGCCGTATGTAGCGGAGCCGGCACTCCTGGAATAATACGATTAATATCGGCTCCTTCTGCAACAAGCGCACAGAGGTCATCCAGCCTTTTATGTATTATCAGATAGTTTAAAAGAGACCCCCCTTCTATGGAAGAAGGCATATACATATTCGCGCCATGTTTAATCAGAAGCACTATTGTTTCAGTTTTATCATGCAAAGCCGCGATGTGCACAGGATATAAATTATCATCAGAAACTGAATCGGGATTAGCGCCAGTTTCGAGCAAGAATAGCACAAGTTCTATATTGCCAAGTTCGGCTGCATGATGAAGCAGGGTCATACCCTTATCAGATAGTATCGTATAGTTTGGATTATTTAGAGAACCGAAGGCTTCAATAAAAGATTCCGTCTCATCTTTTCGTAGTAACTTCTTAAGGTTTAAGAAAATATTTTTCTGGCTTAATTCATATTTGGCAGATTCGACCATCGTGGATATATTTTCATCGTCAGGTGCATATTGTTCGGCCTTTTCAAACTCTTCTATAGCCAAGTCAGTTTTATCTGTCTTTATAAAAATCATGCCTCGTAAAACATGAAGAATATCCAGAGAAAAACCCTCTTCGACAAACTGTTTATATTCGCTTAATATCCGTTCGATGTCGACAAGCGATTCTTCAAAAAGGCCGTTTTGATAATATGCACGGGCTCTATCATAAAGAACCGCCGAGCTTCTTTTTGGATCATTATTTATCACATACGTAAACTCTTCTGTAGCTTCTTCGAAGTTGTTTGCCTTAAAAAGTAGATAACCACGCCTGTAGCGTGTTTTATGATCAGAAGCATTACGCCCCAGCAGCAGATCGCATAATTCACAAGCAAAAAGATAATATTCCTCAGGGAAATCACCATTTGCAATTTCACCAATTATTTCGGAAAGTTTATCCATGTCTTCAACATGTTTTTCCGCTTCGTTTTTGAATTTTTTAAGACTTTTCATTATCAATTCCGTTTATTAATAATTTCATATTCTCTGATAATTAGTTTATCAACTAGTATAACATATTATTTGCAAGCAGCCTAGCACCTCTTTACCTTTTATAAGTGGTGCCTGACAAGCAAACAGAGGAACCTGCAAAAATTACTTTAAAAAAGCCGGAAATATCACTAGAAATTAAAATTTGTTATCCGAAACAGCTAAAACTTAAAAGCTTTTCATTTGTACAATATAAATTACACCTATTTTAATTTTGTCAAGTGTATAAAATGATTATCAAAGGAGGTTAAAAAATAAAGCTTATTCAAAGTATATATCGAGATTTTTGTTGACTGAATATACAGTTTTAGGTTATAATTACACTTTTACGGTATTTGATTAGAAATTGCGATTATAATAAAAAGTTTTATTTGCGTGTTTTTGGAAGACAAGCCCGACTTGATTAACATCATGTTGTAATTTTTAGACCAGACTTTTTTATCGTTCAATTAGTTGTTAATAAATTTCGAACAAAAAGAGGTTAAAGGAGTTATATTATGACACATAAAGTTATTGGAGTTCTTGTAACAGACCGCGTAAAAGAGGCTGGCGCTGTTCAGGACACACTTACTAAACACGGATGTATTATACGCACACGGCTTGGACTGCATCAGGCTGGCAACCACTGTTCTCCCGACGGACTTTTACTTCTTGAACTTGCAGGAGACATCAACGAGTGGGTAGAACTTGAAGAAGACCTTAAGACAATAGAGGGAATACAGGTTCAGAGCATGTCTTTCAACCAGCCCTGAAACCTTAGAAAAAATTATTAGATTAGGCTTTGTCAATTAGAGCCGTTACAAGGCGTGATAGTTTTACAAGATCACTTTTTTTTATGTACTCGGATGTTGTATGCACTTTGCTCATGCCTGCTGACAGATTAACA
>DAOTGZ010000075.1:1310-11334 GCA_035447445.1 Spirochaetota bacterium | reverse complement strand
ACGCTGGCCAGCGACTACACAGGGGAGGTGATATGTGTTGGCTGATTTTGATTGGGCCAAACCGACAGTTGGTGGATCAAGCGGTACATGGGGTACGGAACTCAATACTATACTGGATGTAATACAGGCGCATCCCGGAATCAAGGTGGTGGCAGATGCTACCGCAAAGGCGGCTTATGTCCCATTATTGGGGCAACTGCTATTACAAGCCGATACTGGCAAGCTGTATAAATGCACTAATGCCACGGGGCCAGTATGGGTCGAGGTTGGGATTACCGATGGGGTGCTGACTTCACAGGGTGACATCCTCATTCAAGGTGCATCATCCCAGGCGAGGCTGGGGATCGGGACAGCAGGGCAGATACTAGCCGTCAATGCCGGGGCAACCGCGCCTGAGTGGGTGGCAGATGTCCGGGGTGTCTGTTTTAGTATTAACAATGTGGATTTGGCAACTACTCAAAGCGTAGCGATTACCGCACCATGCGCACTAAAAGTGACCGGGGGTAAGATCGAGGTTGGCACCGCACCAACCGGGGCGGCGCTAATTTGTGACATACACAAAAACGGGACTACTCTATGGACTACGCAGGGCAACCGTCCAACCGTTGTTCCAAACGCATTAATAACAGCCTTAACTGGTGACAATAATGACTTGCTGTACCAATCGAAATTGGACTATACAAAGTATGTCAGCGTTGTATATGTTGATCCCGAAGCATTAACTGCGGCATGTTCGGCGGTTAGGTCGGGAACCGGGACATCTGGAGATCCTTATATAGTTACTGTCACGCTAAAGCATGATGGGACGGTTATCACAGCAACGGCGGCTGACGTAAAGGCGGCGATAGAGGCAGATGCCGACAGCAACTCAACGGTTATTTGCTCCAATTATAGCGGTAACGATGGTACCGGCGTGGTGACTGCGCTATCAGCTACGGCGTTATCTGGCGGGGGTGTAAGCGCAAGCATAACCGCGCCCGATGTGACCAGCATAGCGCAAGGGGATAGACTCTTACTGTGTATTGACCAGATAGGCAGCACGGTAGCAGGTAAGGATTTGAGTCTAACCCTGTATTGTGAGGTGGTATAATCATGGCGGCAACACTGCATATTGATGCTTATACCGCAGTTGGGTCAGATATATTTGTCGTTCCAGCAGGAGTAACATCTGTCGATGTTTTAGTAGTTGCTGGTGGCGGCGCAGGATATGCTGGTGGTGGTGGTGCAGGTGGATTAATTTTTTACGAAGGTTATTCTGTTACGCCTGAAGACGAAATATCTTTATCAGTTGGTAATGGTGGAACTAGTGCTAGTGGAAGCAACAGCACTTTTGGAACTTTGACAGCAATAGGTGGAGGTAGAGGTGGAGGTTGGAGTTCGCCTTATACTGGTTCAAATGGTGGTTCTGGTGGTGGTGCAGGAAATGGTTCAGGAAATGGTGGTTCAGGGACTACAAACCAAGGCAACGCTGGAGGTAATGGAAATTATTGGCAAGGTGGTGGAGGTGGTGGAGGTTATTATGCAGTAGGGTCAAATGGTTCAGGTTCAACTGGTGGGAATGGTGGAATTGGCAAATATTTTGGGAATATATTTGGTACTGATTATGGTGTAAGTGGTTGGTTTGCAGGTGGTGGTGGTGGTTGGGGTAATATCACTAAAGGGTCAGGGGGTCAAGGTGGAGGCGGCGATAGTGGTATTAAATCAGATGCTACCAAAACTAATGGTACAAATGGTACAACTAATACTGGTGGTGGCGGTGGTGGTTCAAACGCTACTCCAGGTTCAGGTGGTTCTGGCATTGTATTAATCAGATATATAACAGAAACAGATACTAAGAGAACAACCAAAGGAAAATTGCTTTATAAAGATTTTTATAATTATGCATATTCAACTAATAGTAATTATACTACCCATTTTGGAGCGGATGAAACTGCTTTAGCTTTTAATTATACCAACAGAAGAGTAGAAGATACGTCAACAGGGAGAGAAATAACTGGGGGTATATATAAAAATACTACTTATGAAAATTTATATATGAGGACAACTACCAAAATGTTATCTGGTGTTAATAATGATGATTGGATGGGATTAGGTTTTAGACGTAATAATAATAGTGGGGCATGGTATGGTAGTAGTTCTAGGTTATATATAGCTACAATACGTAAAGATGGGGCTATAATCTTCTATAAATCTATTAGTGGTACTCCCACTTTATTGGAAGGTACTGATGCTGGAACGTTTGTGCCTACAACAGCAGAATTTGATTTTGTTATAATAGCTAACGAAGATTCTTTTGAAATTTTATGTGATGGTTCTTCTAAATTAACAGACACAGATGTGTCTATAACTTCTGCTGGGTACGTTGAAATGATAGCAAATTCAGGTGTATCGGCTTGTTTCAAGGATTTGTGTATTTGTTCATCCCCTGATATATCATGTTCGGGATTGCCCAGTGGTTACAAATTGAAAGTATATGATAGGGATAGCAATACAAGAATAGCAACCGAATCAGGTGGAACTGCGACAGTGGATGGTAGAACCCTAATGTACCCTGCCAATAAAGTAGAAATACTAAATGGCTCGGATACAGTGGTGGACACCTATGAAATTACTGGGGATATTTGGGGTGGAGATGTTTTTAAATATACAGCTACCCCAGCCATGGGTATATTATCTGCGACATTTGTTTGAAGTCCCTGTCGGTAAGGGGGTGATCCATGACTTGCGCTGCCGACACTCACCCAACATCATAATAGTGCCTACGTCGTGAATGACTTAGGCCCGTAAGCTTTTATCGTTTTCATGGCCCGCTTCGGCGGGCCTACCTTTTTGTAATCGCGGTCCGGCGCCGCTTGAGATACATATCACTATGAGAGGGGCGTGGGAAATGGAATCTATCACACTGGGGGCCATCGCAACGGTGTGTTCCATCGCGTTCGGTTTTATCGGTTATCAGCGCGGTGTCAAAAAGCAGTGCGAGGACGAAGGCCTCCAGAACGGGGAGCTCAAAGCCAATATCAGCTATATCAGAGCCGGGGTGGACGACATTAAGATTGACCTCAAGGCCCAGGAACGTCGGGTCGGAGAGTTGGCGGAGCGCGTGATAAGAGTCGAGGAGAGCAGTAAGCAAGCCCACAAGCGGATAGATGAGATTAGAGGTGATTGTCATTGAGGGCTTTTTCTAAATTTATTGTGACCATGGTGATCATTCTCAATATCCTGTTCACCCTGGCAATACTGTATTTGTTCTGGCTCAAGGGCCAGGAGCCGCGCTTCTTGATCGGGGCCTGGTTCGCCTTCACCACCGGCGAGTTATGGATGCTCGCCTCGATTCGCAACACCAAAACCAAGAACCCGCCTGAGAAAGTGGTTAAGCGGGACCTATAAGGAGGGATACCATGTATATAGATGACGATGACAGGGGCTTCGGCGATGATGCTCCCGAGGGGGTGGACGCCGATGATGATTAACCGGGACTATCCATGCAACCCCAGCAACTATGCCAACCAGGCCGACCGCACCATTGAGTACATAGTCATCCATTACGTTGGCGCAACCGGATCGGCTCTGGAAAATGTCAAATACTTTAACCGATCGGCGGGGCTTCAGGCTTCCGCTCATTTTTTTGTTGGCCATGAGTCCGAGGGCGGGGCCATATACCAAAGCGTGGATCCGCTCAGCCGGGCCTGGCATTGTGGGGCCAAGGTATACAAGCATCCCGCCTGCCGCAACTCCAACAGTATCGGCGTTGAGATGTGCTGCCACAAGGACGCCCAGGGCAACTGGTATTTTGATGATGTGACTATTGAGATGACTGTCCAGCTGGTACGGCAGCTTATGACTGAGTATGGCATACCAGTTGACAACGTGATCAGGCACTATGATGTGACCGGCAAGCTGTGCCCAGCTCCTCTTACGAACGAATTTGCTTGGTTATTATTTAAATCTAGATTGGAGGGTCCAGCTATGAATGAAAAAACTGGCGATAATCCTAGTTCTTGGGCTATTCCTCATACGGAGTGGGCTAAGGCTAAAGGGATTATTAATGGTGATGGACAAGGTAATTATGACTGGCAGGGTATCACAACCAGAGAGGCCATGGCTGCCATGTTACATAATTTCGCTATAACATACGGATTTGAAAAGGAGGAAAAATATTAATGCAAAGATCTTTTATTGAAAGACTTAAATCGAGGAAGTTTCTAGCCGCGTTCTTTACTGCTCTGTTTATTATTTGTAATGAAGGTTTAGGTCTTGGGGTCGATCAACAAGCATATATGTGGATCACCGGAGTTGTAACTGCATTTATTTTGGGTGAATCTTACATAGACGCTCAAGCTATAGGAAAATAATCAACTTTTCAAGGGGTTCAAGAAAAAACTCCTATCAGAATCGCTTCTCAAGGGTTTTTAATACTGTCCTATACCTATCATATGTCAGAAAGGGTAAAATTGCTTAGAAACGCTTCTAGACGTCTCTATTTCAATTTGGCCTAAAAACGGGTTATTTTTGATGAAAAATCGCGTAAATAACGTATGTTATAATGAAAAGACATAAAATTTTGAAAGGAGAAGGTAAATTTGAAACTCACCAAAAAGGACAGAAGATCTAAACTTGAGAAGGAGATCGATTTAATCTTAGACGAGATGCGAGGAATCGAAGCAACCACATCAGAATATTTAATTAGATTGAACAATCTAGAACGGTTACATAAGATGAATAATGAAATTAAAAATCGAAAAGTAAAACCGGACACGATTGCCATTGTAATGACTAATCTGATTGGAATTGGTATGATCCTCGGATACGAGAGGGTTAACATCATAACTAGTAAAGCTTTAGGGTTTGTACTTAAAGGGCGTGTGTAAAACACGCCTTCCCCTTTTTTCCTACTATATTGGAGGTGTTTACATGGAAGAAAAACTTAGACTACTGGCAAAAGAATCAGCTGAGTTAACATATTTATCTTTATTGTTTGCCGAATTATTAAGAAATCAGCATATGTTTTACACCCCAGATTTTACTTCTTTAGACGAATTAATAGATGAGCATCTTGTTTCAACCTTAAACTTATTCTATCAAATATTACCGAAGATGGAGGAGTGTAATGATAAAAGATAGCGGGAAACGTCATGAATATGAGACTGGTGCGGTAAGAGATTTACATAAAGGAAAGGGTCGGTATGATCTTATTCCCTGGGATGCTATTCATGAGTTAGCCCTACATTGTGAGGAGGGCGCTCTCAAATATGGGGAGCGTAACTGCGAGAAGGGAATACCTGTACATAGCTTGATAGACAGTGCCGTACGCCATTTATCTTGTTATCTACGTGGGATGAAGGATGAACCTCATTTAAGGGCTGCTATGTGGAATATAGCTTTTGCTATATGGACTGAGAAAAATCACCCAGAACAACAGGATATTCCTATGAGATATCGTAATGAATAAATTAGAGAAGATCAATTTTATCGGTCACGTGTTTATGAACGGAGCGAAAATACAAATGAGCCAGGAATGGGTTATCGTATTAGCTGCTATCGTTGGATTAAGCCAAGGAAGCTTTAAACAAGGGATAATTGGCGGATTAGCTATATTCGGAACTTGTGGGGCTGTTGGTAGCGTTCTAGGTATCATGGATAACTGGGATAAAATTAAGAACCTCTAGAGAGCTTTATTGCTCTCTCTCTTTTTTTTTCTCGCGGTAAAATCATATCATATAATGAAATAAAATTTTGGAGGAGGAGATACTAAATGGATATCAAAAAATTCATCAAAAATCACAAGAAAGAGATTATTATCGGAACAGTTGTAACGATTAGTGTTGTAGGATTAATCGTGAAAATTAAGCATGGTAAAGGACTTAATCTTGTTAATTCAAGTGGGTTGAACGCTATCACTTGGGATGCTAACCAGCCAGAAACATTTATGACGTTAGAGAGAGTTAAAGAGCTTCTTGATTTAAACGCTAATAACGATTCGATGTTTGCAATATTTAAGGAATTTGCTGAGGCAGATAAATATGTATGTTTAATATTGAATGATAGTGTAGCATTGGTTTAAGAGAGCTTCGGCTCTCTCTTTTTTTTTCTCGCGGTAAAATCATATCATATAATGAAATAAATTCTTGAAAGGAGAAGTATCATGGGAGGGAAAATTATGTTTCACGCATTGGCACTGGGTTATCTGGGGTTTGTTGGATTTTGCTATAGCAAAAGTCAATATTATCGAGGAAGAATAGATGGTATTAAGGACGTGACTGACACATTAACTGAGATGGTAAAAGCTGAATTCGGAATTGATACTGAAGAATTAAAAAAAGAAAAGGATTTAAGAAACAAAAAATTAACTCTAGTAAAAAAATAAATGAGAGTTAATTACAGGGACTTAGGTCCCTTTCTTTTTTCTATTCGCGAAAAAAACACTCCTTATAATGAAAGGAGTGGATAATAATGGGAAACTATGCAAAAATAGTATTTAGTAACCGGGAACTTTTAGGGATGGCTATTAGTGTAATTGGTTGTGTCATAATTGGTAACGGAATAACTGAATTAATTAAAGCAGGTAATTCGAAAATTGAAACTTTTTTGAAAAAGGGAGCTTAGGCTTCCCTTTTTTCCTCGCGAAAAAAACATATGGTATAATAGAAGATATATATGGTGTTTATTTATAGTCGGTTCGATTCCGACATATCTTCTTTTTATTTTTTCTAGAAAGGAGGTTTTAGAATGATTCAGCTTGGGAAAATGGGTACTTTAATGCTTGGTATTTCAGCTACTGTCGGCGCCTACACTATAGGAAAAGCTATTATTAATGTTATTAAAACCAAGAAATAAAGAAAATTCTTGGAAGGGATGAGGTCATGCCAAAACCATTAATTAAGGTTATCGGACGATTTCTTGTTAAAAACTCACCAACTATCATGGCAACTCTTGGTGGTGCAGGTGTGGTATCTACAGCTATACTTGGAATAAAAGCCACACCTAAAGCTCTATTGTTAATTGAGGAGGAGGTCCGCAGAAAATATTCTGGTTATAATTATCGCGTACTAACTAGCAAACCTTTATTATCAAAAAAAGAGGTTATAAAGATCACTTGGCATTGTTATATTCCAACTATGATAATGGGTGGTGTGACGCTTGCTTGTATATTCTATGGTAATTCCCTTAATCTAAAGCGTAATGCAGCATTAGCTAGTATGTACACTCTCGCAGAGACAACTCTAAAAGAGTACCAGAATAAAGTTGTTGAGGTAGTAGGGGAAAAGAAAGCTAAGAAGATTGAAGACGAGGTTTACGAAGAAGAAATAAAGAAACACCCGGTAGATGTTAGCGAGATAACTATCACAGGTAGGGGAGATACGCTTTGTTATGAGAGAACATCAGGACGATATTTTAAGAGCGATATAGAGAATATACGTAGGGTAAGAAATAATCTAAACGAGCTTTTATTGTCCGATGGATTCGTTAAATTGAACGAATTATATTATGAATTAGGTTTACCAGAGACGTCTATAGGAGAATATTGGGGGTGGGATATTAGTAAAGGACAAATAGATATAAAATTCTCATCTCAACTAACACAACATGGAACGCCATGTTTAGTAATTGATAGCGAACCAACGTATTTTTCAGATTAATTCGCGAAAAAAACATCTGTTATAATGAAACCTATTAAACATATTTGAAAGGAGAATAAAATCATGGGGAACGTATTGAACTTTGTAAAGAGTAATTGGAAGATCGGAATTGCAATCTTAGGAGGTATCGCTCTTGTAGGACTAGCGAAAGCTGTCGCAAACAAGTGCGGTGACGACGACGAGTATGATGACGAAGAAATCGATTACATCGAAACAACGATCGTCGAAACCACTGAGGAATAATCCTCAAATTAACAATGGGTGTAGAAGGGTGTTATTAACGTAACATCCTTCTTTTTCTTTATCTTGAAAGGAGATTGAAAATGGTTGTAAATTCACTGGAATCATTAGGGACACCTGCATATTTATATCGTATATCTAAGAGAAGACAAAATTTAGAGACTTTAAAAGGTTATGCGAGAATAGACCGATATGGTAAGGGCGAGTTCATTGTACGAGTTGATAGACCTAGCGGCCCAAGATATAGACGTTTAGTATGTTCGACTGAAGAATCTAAAGTCCATCATTCCGTTGTTTGGCTTACTAATGATGATTCTAAACTTGCTAGAATTATATTAATTGATCATTGGGGAAGAGAAATAGAAAAAATAAATGACGAATTAGCTAAATATATTAATACTATTAAAATTCTTCTGGAGGGCTTATGATAGAGAACCTTAAGTTAGTATTACCACTACTACTCATTTACGGTTTTTGTGCATTTGCGCTTATTTTAATATGTGCGGCTTTCGTCAAGTACACATGGCCTAAATAAAAGAAAAAAGCATTTACAAGCTCGCAGGATTTACACAGCATATAATGAAATAAAATTCGAAAGGGAGTTTGTAAAATGACTAACAAAAAATTGATCATTGCTGACATGGTAGTTGGTATAACTGCCGGGATAGGAACCTTGGCAATAGTTGAGCAGGTAGTGAGTTCTGTTGTGCCACCGCAAATAAAGATCGGAAGTAAAATCTTTATTGGAGTAGCAAAAATAGTAATATCATGCATGGCTGCTGACGCTGTTGTGGGTCATGTCTCGAAGACGTTTAGAGCTATCGATCATGTAATGAGCGAACTGGAAGTCGAAACTACAGAGAAACCTAACGAGAAGTAATGGAAAAAGATAAGTATCACAAACGTGGTATTTATCTTTTCTTTTTTATGGAGGGAACGTCGTGGAAGAAACTATAGCATGTAGTAAATGCGAGAAAAAATTAGAGATTTGCAGTCTAGCTCAAATAAGAAAATGTTTAAAAGCTTCAGAATGCGAACAATGTGGTAGTCCTGACTATAATTATCCTTATGGATATGCCGAAAGTAGACATTGTATATATTGTGGCGCCGAATGGCCAGTATATAAATAGGAATATATTATCTTGGAAGGAGATAAACTTATGGATGAAGAGAAGAGAGAACCGCTTAAAGTTGATAATGGCTCTAGAGGGGTACGAATATTAAATTCGGATTATCCCTCTAACTCACGTAGGGTTGTTACGGAAAAGAAAGAGGAGAAAAAAGTAAAGAAAATTATTTCAGGAAAAGTTATATTAAAAAAGAAACCTTTTCTACAACGTGTCAAAGATAGCTTATTTGGTGATGGTTTGGCTATTGCTGGCTCGTATGTTCTTAACGAGATATTAGTACCAGCGGCTAAAAGCACTATATCGGATATGATAAATGGTGCTACCGACATGATGTTATTTAATGATGATCGGCATAGACCTAGAAGGGAACGTGGAGGGCGGACTATTTATACTCCATATGATAAAAGATATGATCGTGGGCGAGATAGAGAAGAACGCCAATATAGTAGAGTACGAAGAGGGTTTGAAGATATTATATTTTCTTCCCGTCGTGATGCCGAGGAGATACGGGATCATCTTGTAGATATGATTACCGAGTATGGGGCCGTGAGTATCGCCGATCTATATGATGCCGTAGAAATTGATTCAACTAATTTCACAGATGATAAATATGGTTGGACAAGTCTGCGTAATGCCGTCATAACTAGAGATAGAGATGGGTACGTCCTTGAATTACCGAAACCAAAATTAATTGATTAGAGGGAGTGCTAAAATGAATGAAGTTTTAGATCTTCTAGCGGATGGTAAGCACGTTATAATCGTCATGTTTAAGAAAGAAATAAACGCTTTTATTGTCACAGTTACCGATAATAAAGGAAACACTTATTCGAAAGAGGTTGAGAGGGACGAGGCTGAATCTGTAAAATATGATGCTCTTACGGCCGCAATAAGACAAGGTATATATGTCCTTAAATTGAGGGAGGATTTAAAATGATAACATTAACTTTGTTATCGATTATATTTATCTCTATGATAATATTCCTTTTTAAGATAGGAAGGGGAATTTTGAGATGGAGC
>DAOTGZ010000075.1:0-1210 GCA_035447445.1 Spirochaetota bacterium | reverse complement strand
AAAATATGATGGAGTTATTCAAGGAGGAGGGTATAAATGAATAGTTTAGCGCTCGTTAAGAGTCTTATACCGACAAAATTAGGTCGTGTTGGGTTGATATTAAGGAAAAATTCCCCAGAGATTATGATTGGTCTTGGTGTTGTTGGTCTTAGTTACAGCGTGTGGAAGATAGCTAAAGCTGAACCGAAGGCGCGGAAGATAAAAGAAGAATATTACTCAGAACTCGCTGAGATTGAGGAAGTAAAAGATCATCTTATTTCGAACAATAAAGACTATACGGATAATGATTATATTAAAGATCGTGGTTTGGTTGCCTTTCAAGCCGGTGTAGATCTTGTTAAATTATATGGTCCACCAGTCGTATTAGGCGCTGTCTCAGTTGCTTGTATATTCGGTTCGCATATTATTATGCGTAATCGTAATATTGCTCTTATGGCTGCTTACACAGCTATCGATGATGCGTTCAAGAGATATCGTAAGCGTGTTGTAGAGGATTACGGTGAAGAAGTCGACAGGAGATTCAGACTCGGAATGCGGCAACAAGAGATAATCGTTGAGGAAGAGGACGAAAAAGGTAAGAAGAAAAAAGTAAAAAAGAACGTAGACGTGGTTGATCCTAATGGAATAAGTGTATATGCTAGATTCTTTGGAAAAGGATATTCTTCTGAATGGTCAGATACTCCAAATTATAATCTTTCGTATATAAAAGGCCAACAAAGTTTCTTTAATCAACTTCTTCATTCTCGCGGTCATGTATTTTTAAATGAAGTTTATGACGCTCTAGGCTTTAAAAGATCTACAGAAGGAGCTCTCGTAGGTTGGGTATTAGGAGGCGGTGGTGACGACTTTATTGATTTTTCAATATATAATTGTTCGACACCAGAGTATAGAAATGAGTATTCCTGTGACACCATAGCTGAGGAACGTCAAGATTTTGTAAATGGTTATAGAGATAGTATTCTTCTCGATTTCAATGTCGATGGGCTTATTTACGATAAAATTTGAATGCGAGATGGATTAAACGCTATCGGATCGGGGAACTTCTATAGGGATATTATGGATTTTCCCCATCTATATACCAACATTTAACCGGCGGCTGGGACCCTACACCCTTAGCACAAAGGTGTAGCCTTGAGTTCGATTCCTTGGGCCGGTTTCCATTATTGAAAGGAGAAATATGCCTGAGAGTTATATTGATGAAGACTTAGAA
>DAOTGZ010000074.1:0-11357 GCA_035447445.1 Spirochaetota bacterium | reverse complement strand
TAAGAGCTCTTCTGTTTGGAACCGTTAAAATAGTGAAGAATCAATTTTTGTGCCGTAGCAGACAACTCATAATTTGTTATATGTTCAACCACATTAAATATCGCCTGTCTAAAACTATCTCTGCTCACAGTAACCTCCAAAACGTGTTTTCACTCAATCATATCAACTCACATCTGTCAAAGAAAAAAGAACTGCGATAGCATATCCTCTCTTTTTGTGATTTTTATCACATTTTACCCCTTATACTTGACAAATAAGCCATAATCGAAAGGAATTATTCTATGGAATCTTCTATCTTCTTTTCCCGACAGGCAATAAAGATCATTATTCGGTACGTTTTCACAAAAAGTATCCAATAAGTAAACTAACGACATATTTGCGCAAAGCAAAACACTGTTTAAAATTGCCTTTTTTATACTTAATTTTTTGAAGTTTCCTTACAAAAAAAGCAAGCGGCGAATCAAATGATTAATCGAAAAAGAATAATCCGTCTTATACGGTACAAAAATGTATTAAAAAGAATTCTGAACTCGGGCGAAGAGAGAGTATTTTCCAATATTCTTGCCGAGCTTACTGGTGAAAAATCGACACAGGTAAGAAAAGACTTCTCGCTTCTAAAAATAACAGGTAATAAAAAATCGGGTTACGATATCAACGAATTGATCGATCGCATCAATGAAATTCTGATTAAAAAAGATAAGAACAGCGCCATTATTGTCGGCTGTGGAAAAATAGCCAAAGCACTAATGGATTACCAGAACTTTAAAGAAGAAAATATCGAAATATGTGCCGGTTTTGACTCAAATCCCAAGAAAATTTCACTTTCCAGGCCTGTTCCAATACTACCTCTTGAAGACATGAAAAAGTACATCAATGATAATGAGGTAAAGGTGGCAATACTCACAATGCCTGCACGTTTCGCTCAGGAAGTTTTCGATCAGCTTAAAGAGAGCGGAATTCTCGCCGTTATGAACTTTGCCCCGGTTACCTTAAAAGATACCGGTGATGTAATAATTAAATATATCAATCTCGATGTAGAGCTTGAAAGCCTCTTCTACTTTGTTAATGCTCGTTGAAAGTAACTTGACTTTCATATTTTGTACCATATTATGGAATAATCATAGTGTTGCGGAGTAGTTCATGATTGGTGTAATTCTTGTTTTTATAATAATAATATCTGTAGTCTTATTTATTATTTATATGATTCATCTTCTTTTTATTCCCATTATTATTGCCCTTGCTATACTTATTTTTCGCAAGGCACGAAAAAAAGACGAGCCCCAAACAAGTATGTATCTTAACGGCGTAGAAAACGCGGAAGTTCGTGCTGTACTGAAAAAAGGCTTTGATAAACAGCAAACCCTGAAAAAACTACGTGTAAAGGTATCTAAACGTGAAATACGCGAAAAGGTTAACAGAATTGTCGATGTAGTCGACCGTATTTTTGAGAACCTAAAAAAAGATCCCAAAGATATAAAAGCCGCCAGACAGTTTTTAAACTATTATCTTGACTCTACAATAACCATACTCGAAAAATACGTTCAACTTTCTAATCACGGTGCCGCAGGCTCCGAACTAAAGACCACTCTGGAAAAGACCGAGAGCATGCTCGATAACATTGAACACTCTTTTGAAGTACAGCTTGGCAAACTTCTCTCTAACGACGTAATGGATCTTGACACAGAGATTAAACTATTGGAAAAAACCTTTAAAATGGAAGGGCTTGATATTAAGCGCCCCAAAGAAACAATAGAGAAATAAGTATACTAAAGGAGAATACTATGGCAGACGGAATGCTTCAAAAAAGAGAACCAAGAGAGCTTATTGATCGCTCGAAATTCTTACCCGAAGATTTGGCTAAAATAGAAGAGATTAAAAAAGGTTTTAATATCGACAACTCCGATGAGGTAATCGGTTACGGAGTTGGTGCCCAAAGAGAGATATCCGACTTCTCCGATACGATACTCGATCAGGTTCGTTCAAAAGATTCAGGTTTTGTAGGAGAGGTTCTGACCGACCTTATGGTGACAGTAAAGGATATCGATGTAGACTCCCTCTCAACAAAAGGCAGCTTTATGTCGTCTCTTCCCATAATCGGGGACATGATGGATAAGGCAAAAAGATTCATTGCCAGATACGATAAACTTTCTGTTCAAATAGAAAAAATTATTGAAGAGCTCGAAAAAGCCAGGATGAACCTTCTTAAAGATATCACTCTGCTTGATAATCTGTACGAAAAAAACCTCTCTTACCTTAAGAATCTTGACCTTTATATAGCGGCAGGCGAAGATAAAATAGAAGAGCTGAATACCACTGTTTTGCCTCAATACAAGCAAAAAGCTGATCAGACAAACGATCCTGCCGACGCACAACGTTATCACGACCTTGCCCAGCTAATTAACCGTTTCGAAAAAAAACTTCACGATCTTAAACTATCAAGAATGATATCGATACAGACAGCACCACAGGTAAGGCTTATACAAAACGGCGACCAGGTTCTTGTCGAGAAGATACAAAGCTCCATCCTTAACACAATACCTCTATGGAAAAATCAGATTGTTATCGCTATAACACTTTTCAGACAGGACAAGGCGTTAAAACTACAGAAAGAGATAAGCGAAACGACCAATAATCTTCTGAAAAAAAATTCAGAGATGCTTAAAGACGGCACAATAGAAGTTGCGAAAGAGAGCGAACGGGGAATAGTCGAAATAGAGACATTGAAAAAAGTCAACAATGACCTGCTCTCCACAATAGAAGAAACTATCAAGATACAACAGGAAGGGAAAACAAAACGTAAAAACGCAGAAGTCGAACTCATAAAACTTGAAAGCGAACTAAAAACCAAGTTAAAAGAAGTCAAGAGCCAATCATAATATCTATCACTTAAAAGTCTTTAATCCTTATTATCGGGATTGAAGGCTTTTAGGGAATTACTAACCGCCTGCAGAGCCGTTACGCTCATTTCGTCGGCTTGATTTACAATCTGGTCTATTTTTTCTTTCTCGATTTTTTCGATATCCTTATTGTTTTCAATACCCTTAATCTCTTTTAAAACAGCCTCTACATAATCTTCCAGACGCACTAGGTTGTCCACAAGTGTTTTTATTGGCGCTATTACCTCACAGTTTTCATCGGTTTCGAAAGCCTTTAATGCCTCCGAAATACGCTTTTTACTTGTTTCAAGAACGGCCGCGCAATTTTCAAGACGTTCACGGCATTGACGTATGCGCTTCGTGTTTTTCTTCTTTTTAAAAATCATAACACCCCTTATATTACAAATAATCCATTTTCCATAACAACAACTTCCTTACCGTCTTCACATACGGCTGTTACACGCATACTTTCGGAACCAATCATAAAATCTGTATGTACAAGTGAAACATTACAGCCGGCACTCTTCAAATCATCATCACCATGCAGGCTGTTCATATTAGACAAGCATGACGGATAACCACTTCCAAGGGCAATATGCGAAGCAGCGTTTTCATCATACAATATAGAACCAAATACTTTTCCACTTGTATAAAGCGGAGAATCGCATCCAACTAGTGCCACTTCACCTACAAAAGACGCTCCCTCATCAATAGCCAGATACTTTCTCAAGACCGCTTCGTTTTTTTGCGCCGAAAAGTTAACAACCTTGCCATCTTTAAATTCAAAAGACGCCCCTTCGACCATCGTTTCAAGAACCTTCAATGGTCGAGTTACCTTAACATATCCTTCGGTTTTGCGAAAATCCGGCGTGGTAAAAACCTCTTCTGTCGGTATATTTGCAATAAAAAGACGTTTGTCCAGCGTGTACGAGGGACCTCCATGCCATCTTGAAGTTGAGGTGAGACCAATTTTAAGATCTGTATCAGCGTTTTTAAAGTGCAATGTTTTTATATTCATTTCATCAAGAATTCTTCGCCTAGCAAGTAAACGCTCGCCATGCTCACTCCACGCCTTAACAGCATCATCATGATCCAGACGTAAAATAGGCGACAAGAGTTGCCATAGACCATCAGTAGATTCGTTTCCAAGAAGGTAATCGGCCCATTTTGGGCCAGGAGCACACACAACGCACCAACAGATCTTGTCTTTTAGCAGATTTTTATAGAAAACCGATTTAGATTTACGCATAGCCTTTTCAATAATTCCCAGTTTTTCGGGATCAACTCCTTCGAGCACTGACAGCTCTTCAGTATCATCGATTCGTACAAAGGCCCAGTCATCCGCGCACATCTCATGATAACGGGACACCGAAAATTCCGGCACATATTCCAGATAACACGATTCCGAATTATTAATACGTATTTTCCGCTCTTTATTTGAAACAACATCGATATTTACATAACGAGCTCCGGCTTTATAAGCAACCTCGGCTATTACAGTTGCGAAATCATAATTGTGATAACCAGTTGTCACATTAAGACATTGCCCGGGATAAAGATTCACTCCGGTTCTGATGATTACTTCGGCGTACCGCTCTTCATAACTGCTCATAACTGCTCTCCGCTTATATAATGTACCAACATTAACAATTTTTAATACCCTTATATATTTTTCTTGTTTTTTTGTAAAACAGTATTCATTTTCAACTATAATATAAGGAACATAGCCATGAAAAAGAACCGATTTTCACAAAAGATAAAGACCCTGTTAACACTAATAGCAATAATGTGGATTGTGCTAGCTGTAAATTTTTTTATTTTTCACAACTCTCTACTGCATTACGGAATAGCTCCACGCTCTGTTTCCGGCCTGATAGGTATTTTTTTTGCTCCTTTTCTGCATGCTAACAAGGTTCATCTCACTTCAAACACAGTACCATTTCTTATACTTGGATATCTTTCAATGCGCAACGGTACGGGAGAGTTCTATTCTGTCTTTATCGTGTCCATGATAACATCCGGATTGGGCACATGGATAATCGGTTCATCTGGCACAGTACATATTGGAGCCAGTGGTATTGTCTTCGGTCTGTTCGGATATCTCTTATTAAAGGGCTACTTTCAACGAAAACCGATTTCCATTATAACATCGATTTTAGTGGCATTTTTATACGGCGGCATGATATTCGGCATTCTGCCAAAATACCCTGGCGTCTCATGGCAGTGTCACCTGTTCGGTTTTCTAGGTGGAATTTTAGCGGCAAAAACGATGAGTCGCAGAATAACGATAAACACAAATAATATCAACTATTGATCTGTTAAAAATCACGATATCTGATATCAGCTCACGAAATAGCTTACTGTATAAACGGTCATAAATACAAATATAGAAATTGAAAGCAGAAACTTCACTACAACGCCGGTTATAACTCCCAAAAAAGCTCCAAAAGCAGCTTTTAACGAAGGATCGGTCTCCATACCACCAGTTTTTTCCGCAATAAATGCTCCCACGAAAGCCCCGATAAAAATACCAAGGGGTGGAAAAAAAAAGATACCTACGAAAAGCCCAATGGTTGCACCTACAGACCCTCTCTTGGTTCCTCCGAATTTTAAAGAGCCCATCGGCGGCAAAACATAGTCCAGAACCGTAACTAGAACGGCAAAAAAACCAAAGACAATTATGGCCCAGATCGAAACATCCGCAAATTTAGTCCAGTTAAGCATCAATAAAGCGCCAAAACTTACAAAAGGACCAGGAATGGCCGGTATAACGCAACCGGCAACGCCAAGAATCGCGAATATTATCGCAATAACCAATACAATCTCATGAATATATGGCATAGTATCCGCCTTTCCCTTATAATTTGATTAAAAGAATAATTATAAACTTCCATGTCAAAGATTATTTATTTTATGAAAAATCATTTTTTGCAAACAATAAAACAGTAAGAGTTTACAATCCCAGCCATGTAATAAAAATTCGGATTATTTGTTGATATACCTGAAAGTAGTTACTACTTTACTGTTTGATATCATCAGAACACTATTAGGACATAAAAATGGAAATTTTTCTGGTTAGCTTCTCTTGCCTATTTCAGATTCTGACTGCCCTTGTAGCTCTCTACACAATCCGAATAACCGGTACACGGTTGTCATGGATAATGATAAGTTTGGCTGCGATCCTAATGGGTGCCAGAAGAGTTCTTTCACTAATTGGTATAATGGAAAACCGTATGGAAGAGAACATATGCTATCATTCTGCTGGGCTCGCCATTTCAATACTGCTATTCTTCGGCACCTTGGGCATCAGATCCATTTTCGCGGACTGGAATATCACTAAAAAGAAAAATGAGGAGCTTCTTAAACAGAAAAAGATCCTTTTAAAAGAGGTGCATCACAGAATAAAAAATAATATTACTTCGATTTCACAATTTCTGAAGATACAGGCCGATAAAGAACAGTTAAAAGAGTCAAAAATGGTTCTACTTGAAGCAACTTCACGCGTTGACGGTATGAAACTCCTCTATAACAAACTTCTTATCAGTGACAATTACGGCACGGTTTCTACAAACAACTATATCACAGAACTTCTGGATTCAATAATATCTCTTTTTCCTGATAAAGAGAAAATCTGCTTAAACGCCGAAATAGATAATCCTCCACTTGACATTCAGACTCTGATCACTCTTGGTTCAATCATTAACGAGATTGTTACTAATTCGGTGAAGTACGGTTTTGACGGACGCCAAACAGGTATAATCGATGTTTCACTAAAAGATAACGACAGCGAAATAACCCTGATTGTTTCAGATAACGGCAAAGGCTTTGACAGCTCCTTTCCCGATAAGGAGAAAGGTTTGGGACTCACTCTAGTAACCATGCTTGTTCAGCAACTTAAAGGTGATTTTATGATAAACAGTGAAAACGGTACAAAATCGGTTATCAGGTTTACTTACAAACGGTAACTACCTATAATGCGGTTAAACCGCCATAAGTATATCTTCTTTCGTATAAATATGTGATACATTCTTACGCAAAGCAAAATACTCAAGAATGTACTTGAAACGACATGCTGCATCAAGAGGGTTAGAAAAACGTGGATCAGTATGAGCCGAAAACTGCTGTATACGTTTTACGTTTAATGTCTTTTTATCTCGATCTGTTACAAATACATCTTCCCTGAATGTTTTAAAGGTTTCAAAAACCGAGTTTATTATCAATTCGTTATCTATAAGCGCCGCAAGATGAAGATTGTTATCAGAATTTTGGATATTTCGCGCAAAAAACTTCAAAACCTTGATTACAATCTCCGGCATAAGATGTTCGTTTATCAGACCTTTTACCTTGTTTTCCATTTCACGATTTTCAAACCGCATCGAAGGGTAAGCCATGTTTTCGATATAGGGAACTCCTGTACGAGCCTTGAATACGACATAATCTATGAATCTGTCAAGGGAATCCTTTTTTTCAATATCCATCCCCATAAAGGTTCCTTCGATAATACGTTCCGCGGCCTCTTCAATGCTGTATTCATCCGATAAGAGCACCTGAATATTTTTGAACGCGCGCTCATGCTCATATGTCTGAAAAACACTCTGTTTGCTCTCGTTACTCATTTTTACAGTTTCTCCCAAAGCGATCATTTACTATTAAATCGACCCAAATCAAAAAAAACAAAACCGACAATTTCTAAAAATTAACACTGTGAGCAGCAACTTACGACAAATTCCTATAAAATCGGCTTTTAAACGAAAACAGTCTCTAAAAATTGTAATTTTCAGAAGTTCCTCAACAGAAAGAATTTCTTTATTTTTATTTATTGATAACTGAGCTATAAACCAGTTTTATGGTAAACAGATAAAAAAGAGACGAAATAAACAATGAATAAACCGAACTACAAAGAGATAAAAACAAGTTTACTGAATATTTTCAGTAAATATAATAATCTATTGATTGTTATCCAGGGGTCACCCGATCCCGATGCTATTGCTTCATCTTTTTTCCTGATGAAAATGGCTCAAACCTGCGATTGCAGTTGTACCGTTATTGCTGGCAAAACAATATCTTTGCCACAAAACCGGGAGCTAATCAGCAAACTGGATATTATTCTTAATCATAACTATCCTGAAAATTTCGATGAGTATGACGGTTACTGTGTTGTTGACTACCAAAATCCGGCAGTAGAGAACATTCCGTCACAAGTCCCCTGTGTTTTGCATATTGACCACCATACACGTGCCGAAAGCAGTATAAATCCCGAATACAGCCTGTATCCCGAAGATGTTAACTCCGTTTCTACGGTACTTGCAGGCGTATTGCTACAACAAAACGACCTCTTTGACGAAAAAATCAGACAGCAAATAGCCACAGCACTGGCGTACGGAATAAAAACCGACACCGATAATCTGACCATCGCTTCAACAACCGACAAGGAAGCTTTCAGCGAGATGGAAAAAATCGCTGACAAAGAAATCCTGGATTTACTGGATAACATGCCATATTCCGAAGAGACACTTACTCTAATCAGCAAGGCCATGCTTAACAGCACCAACTATAAGAGCTGGCTAATCTCGGGTCTTGGTTTTATTCCTGAAAATTTAAGGGATTCACTCGCAATTACTGCCGACTATATGCTTGAACAGGAA
Organism: Spirochaetota bacterium; assembly: GCA_035447445.1. Lineage (GTDB taxonomy): Bacteria > Spirochaetota > UBA4802 > UBA4802 > JAFGJZ01 > JAFGRW01. The sequence goes on along the minus strand of DAOTGZ010000074.1, from coordinate 2,836 downwards.
AACGTAACTACAGTTATCGCGTTTGCGCTGATAACTTCTGAAAATTCAATAACACTGGATGCATCTTTTCGAACCAAGAATAGTGAACTGGATCTTAACGGAATCATCAAATCCATAACTCCGGATGGAGGTGGAAGAAGTTTTAAAGGAGCATTTCAGCTTGATCTAAGCTATTTCGCCGGATATCCGGAAAAGCATAACCTGTGGTCAATAGTAAACGAATCTACACTGATTAATATTAAAAAAGCTCGTGACAATATTTCTTTTTACGAAGTACGTACCTTCTTTACCGGATTAAAAAAACAGTTATCCGATATTTTTCACAGGTAGCACAAATGACAATTATCGATCTAAAAAATATCAGTTGTACTCCTGATCCTTACCTACCGCCCGTTCTAAAAAACATAAACTGGACAGTTAACCAGAACGAAAGATGGATTCTCTTTGGAGCAAACGGTTCGGGCAAAAGCATGCTGCTACAAATAATTACAGGTTACCGCCGTAACTCACATGGCTCCATTGACCGTTTCGGAGAAGGTGAAACCGGAACCGATATAAGGCAGGTACGTAAAAAAATCGGATACGTCGCTTCGGGATTACGCTCGATGGTTTTCCCTAACGAAACAATTATCGATCTTGTTATAAGTGGCCATTTCGCGACCATCGGTCTTTATGACACTCCTCACAACGAAATACGTGAAAAAGCCGAAGAGCTACTCGTACATACCGGTCTTATGGATCGTAAAAATGATCTTTTTTCGCATCTTTCGGACGGAGAGAAACAGAAAATCATGATGGCTCGGGCTCTCATTAACAGTCCGGAACTTCTTATTCTTGACGAACCAGCCTCCGCTCTTGATATTGCTGCTCGTGAAGACCTTCTGATTACCTTGCATAAAATGCTCGAAGGCCATAAAGGCGCGCTTATCTATGTAACCCACCATATCGAAGAGATCACACCACTTTTTAGTCACTGCCTTATGCTAAAGAAAGGTGGTGTATTCAAAATAGGTTCGATTGATGACACTATCAACGGCAATGTATTAAGTTCGCTTTTTGGGATTCCCTTATCGGTAACAAAGAATAACGGTCGCTTTGTACCTCTATTATCTGCCAAAGGCGCTACTCAATCATGAGTATAAAACTTCCACAAACATTTATACTTGGCAGTTCAATCTCGGCCTACCAGACAGAGGGAGCTAACCTAATTGACGGCAAAAAAGAGTCAATTTGGGACGCGTTTAACGGATCAGGTTTTACTGACAGCCTTAAAAACGGAGCTGATTTTTATAACAGATTTACCTCTGATATAAAAACAATGCAAAAACTTGGCATCTCAAACTTTCGTTTTTCTATCGCCTGGAGCCGTATTCTTCCTGATGGCACCGGGAGCCTTAACAAAAAGGGCATTACTTTTTACAACCGTCTGATAGACACTCTTCTTGAGCATAATATAAAACCGTCCGTAACGCTATACAGCCATGATTTACCGGTAAGACTTCAAAAAAATGGCGGATTTCTAAACAGGGAGACCTGCACTGCCTTTGCCGATTACACCGAGATTTGCGCCAACCATTTTGGTGATAGAATAAAAAACTGGATTACGATAGAAGATCCTTTAACGGAAATCGAGTACGGATACCGTACTGGCACAATGCCTCCGGGGGTTATCGCACCCGAAAAAATTTTTGTCGCCACGCACAACATGCTTATAGCTCACGCAATGGCCTACTATACTCTAAAAGAGGCAAATTCCGACAACTATTGTGGATTAGGTGTCCGAATGGATCCTCCCTTGATTACCCCAACAAAAAGAGATTCAAGAATACATCCAAACGCCGAGGCTTACCTTGTAAAACTTTTAATAGATCCTGTAATAAAAGGCTATTACCCAGCGGTTTACGAATCAGAGATTTACAGTCAAAACAGATTAAATCTACGGCCTAAAGATACAATGCTGATACACAACTCGTACGACTATATTGCTCTCGCGCATTCCGGATACACTCATGTAAAAAGCAAAATTGTGAACGTGAATATTAACGATCCCTTATCTTTTAGCATTACTCAATATCCCGCACTCGAAAACAGATATTCAAAAACAATCGGTTATGACCCATCCGCTATTCAAGGAATCCTGAAAACACTTCAAACCGAGTATGGTAATCCGAAGATACTTTTCGCAAATGTTGGATATCCTTCAGACAATCACGATGCCCAAAACCGCATTAATTTTTACCACGCCATACTATCTGCCATAGCAGACGCAATTGCTAACGGTGGTAAAATTGAAGGGTTTTTTACAAAAAGTTTTATTGACGGCTTTGAGCTTATTAATCCAACTCGACAAAGATCCGGGCTCGTCAAAGTAAACTTTACAACATTCGAACGTGAAGTTACCGATACAGCCAGGTGGTTTTCCAAGGTGTGCAAAAACAATGAGTTATAAGACAAAAATTTTTCCAGCAACAGAAAGCCATATCAAGGACGCTGCAACCGCTCTTCGTGCGGGAAAACTTGTTATTATTCCAACCGAGACGGTCTATGGGCTTGCCGCGAACGCGCTTGATGCCGAAGCAGCCTCCTCCATATTCTGTGCAAAAAAACGTCCATTTTTTGACCCGCTAATCTGCCATATCGCAGATTATGATATGCTTGCGATTTTAACTGATAATCTTTCGCCGGCATTAAAGAAATTAACCAAAAAATTCTGGCCAGGCCCCCTAACAATAGTTACGGTCAAATCTGAAAAGGTTCCCCGGATTATAACGTCCGGTCTTCAAACCGTAGCAATAAGAATGCCTGCCCATCCTGTTGCCATTTCTATTATAAAGGA
>DAOTGZ010000073.1:0-11544 GCA_035447445.1 Spirochaetota bacterium | reverse complement strand
CCAGGAAAGAATAAGCCAGCAGATAAAAGCAGGCATGCTTTATAAGGAGTACCGTGGCATTGTAGAAGGCATATTAGAAAAAACGGAAGGTATTATTTCATCTTGTATCTCAAGAGCAGATGACGGAACTATTAAAAGGGTTTGTGGTGGTAAGGGGAAAGAGTCGGTAACGCAATATCAGGTTTTGTCAAATAATGGAAACTTCAGTGAACTGAAATTCATTATGCATACCGGAAGGACTCACCAGATAAGGGTACATATGGCTATGATTGGTCATCCAATAGCAGGTGATGAAATGTACGGTTTTGCCTCAGAAGATATGAGGCGACAGGCTCTCTATTGCAGCTGTTTAAAATTCACGCATCCCCTAAATAATAATGTCATAGAGATAAGAGTTCCAATGCCCAATGATATTGCTCAATTTTACGGTTCGATTAAAACCCAAAAAGAAATTTAAATTTGATATAGAAGAAAACTATATTTCACACATGAAATAGAAAGCTCTTCAGTTACATTTTGTGAAGAGTTTTGGCTTGGAATGTCTATTGTTTTGAAAGCAACAGATCATTCACCTCCAAAATTAAGTCGCTTCGTACTTTAGTTCTAACCCATATTTATATTATTAACCGAAAACAATTTGAACATTAATTGTACTGTTATAGAATTGTTAAGAATTTATCTAGTGATATCACCGTGTAAAAAAGTACTAATTAAACGGTGAAAACACTAGTATGACATATAACATGCGAGCAGCAAGAGTCTTCTTGCGACAGGTATAGCACCTCTTTGTATTTTCAAAGAGGCACTGGATGACCGGCATAGGGCGCATAATCGGAGAGTAACTATATGAAATTTTTTAAAATACTTATTTTGATATCTGTTTTACCATTTATTTCCTGTTCAAAAGGGCCTTCATCGTTAGTTAATAAAATTGTATCTGATTCGGGTGTGCCTGAAAAACGAGTGTATAAAGAATTTCACTCTGACAAGTTTGCAATGGACAAGCTCGAGGTTCATATTTTTTATCCGGAAGGATATGATGTGAACAGAGAAGAGCCATATAAGGTAGCTGCCTATTTTCATGGAGGTGGTTGGAGTCAGGGATCTCCGACAGAGGGATATCCATATGCCAAACATTTTGTGTCTCTCGGTTTTGTTGCCGTCTCGTTTGAATATCGTCTGGTGGATTATGTAAATGTCACCGGAGTCGAATGTGTAAAGGATGTTAACTCTGCAATCAGATGGCTTCGTACCTATAATAAAGAGTTAAATATAGACCCTGATCATATTGCGACTGTTGGGCTTTCGGCTGGCGGCCATTTGGTAATCGCGAATTCAATGTTTCCCGATATAATTGAAGAGGGTGAAGACCCTAAAATCAGTTCGATTCCGAATATTGTGTGGGCATTTGCCCCGCCTGTAAGTTTTAAAAATAATAATTTTTATATGTCAGTGGCTCTCGATACTGAACAGGTGTTGCAGATTTGTCCTATGACAAACATTAAGCCTGAAAGTGTTCCTGTCTATATTATTCATGGAAACCGGGACAGCCTTGTCTACTATGATGATTCTGTTTTGTTTGTTAAAAAAATGCAGGAGGCCGGCAACGAGAGTGAACTGTGGACTATCAGGGAAGGTAAGCACAGCTCTTTCTGGGAAAACCAGGAACACATGGATTATGTATATACTGTTATTAATGATCAGATGAAAAAAATCAAGTGGATCGAGTAGTGATTCAGTTAATACAAAATTCTTTCGGATAACATTTGATCACGTCGAAAAGAATCAGGATTAACTCAGGAAGAGCTTTCTAAAAAAATCGGGGAGGGTCGTTTGGATCTGTAAAGCGATTCGAATCATCGTATCAAATATTTCTTATCTCGTTTTCAGAAACAAGACTTTTTTCTTTCAAAAGGTGCGATGGTTATTTTGGTGTAAACCGTTTTGACCGAATATACAATAAGAAGATTTACATGATATCTGTAAGCGGTGTTCTTGAAAGTAGTCACCGCTATCCCAACTTTGATTATCATCTGTTAATGAAACTGACTTTTGAACCAACCGGAATTTTTGAAGAGGTTGAAAAAATGTACAGTTTTGTGTGTTTCAATGTTTTTGTGCACAAACGTGATGATCATTCAAAAATTTTTCTTATATAATGGAACATGAATCCGGACAATGGTACTTGTCTCCGGTTTATGATCTTACATTCGGTTCTTCATTATATGGCGAGCACGCAACAATGATTAACAGTAACTGCAAGAATCCCTAAAGTGTCGATATTCTTGCCGTCGCATTAGAAATTATTATTCAGGCAAAAAGAATAATGGTAGAAATTATAGAAGTAACATCGACACTGGATCAGTGTTTCAGATCAGTCAAATAGAGTGGATTATTATTAATCTTTATTGTTAAGGAAAAAAGATGAAAGCCAAACCGAAAACTAACGCCGAGGACTTAGCGAACAGTATCGCTTACTGCGGATTAATTTGTAAATTATGTTTTCTTAAAGATTCTTGCGACGGATGCAAAAGTAAAAATAATTTATGTGATAGAAACCTGGCAGACAAGGGATGTTTTCAAAAACAGTGTTGCACAGAAAACAATTATGAGGGTTGTTGGGAATGTGAAAGCCTTTACTCTTGCACAGAAGGTATTTATTCGTTAGGTGATTATTCAAAAATCAAGGCATTTGCTATTTGCATAAGAGAAGACGGCAAGGACAAGTTTATCAACTATATTCTTGAAAACACAAAAAAGGGGTGGAGCGTCGAAAAAGATAAAGATTACGATGGCAAAAAAATTGATGAGGTACTTGAAATGCTAAGAGGATAATTACATAGAAGAGTAAAACATTTGAATGATTGACAAACCTCTGTTGTTTTAAATATTATGCAAAAATACAATAAAAATTGGCCTCTTTTCGACAGAATAGGAGATGATATGAAAAAATATTTGGTTATAGTACTGATTGTCTTTTGTACATTTGAGATTTTTGCAAACGAAGATGAAGTTTTCAAGAGAGGAGACACACAAATTTCTTTTGGCCTTGCCGCAACATCTGGGTCAGATTATTCTCTCTATTATTTAAACGGAGGCTACGGATATTTTTTAACAAACCGTTTAGTACTTGGTCCAGCTATAGGGTTATATGTTACATCTGATAGCGATATAATATATGAACCAATGGCAACGGCCCGATTTTATATAATGAACCGAAGACCTGCGATGCCGTTTATAGGGGTTAATACTGGGTATATCTATTCGCCTAATTATACCTATCGAACATCTTATACGGTTTTTTGTGATGCCTCTATTGATGCGACTTTTGCTGAAAATGAATTCGAATCTGAACTTTCTATTTTGCGATTATCACCAGAGGCTGGGGTGTCGTATCTGGTATCGAAACATGCAGTTGCAACCTTAACAGTTTCTATGGATATGTTTTATCCTATGAATGAAGAACCTGAAAAAGGATACAAGTTAGAAGAAACAGGGTCACTTTCGGTTAAAGTGGGTTTTTCCATGATGCTATAAAAACTAATTGATAGTGATTTCTAAAAGTTTAACAAAAAGGGACTGCATTTCATTAATCCTGTTTTTTGTTTCTTCCAGATTAAACATTGATAAAACAGTTTTTTCCAGAATTGTTTTTTTAAGAGTATTCTGTAGCTCTTTGTTAATGTTGGCAAAAGTTCCAAGATTAATAACAGGTATTCTTTTTTCGTTGTCAGCCAATTTAGAGTGATAATCTGAAGGGTTCAGTGCGAAGATATTGCAGTTACATATATAGGCTTCGTATAAAGATAGTCCAAAATGTGAAAGAAAGTTTTTACTTTTAAAGAGCAAATTATAATAGCTTGAACCACTTAGCGTTGACCCTTTGTAATAACAGTTTGAACCGTTAAAAAAAGCAATTTCTAAACTTTGATTTTCTAACAAGAGGGGATAATCGTTATTGTCAAAACCGGTGTAAATTAGAAGATCCAGATCTTTTTCAGGTGTAGAGTGCAAACCGTTAATAGCTTTACTAAAGTGGTAACCAAAAATAAACGGAAAATTGTTATCACCTGTTTCGATAGGATGTTCGGCTCTCGGCAAAAGATCTATATTCTTGTTATAAAGAGATGTGTAACCTGCATCATCAATTGAAATGATTCTTCCATACTTCGCAGCTAAAAGTGAAGCCGCATCTTTTGTGGAATCTCTCATATCACGGATTAGAATTTCGGCTTTTACAGGCGAGTGTGAGGTGTAAGGTCTCAGATTGTCTGGAAAGTTGTCGGGATAGCAGTCACAGCTGATATAAACATCAAGACCTTGATTTCTGAGAATCGATAATAGGTTGGTCATTCTCCAAAAGTGTCCGCTGCCATAATCAGAACCGCAACGGGTCATTATGCAGATATCAGCCGTTTTCACAGTGTGTCATTGGGCGCTGTTTTATTTCGCTATTGATAAGAGCCATGTCAGGAAAAAGCCTAAGATGATTTAATATCTGATGTAATGAAAAAATGGAATCTTCGTTGTAAAGAGCATTATAAAGTTCACATGCTAGCTCATAATCTTCTTTAGTATCTATAGTAAGACGAAGATCGGGAATATTGTTATAAATATAGACAGGTTTGCGGCAGATATTAAAAAGATGCTCATTTTCCTTAATATATGGTGTTACATGCTCAAAATGGTGAGCTTCAGACGCGTTTTGATAACAATCAGCTAAAGCTTCTTTCTTTATTACTTCGACTGCTGTACCCAACGGAATATTTGTGACAGAAGCAAGATCGGCATCGGTTTCGATAGCGTATTCAATAGCCATATTGGCGTAATCTACATCTGTAAAGGGATTGTCCCCAGTTATGCGAACTATGTAATCACAATCATATAATTGAGAAGCATTATAGTATCTCTCAAGAACATTAGTTTCTGATCCAGGCAAAGCCACTGCCCCCTCAGATTCGGCAAGAGCGATAATATCTTTGTTGGCGTTTGCGTCTCCTGTTGCAACTATAACCTGAGAAACACCTTCAATCGCCTGCGCTCGTTTAATTATATGTGAAAGTACAGCCTTACCCATAAGTGTTTTAAAACACTTCTCATGAAGCCTTTTTGAGTTTTGACGAGCCTGTATAACTGCAATGGTATTAACTGAGTTTTCAGTTTTTTTCATAATGCTTTCCTTTTTTGAATTGCTTAAAGATTAAACGTAAACCATTCGTCACAGGATTTACAGTCGGGCTTGGCAGCATATTTTTTATTAAAATTATCCACAAACAGAGGCTTACGCTCTTCCCATATTTTTAAAATCGGCATATCTTTTGCGGATAATAAGGAAAATTCGGCACCGGGATCCTGTTTGCAAAAGGGGATAGATCCATCTGAAAGTATAAGCAGATCCCTTAACAGGTGCCAGCATGGAATTCGTTTTAGTGGTGTAAGGTCATAGTAGCGGCGGTCAGTAAGGCGACCACAATAGGTGTTCTGTTTTTGAAGTATAATTTGAACCTTATGACCTTCCCAATAGTCATAGTATGCGTCAAGAAATGGCTCGGTTTCGTTAATCTTCATTATTTGTACATACAGGTTTTCTTTCAAGACAGGTGCAAGATTAAGAATGTTTTTGTTAACTGTTTCGAATTCGTCAAGATTGTGTATAGAATGATATGTTTCGGCAGAATATCCGTTGCACTCTACAATCACCCGCAGTTTTGATACATCACGATTTTGGATAAAATTCATAAAATTCTGATCAAGAGCAAGGCCATCGGTTTCTAAGAGCAGAATAGAAATATTAGTATTATTCAGCGCTTTTTCAAAAATAGAATAAAATTCGCTGTGTTTAAGAGGCTCTCCAAAACCTGAAAGGCTTAAAGCAACGGGGGGCTTAAACAGATCTAGCTCTGTAATAATTTTATCAAAAAGCTCGCTATCCATTTGACTACGTTCTTTTTTGGCAAGAGTAATTGGTGAATATAGCGGATTGGCATTTGTCTCAGGTGAAAGCTCTATTTCAATGTATGAAGGTGTTGTATAAAGCACATCTGGGTTTTCAGTGAGTACTTTCTCTACGGAATCATACGAAATATTATCAGCAACTTTAATCATGTTTTGCATGATCATGTTTTCTCGTTTGTCTCCGCTTAAAAAAGAGAGTCGGTAAGCCCGTATATCTGGTTCCTTGTAAAAAAGCTCTACATCAAACTGATTAATATTATCTTTAATAACTTTTTCTACAGGCAGTATTGATTTTCCGTTTTCACTTGAATCAGGAAGAGATTTTATAAGCTCGGAAGAGAGAATGTCGCAGGCAAAACCAGCTGGAATGTTTTCTGAATAGGTATATTCGGCTATATATTTTGTATGAACATCGAGCATTTCACCTACTATCTGCATATCGCAGAAAGGAGCATCAGCTTTTATTCTTATATAGTTATCAAATGAAAACTGCTCGTTGAGGTTTTTCCAGTTTTCTGTTTCGTTGTCGCTTCTTACATAAACTTTTGAAAATTTGTCAAGATCTCCTGTATAAGCTTCCGGTAATGAAGCAATAATCTCGGTATCGGCAAAAGCACTGTTAATTTTTTCTTTAATAATGTCAAAGGTCTTGGAACCATTAAAGTTAAGATCATCATCATCTGTATGTTTTTCTAAGTATAAAACAAAAGCGTTATTCATTTTTTATCCTGGGATGCGCTATATTTGTCAAAACCATCAACATAAACGCTAATATGAGAATTGGCTCGTTCACCTTTAACCCATTCTGTAAACTGGTTCATTCGGGCCTCCTGCGATATCATCTGGAAAATTCTATCACGAATTTGATCGTAAGGCAAATAGCGGCGCCCATAATATTTTACAACATGGTATCCAAAAGAGGACTTGAAAACAGAAGATATTTCTCCCCGGGATTTCATATTAAAGACATGATAGGCAAAGCGCTGATCAAGTTGTCCCGGCGAAATCCAGTCAATAAAACCGTCAGCTCTGGCGGAAGCCTTGTCATCAGAATATTGTCTGGCAAGTCTGGCAAAAGATTCGCCACTCATGGCTCGTTCTCTTAATTGGGATGCTAGTTCATTTGCCTCTTTTTCGGCAGAAAACGATTTTCCTTTTGGAATAATTAGTATATGCTGAAAACGGAGTTGAAGCAGTTGTTTTTTGTTTTTTTCGTACCAAGCCTTCGCCTCAGCCTCAGATGGAGGGGTAAATGTCATCGCGTATACCATGATCAGCTCCATTGTGATCTGCTTTCTCATCTCTTCGCGGTATACTTCAAAAGGTATCTTTTCCTCGCGTTCAATATTCTTTTTAAATTGCTCAATATCCTTTATTCCGGTATGCTCCATAACCTCTTTAATGCGGTTGTCAACTTTCTCATCGCTAACTATAATGTATTCACGGTTTGCTGCCTGCATTAAAAGAAGTTCATTTATATATGAATCTAGGGTAACGTAGAGCATGTTTTTCTTGTCTTTAGCTGTAATACCTTTGCGGTTTTTGTTTATTTCGACTCTTTTGTACAGATCGCTGTACAGTATCGGGTCATCATTTACAAGAGCTACGACTTTGTCCACGGTGTACCATTTTCGATTATCCGCTGTAATAGAAGAAAAAGCCGTAATGGATATAACTAATAATAAAATAATTTTTGTAATTTTCATAATACTCTTCGGTTGTTTATAGTTGTTTTTGTTACTTATTGTAGTCTTTATTTGAACTATGACTGGTTAATACGTAAAACATCTTAATAACCTATTTAAGCAAAATAACGCAAGTTTTTTTTATAATCCCAAACTTTGAAAATAGAAGTTTTAAAATAACGTTAATAAAAAACGGCTTTAAAGAAATCTCTTGACTAAAAAAAGAGATAAACTATAATATTATGTATGGGAGTAGGCAATGGATTATAAGATAAACAGAGAAAATGAGACCTGTCTTGTAGATCTTAATGGATCATTGTCAAATGACTTAATTGATGATATTAAAAATGTTTTAATTAAAGAAGTTAATGAATCAAAAAAAGGGCTTATTGTAAGCTTGGAAAATGTCTCTTTTTTGTGCAGCGCGGCTTTCGGGATGTTTTTTGCTCTTCATACTCTTGCTCAAAAAAGTGGAAAAAAAATATGTTTTTGCTGTGTCAAGCAGGAGATCGAAAAGCTTTTTGCTATAACAGGTGTACATCGACATATGAATATAGCTAAAACAAGAGATGAGGCCTTGTCTTTTATGAAATCCTATTAGTTTTTATCTGATTTTATTTAATTGTTATGACTTAGTATAAAGAGTTTCCGGTTCTTTGGAGAAGCTCTTTTTTTGTTTATATATCATTGGAAAATAATTGGAAATTTATATGATAATTATCGCGTGCTTAGGGAATCCGGGAACAAAATACCGGTTTAACAGACATAATTGCGGGTTTTTGACAGCTTACTATCTGGCGGAAAAAAATGGTGCTGATATATCAAAAAAACAGTTTAATGCCTTAACAGCAAAGTTCAGAATTGCAGAAAAAGAAGTGATGCTTGTTTTGCCGCAGACATATATGAATCTAAGCGGAGAGTCTGTTTCGGCAGCATTAAAATATTACGATCTCGATCACCGTAGCCTGATAGTAATTCATGATGAGCTTGAGCTGCCTTTTGGAGATATTCGGGAAAAAAAGGGGGGAGGCCACAAAGGTCATAATGGAATTCGTTCCATTATTGCTTCAATAGGTAGCGCCGAGTTTTCCCGAGTTCGTTTTGGAATAGGTAGGCCGCCTTCGGATAAGATACCTGTGGCTTCTTATGTTTTATCAGATTTTAGCCCGGAAGAAAAAGCTGAACTTGAAGATTGTTATAAAAAAGCTTCCAGTTTAATTGAAGAATTTTGTATAGCGAACTAATCAATTATTTAAAAGGGGGTATCATGAAAACAGCTATTATTTTAGCAGAAGGTTTTGAGGATATCGAAGCAATAACCACAATTGATGTTTTACGAAGGGCTGGGATCAGTATCGACGTAGTCTCTGCCGCTTCCGAGCTTGTTAAGGGAGCCCGTGGTATTATAGTAAAGAGTGAAAAAAATATTGATGAAATTGATTCTTCCGAATATGCCTGTGTTGTTTGTCCTGGAGGTTTGCCTGGTAGTGACAACCTGATGAATGATGAACGAGTGATCGGTTTTGTGCAGCAGGTTTATGATAAAGGAGGAATAGCTGCTGCAATTTGCGCAGCGCCTCAAGTTCTTAATAGGGCCGGTCTTTTAAAGGGCAAAAAAGTTACATGCTATCCCGGCAGGGAAAAGAGTTTCGATGAGTCCGTAATTTATACAAAAGAACAGTTTACTATTGACGGAAGAATAATTACCGCAGATGGTCCTGGCAGTGCAATGATTTTTGCACTGGAACTGGTCGCGTTGCTTGCTGGTCGCGAAAAGTCCGAAACTGTAAGATTGGGGCTCAGATATAATCTCTGACCACATAATCCTTAAGCCTCACCGGGCTTAAGATGCCAAAAAATGTTATTGACTCGATAATGAATTATATTAGCTTAATCTGTCCTAAGGGGCTATAATATTAACACAGATAAATTGTTTGTAACGAGGTAATATGGATTATCGTCTGGTAAAACAGTTTTTGAATGACGCTATTGATAACTTTTTTAACTTTTTCTATAAGCTTATAGACTTTGGAAAAGTAATAATCGATACTTTCTGGGCTTTCATGGAGATATGGTATAACTTCTTCATGTTTTTTATTAATATCTTTTTGTATGGATATTATCTGCTTCTTTTTATTATTGATCGCATGACAATGTCTTCAGCTCCCATTTTCTTCTGGAGAACAGGGGGGCGTGCTACTCGTCAGGAATTCAAGCGGGCCTATGATCGTAACCTGGTTATTCCGGTATCAGGTGCATACGGAAAAGGTTCTTCCAGATCCGCAGTTGCGTCTGCAGCATCTTCTGTTTCTTCGGCGGTATCCTCTGGAGCATCTTCTGTTTCGGGTGCAGCCGCTTCATCCGTTGCAATGGGCAAATACTCTGCAAAACCAAATATCATTATTCGCTTTTTTGCCTTAATTGGAAGAGCAATCGTTGCTGTAATAAAGGGAATCGGCGGAGCATTTTGCGCAATCGGAAGGTTTTTTACCTCGCGACTTGTTCCTGTTAAGGAGAAGCCGGTTGGGCGTAAAAACCTTGTGGAAGATTATCTTAAACAATACGATAGCCGAAAAAGCCGTTAATCAAGATGAAAGGTTTTTTTCGAAACCTTGCGCTTCAAAAGGATCTGCTTCTTTCCATTACAGGGCTCTGTCTTGTTCTGTTTATAGTTGCTCACTTGGCTATGGATGCCACAATAATTATAGGGCCTGACGCCTTTAACGGAATCGCTACTATTCTGGAAAGATTTTATTTGGCACAAATCGGTGTTCCGCTGGTAATTTTGGCTTTAGTTACCCACATAGTAGTTGCTCTGCTAAAACAAAAAAACAAGTTCTTGTCTGTATCCAAGGCATTTGTCCGAGCTACACATCCCGAAACATTAATCTGGATAATTCAATTAACAACGGGACTTTTACTAATAGGTCTTGCTCTTCTTCACGTTGTGGTTATTGTGTTGGATAATGTAACAAAAATAAATATAGTATCAACGTCAGTAAGAATTGCTGATGTCAAATTTCAGATATTTTATCATGTATTAATGAATGTAACGATGGTTCATATCTCATGTGGAATATACCGTTTATATGCCAAATGGGTAGGATCCGGCAGAAGAAAATTTATACCTTTTGTTCTCCTCTTTTTTTTGATTTACTGGAGTGTCAGTACGGTCGCTCTGCAAAAATATATGGATTATGCTCCTCACTTTAAAAAATTGAAAAGTCTACTGATTGATTATGAAAAAGATCGAGAAAACGACGTTCTTAGACATAAAATTATAAAAATTTCTCTGGAACAGAATATTTCCATTACACCTGAATTACTAAAAAAAATCGGTATTGATAAAGATATTTTGCCTGATTTCTCGAACACGGGGCATTGATTATGTTTACTTTGTGTTAAAAAAATCCGATAGTGTTACTTGGAAGTAGATTTTATTGTTAAGGGTTATCTTTAATGAAAAGATATGTTGTGTTGCTGTTTTTATGTACACTCTTTGTCTCTGTGGCATTAGCGCAAACAGAAGAAATTAAACAGAAAGACGGAACCAGGATAGTGCTGGATAAAAAGAAGGGGATAAAAACATTTTATTACGGTGATGGGCGAATTCAGAAAGTCGATTTAAACGGAAAAACTCCTTATGGTCTTGCTATCGAAAATGTTAAAGTGTTAATACAGGATGATCCAATACGTGTCGATTTGCAATATAGCGCGGTTTATTCGGATGAACTTTTAATAGAAAATGCAGAAAAATTTTTTAGCAAACTTGCCAGTGTCTTAAAAAACAAAAAATATATCGGCAAGAAACCAGTGGATATAGTAGTCTCTTATTGCCGTTACGGAATGTATGGTTACTGTCTGGACAAACAAAATGTTATAACAGTATTTATTACCGAGAATA
>DAOTGZ010000072.1:0-11744 GCA_035447445.1 Spirochaetota bacterium | reverse complement strand
TAACCACAGTCCATAATGTAAATATAACCTACAAAGCAGCACCCTTGGGTTCACGAATATTGGCATGGGGTATCGATTCTGCCTTATTATTGTTTACCGGAATATTCATCATGGTTTTATTATTAATAACTTCAGAATTAAATTTTGATAAAATCAATTTTAATCAGCCATCCACTCTTCTTCCGCTTTTTTTTATAGCCTTACCGCTTATGCTGTACAATTTGCTTTGCGAAATAGGAATGAAGGGACAGACCATCGGCAAAAACATAATGAAGATTCGCGTTATATCCCTGGATGGATCGCCTCTATCAATTGGTCAATGCCTAATACGCTGGACCATGAGAATAATAGACCTGCATATTTCAAGCGGATTACCTGCGATTCTTACAATCGCTTTTAAAGAGAGCGGGCAACGCATTGGAGATATTGCAGCTAAAACAGCAGTAATCGAAGATCTCCCGGCGAAGGCTCCTGTAACAGCGGGTAGTACTTTCAAACCTAGTGTTCTTGAAACGCCATGTCTTACTTCGACTGAGAGTTCTACAATACAGAAGATTATTACTTTTGTATCAAACGGTGGAAACAAGACTGTAGCAGAAGATTATGCAAAACAGATACGGGATAATATTGTTGATAGATATTCACTTCAAGAGCGATCTGCAGAGTTTGGAGACAAAAGCATTGATTTCATAGAGACTGTGCTAAGGGATCACACAGGTCTTTCGGCAGACTAACCTAATTACTTTTATTCACACTTAAGCGGTTATATGACTATCTGGTTGCGCCCAAGACGCTTTGCCTCGTATAACCGCTGATCTGATAATTTCAGAATTTCATTGTAAACGCTTTTTCGGCTTTCGATTTCGCACAAATCGGCTATACCAGCACTAAACGATAGACTAATATCATTTCCTTCAAAGATAAATGCTCTCTTTTCGACATCGGCACGAAGACGCTCCATTATCGAATAAGAGCAATCTTTGCAGCAGTCAACAAAAGCGATAATAAACTCTTCTCCTCCAAACCTTCCCATAAGATCATATTTTCTAAGGCTCTCTGATATCTGGCTAGCAAAGGTCTGCAAAACATAGTCACCGGCAAGATGAGAAAAATTATCGTTAATTTCCTTGAAATTATCAAGATCTATCATAGCGATAGAGAGTTTCATATTTTTACGATTACAGAAATTAATCTTCTGCTCTACAAGATGTTTGAAATATCGGCGATTATAAACCGCTGTTAAAGGGTCAAGTGAAGCATCAGAACGTAGCTTGTTTTCACGTTCAATACGCTCTAGCTGGTTTTCTACCCGCGCCACAAGCTCGATGGAATCAAAAGGCTTTTTGATGTAATCATAACCACCCGAATCGAAGCCCTCTTTAACCGATGAGCCTTCGGTCCGCGCGCTTACAAAAATGATACCTACGTCCTGATTTCTAAACTCTGTATGTAAATCTCTTGCGGCCTCGAAACCGTTTACTTCAGGCAGCATAACGTCAAGGAGTATCAGATCAGGAAGACCGTTCTCCTTAATAATATTGTACATCGATTTTATATCTTCCGCGGTAAACAAGGTGTATTTTTTTAACACCGAACATATCAATGTTCGGTTTACCGGGTCATCGTCTACAACAATTATCTTTTTGTTCATTATTACATCCGTTTAGAATTAAATCGGCTCAAGACTTATACATAGTATCGGCAAAAACTGCAATTAAACTGATACAGTTAAAGTATCTTATAATTCAAAATTTCTCATCAGATCCTCAAGAGTGTCTCTTCTGCGGATCAATTTGTCACTGCCATCGGACGAAATTAATACCTCGGCAGGCTTTAACCTGTTATTATAGTTGGAACTCATGCAAAAACCGTAAGCCCCAGCGTCAAGAACCGCGATAATATCATCTTCAACTATTTTAGGAAGCTCCCTATCGTTCGCGAGGATATCTCCAGTTTCACAGATATTACCCACAATTTTTACACAATCTTTTGAGCTATCGATGCTACCTTTTTCACGAAAAATCTCTATTTCATGATGAGAATCATACATAACCGGGCGTTTAAGCACATTAAAACCGATATCGGTTCCTATATAACGTGATCCGTAGTTTTCCTTAACAGAGTGTACCCTGCCCAGAATTATGCCACATTCTGCCGCGATATAACGTCCAGGTTCAATTTTGATTTTTATCTCGCGGCCATAGGCTTTGATAAACTTGTCAATATTTTGCTTAAGCAAACGTCCAGTTTCGGCAAGATCAAGACGTTTCTGCCCTTCAGACTTACGATAAGGTATACCAAAGCCTCCACCAAAATCGACAAACTCAAGTGAATCAAAATTAGACGCAATCGAAAGAATGGAATCTGTACTCTTCACATAAGCATCCGATTCCATAAAGAGTGAGCCAATATGCTGATTCACTCCGGCAACTGTCAGATCATGTTTCTTGACTATCTCTTTGACTTGGGACATCATCTCGGGAGCAATACCAAACTTGGTCTTTTTACCTGCAGTAACAACTTTTTCATGATGTCCAGCCCCCACGCCCGGATTAAACCTGAGAGCGACCTTTGTTCCTGGAAAGTTTCGGCCATAAAGATCCAACTGTGATAGCGAATCAATACTCACCATTATTCCCCGGTCTACAGAAAAACGCATCTCATCGGCGGAGACATTATTGCTTATATACAAGATTCTATCCGCAGTAAATCCCGCGGCAAGTTCAGCATGAATTTCACCAGGGCTCATAGCATCCACAGACAAACCCTCTTCGTTAACAATTTTAAGAAGCTCAAGATTGCTGTTTGCCTTAGCGGAGTAGTTAACAGAAAAGTTTTTATAATCTACCAAGCCTTTCATTTCGCGACAGCGTTCTCGCAGAATGTTTTCGTTATACACATAAAGAGGTGTTCCGTATTTTTCTGCCAGTTGAACAGGAGTTGACTCTTTAAAAAAATCCATTTTATCGGTTACAGGAGTATGTACTTTTGTCATAATATATTCCTTACTTTTTTAATATTTATCCGGCAGGTATCTTAAAATTATCGCAAGGCAAACACGCAATCAAGCTACCTGTAAAATTTTCATTTCAATTTTTTTATTTCTTCTTCAAGTACCTTCAAAACCAGATCGCTATCGGCAGCAAGCTCTATCGGTTTATTTGCATGGGAACAGTTTATACCGCTAATTGTTTCTTCATGATAACCTACTTTAAACTCGGAAAATTTTAAACCGTGCGCAGTAGATATTATAACTACTCTCTCATCAGATGCGATATCGCCACGAGAGGCAAGTTTTGTAAAAACTGACAAGGCAACACCTGTATGAGGACAACTGTACATACCGGTTCTATCTGCCAAGGCCGCAGCCTCTGCAAGTTCCTCTTCGCTAGCCTGCTCTACAATTCCATTAAACTCTTTTAACGTGGCGATAGCCTTGTCTACTGAAACCGGGTCGCCTATCTGAATTGCCGAAGCAAGAGTCTTTTTCGCAGATATTGATGAAAAACTTTCAAAACCATTTTTATAAGAAGTATAGAGCGGATTTGCATTCTGAGCCTGAGCAACGACAATTCTTGGCATCTTGCTTATCATACCAAGTTCTTTCATCTCTTTGAAGCCTTTTCCCAAAGCAGACACGTTACCCAAATTACCACCCGGAATGATAATTGTATCAGGAACTTCCATATCAAACTGCTGTACTATTTCAGGAGCTATTGTCTTTTGCCCCTCGACACGAAGGCTGTTCATAGAGTTGGCAAGATAAATTTCGTTGTTCTCGGTAACCTGTTGAACTATTTTCATACACCCGTCAAAGTCGGTATCCAACGCCAAAACGATAGAACCATTTGACATGGGCTGAACCAGCTGCGCTGTTGTAATTTTGTTGGCAGGAAGAAACACTATCGATGGAATTCCTGCATAAGCCGCATAAGCCGCAAGAGCCGCAGAGGTATCACCGGTTGACGCGCAAGCGACAGCCTTTATATTTTTACCTTTTTTAATCATCTGGTTTACCATCGAAACAAGAACAGTCATACCAAGATCTTTAAACGATCCGGTGTGGGTGTTTCCACACATCTTGATCCAAAGATCCTTAACGCCAAACATCTGTCCGAAGCGTTTCGCATAGAATAGGTTACTGTTTCCTTCGTACATCGAAACAATGGAATCATCATCAATTTCAGGAGCAACCAGCTCCTTATAACGCCATACACCTGAACCGTAGGGCCATTTTGTGCTCCCCATTCTTGATGCAAAAAGTTTGTTCCACCCTTCTCCATTTAACTTTGCCTTAAGAGCATCGGTATCGTGGGTAACCTGTAGAAGAGAACCACACTTGGGACAACGGTAAATAATATCGGTCAATGAGTATTGCCCCTCACAGCCTTTTATACACTTAAAATAAGAGTTCACGTTTATTAACCTCGGACAGCTATTTTATTTTTACAAACAACACAATTGTTATATATTAAACAATTTATTAATTCAAGAATTAGTATCAACTCTCTTCGATTCTTATCATCATTACAGGTTCGGTTACAAAATCGAACTCATTTATTTCATTAACAGCCTTTCTAATATCAGCTTCACAGGCCTTGTGGGTAACGAAAAGAAGAGGCACTATATTATGGCCTGTTTCATGCTGTTCAACGGAGCTTACAGATATATTATTTGCCGAAAACGCGTGAGCAACCTTTTCAAGAATACCTGGCCGGTCTTCGGTATTAATACGTAAATAAAACCTTGAAAATCGTTTTTCCGCACCAAGTATAACAGCATCTCCTTTTGTTAAAATAGCGCTTTCATATACTCCTTTTTTAACAGCTATCTGAACAATATCAGAAACAACTGCCGATGCCGTAGGCAAAGAACCGGCACCCTTTCCATAAAGAAGAACTTCTCCTGTCATATCCGCGTCAAAAACAACAGCATTATACTCATGACTTACTGAGGCAATCAGGTGTGATTCCCGAATCATGACAGGGTGCACCCGCACATCAACCTCACCATCAATTTCACGGGCAATTCCCAAAAGTTTAACCGCGTATCCCATGCGACGGGCAAACTCGGTATCCAGAGTTTTAATTTTTGTTATACCCTCTATCTGGATTGAGCCGTACTCTATCTTTTTATTGAACGCAAGCATGGCCAACAGACAAATCTTATGGCCCGCATCGTATCCTTCAATATCAAAAGTCGGATCAGCCTCAGCAAAACCTTCGGCCTGTGCCTCGGCCAAGGCATCGGCAAAAGATAATCCGGCAAGTTCCATACGGGTAAGAATATAATTGGTTGTACCATTAAGGATACCAAAAATATGATTAACATTGTTAGCCACAAGACCGTTTTTCAGATCCTCGATACAGGGGATACCGCCACCTACTGCCGCCTCAAACCCCAGTTTGGCATCCTTACGATCGGCCAGTTCGAAGATTACGGAACCCTTTTCGGCCAAAAGTTTTTTATTCGCAGTTACAACGTTTTTACCTGCCGAAAGCGCGGCTTCGACAACGCTCTTTGCCGGTTCAAGACCGCCAATAAGCTCTACAATTGTATCTATCTCTTTATCTTCAATCAGACTTTTCCAGTTATCCGTCACTTGAACATCAGATGAAACGGTATTCTTAACCTCATCCATTCTTAAATCACAAACAGTTTTGAGAACAAGGCTAACTCCTGTTCTCTGCTCGATCAGTTTACCGTTGTTCTTTATGACGTTGTAAACGCCGCTTCCAACAGTTCCAAAACCCACAAGCCCGATATTTACTATTTTTTTCATATATGTTACAGCTCCATTTTTATTTACCATAAAACCATAAAAACTCATGATACGATTATAATATAGCTGTTTTTAGTCAAGAAAAGTTCAGTATTAGTATATCGGTATTGTATTTGATGTTTGTTTCAAGAAAATGGATGATTATTGTACTATTTATGAAAACCACAGACAATAATGTAGTAAATTGGGTTAGATGTTTTGTTTATTGAGACAAATATCATTGTTTAACTTTCTTACAATATTTTTCCAACCGGACATACGTTTGAGCAATCACCGCATAATATACACTCGGTATCAGTTACCGGTTTATTCTCGCGCATATAACCCAAAACATCAACACCCATTGGGCAGTAATTATTGCAAAGTGAGCACTCTTTACATTTGACACTCATATTTGGTTTTAGTTTAACAAGACTAAAAATAACTTGCCGGTTTCATGATCCGAGAAGCTGGGCAAAGGTGCTTGCAAAAGGCTCTTTTGTATTTCAGAATAAAAGCAAGAGGATTTGCCAGAATAATTCTTATAAAAACCGGGATAAATGCTATCTTATATTTTTTTAGTTCATGTTGTTACCTGATTTATTAACAGGGACTGGTATTTGAATATAGTGTTTGTTGACCATCAATAAATATTGCAGTTTATTTGCACAAATCACCCCATTTTCAGGTCGTTTATGTAAATTTTTCTTTATACCTTGATCTTCGATTCTATAGCTTTATTCTAAAAAATGACTTTATTGTAAAACCATCAGCCTTTCTCATTATGCAAGTGCTAGTTTCTGTTGTTTCAAATCCATATTTTGTTCACATATATTTAGATTGTTTTCTTTTAAATATTTAATAATATCACTATGAATTATTTTTGCTAATTCAAAACTTAAATTCACAGGGACTGCATTCCCAATCATTTTATACGCAGACGTTAAGTTATCGTAATGAAAAATAAAGTCATCTGGAAAAGTTTGAATACGAGCACATTCTCTTACACTTAATCGCCTATACAAATGTTCCTTGCCCCTAACAAATTCTCTTTTGTTTTGCTCAAGAAATGTCATTTTAGGAGCCTGAGGGTGAATAGGGGCATGCCTACCACCAGCCTGGATAGTGAAAGATGGTTCTTCCCAAGAGCGTACTCGATTTCTTGACATATAAATTGTTGAAAACCCACCTATCATATATTCATGGTTTATGAACTTACAATCATCACCATTCGTATAATTAAATTTTTTTGCGGGTAAGACGTTATCTTTTAAGTCCCAAATAGCGTTTTTCAATTTAGGTATATTATTATTTGGATCAGGAAAATGAAATTTTAGATTTGTATCCTTACGGTACCCAATAAAAAAGATTCTTTTCCGATCCTGAGGGACATTATAATCTTTTGCATTTAGCAATTTTATTTCAACATTATAACCTGCCTCCTTAAATTGATCAATGATATTTTTCAAAGCTTCAGAGTGCTTGTTTGCCAATATCCCAGATACATTTTCTGCTAGAAAGAACAAAGGTTGCTTATTTTTAAGTACTCTAATATATTCAAAAAACAATTGCCCTCTTACATCGGAAATACCTCTTTGTGCTCCAGCTTCACTCCAGCTTTGACATGGAGGACCGCCAATAATGCCAAAGCAGTTGGGTATATCTGATAAATCGATGTCTTTAATACTTCTCCTGTCTAAAACAGTTTCAGGATGATTTCTTTCAAAAGTTTCCCAAATCTCTTTGTCAAATTCATTAGCCCATATCGTTTTAAAGCCAGCCTTGGTAAAACCTAAATCCAAACCTCCACAGCCAGCAAATAAAGATATAATATTCATGCACTCCTCCATCCTTATCTTATGTTTAGTAAAATATTTTATGTCTCATCTGTCAATTACTTTAGTTCCTTAACTATTAATACGATTATTAACGTATAAGTTTAAAATTTTTTTTTGGTTTGGAGAAAAAATGTCAAAAATCTTTGGTGATTCTGAAAAATACATATTAAAAAACCTAAATATTGGGAATATATTTATTTATGGCAATGAAAAATATATAATTAGAAAATCAGGCAAACCTACATGTAGTTCAGGTGAACCAAAGACTGATATTTATATCCAAGCTAGTAATTTATCAAATTCCAAAATAGATATTGAAATAAAAATTTCGTATAAGCAAAATAATGCAGATTTTCTAGAAAACAAAATGACAGCTAAAAGAGCAAAACAAATTTTAGGTCCTGATTGGAAAAAAATAATTATTAAATCAACAAAAAAGTTACAAAAAGAGTTTAAGAAAAGACCTCTTATATACAAAGATAAACACAAAAAAACTGCAAGAGGTTGTTTCACGTTGGGTTGGAAATTTGAATTATTATTGGTCAAAAGCGGTAATCTATCTTATGAGTTAGAATTATCACAAGAGCAAGTTCATGATATATATTCAGGCAAAAACTTATCTGCCGATAAAAAAGATTCATTAGTTAATGGAGAACAAATCCTCAATTCCGGAATTGCTAATTTTATATTGAAGGGTGATGTTTCTAGTTATAAGAACACACAAGATATTATTGATAATATTATTATTATTGATAAATACATACAAGAAAATCCGAATATATACTATGCTTGCAAAGCGTTGAATTATAGAAGTTTTAAGGATAAATGGGATGGTCCTAGACCATTAGCCGTATACGTCAATTGGACTCGAAAAAGAAATAAACTACATTCTGAAATAATATTTAAATCACCTTTATCTGTAAATGGGAATTTAGTCGCTAATCAATTAAAAAATGTGTTAATGGAAATGAATATAAAAAATACAAATGATATTACTAATAATAATTGTTACTTTCCTGAAATAATTTATAATAAAATCGAGTAACCGAGATACTTATATTCCCCCACAACCAAATATATTACAATCAAAAAAAATCCTGCCATACCAAAATTCCATAGACCAAAACAGAATGAGCTCTAACAGAACAATATACAAAGTATAGATAAACCAACATAGCGACTCAGTCTCTATGTTATAAAAAAATTCGTTCAAATTGAAAAAGTACAGAACAGAAGAAATACTAAAATAATCTCACATAACCAACCGCGCCTGCATTTCCGATTTATCGAACTCGTTCATCCAAAAAAATAATCACGCCTGTTTAGCCCTCATTCACCTGATAAAATAGTCCCGCTTGTATAGCCCACGTTCATCTGATAGAACAGTCGCGCCCGTTTAGGTCTCATCAATAAAATTCTTTTCACAAGCACAAACACCATTCATCAACAACTCACAAGGTCATAGAGAAACCATATTATTGATAGCAATAACGGGTTGACAAACCAGTATTTACCTGGCAATACATACAAAGTTGCAAAATTTATTAACTCCCTTTTAAAAATTTACCAAAGGATCACCGAAATGAAATATTCTGTTTTAGTTTTTTCACTTTTAATACTTTTCACCGGTTGTGTTAAAGTATATAACCAGAATCCAAACGAGGGTGGTCGGTTGGCTATCTCATCATCTGCAGAGCTTATGGTTGTACCCGACGAGATGAGTATCTTATTTGGTATCGAAAAATACGATTCTAATGTTAAAAATGCCCGTACACAGACCCGAATCATTCTGGATTCTCTTGTCAAAAAACTGAAAGAAGAGGGAATATCCGAAAAGAACATCGAATATGGACAGATCAGTATCATTCCCCGTTATCCAGAGAATCAGTATGGAAAACGGATTATCGGTTATACGACATCACTTGATGTAACAGTAAAACTGCAAAACTTCGATCTTATTTCCGCGGTTGTCGATAAGGCGGTAAGCGTTGGAGTTAACACAATCGGAAATTTTAATTTCTACTCAAGAGACTTTAAAATTATTTATCTTATCATCAAGTTCTTTAATAATCAGAGAAATTTCAGAAGAATTACCCGATAACAGCTTAGCTGACTCGGCATTTTTTGTGGAAAATTCGTTCAATAAATCAATAATAACGGAGATCTCACTAAACGAGACGTTCTGCTCTTCTAAAAGATTTTTATTCTCTTCTGTAATTTTTAATACTGCGTTTCCGTTTTCTGTTAATACAGATTTTATACCATTCTCTCTTTCTGATAAATCATTAATCTCATTTATCAGACCCGAAATAGAATTAATACCTGCCGATATACCGTTAAAGATTTTCATGGTTTCAGTAGTGGTATCTACTCCTACCTGAGTTTCTCGGTGATTTAACTGTACCAAAGAGTCAATCTCCTTAACCGCAGCTGATGTTAAATCAGATAACTTAGAAACTTCTTCGGCAACCACAGCAAAACCAAGGCCGCTATCACCTGCTCTGGCAGCTTCAATCGATGCATTTAACGCCAACAAACTTACCTGCTCTGCGATATCATCGATCATTTTTATATTTCCGACAATTTTTTTTGAGCTGTGCATGATAGTTAGCATACTCTTATTCATTTTGTGCATAGCAGTATCACCGATTACCACATTATCATTAATTACTAAAGCCTCTTTAGTGGCTAAGTGAATTTTAGACTCCATATCGATAATTGTTTGTGATAGTATTTCTATTTTTTGATTTAAAGAATCAATTTTATCGTTTTGATGAACTGAATTTTCAAATATGGTCTTAGCACGCAGCTTTACACGACTAATTGTATCATTCATCTCTTTTGCAATCTCTGATTGTTTATGCGAGACAATCAACAAAGAGCTTGAACTTGCAGACAATTGCTCTGACGCTTTAAAAAGGTTACTTATAACATGTATAATCGTTTTAATAATTTCCTGTATATTGTTTATAAATGAATCAAATAATGCCGCTAGTACCCCTGTTTCATCTTTAGAAATTATATCAATTCTTTTTGTTAAATCACCATCGCCATCGGAAATATCATGTAACCTGCTAATTATACGTTTTAACGGTTTATTTATACTTATAATTATTTGTCTAGAGAAGATAAATGTTATTATTATAAAAACGAAGGCACTTATGATTGTCAGTAAAGTTATTAAGATCATTAGGGCCTCTTTACTCTTTTCTGTTGTATCTGAAATTTGAAAAACAGTTTTTGTAAGATTATTTAAGGGGACATCTTCTATTCGATTTACTTTTTTATTAATTAACGTTATTGATTCTGCGTAATTATCCTCATTATACAATTGTAAAGCATTTTCATACTGTGTATTCATCTCAACATAACTGTTATATAACTCATCCAACGTCTGCAGAGTATTTGGATCGTCCGCAACCAATAATTTGAAATCATTTATATCACTCAATATTGTTATTGTTTTGTTAAAGAAAACTCGTTTCGCTCGATCAAAACCGCTGGGATCTTGTGCATTGATTAAAATACTCTTCCAGTCACTATTGTGTATATATATAGCTTTTTGAATATCTTTGATACGGTTATTGTTATACTCATATGATCGGTAATCATTATTTTGCTTAACAAAGAGGATTATTATAGAACTATAAGCAAATATTATAATAAATAAAAATATGAAAAACAACAAGTAAAGTTTCGTACTAATATTCAAATTTTTAAAGTTCATAATAAATCCAGTAGATCATATAATTTTAACATATCAACTATTTATAGATTTGGTGATCTATACGACTTAAGATTAAAAGAAATAGACAATTTGTTGTTAAGTTTGGTTTTTACAGATTTAAAGCATTAAATATTTTTTAAAATTCCAGATATATCATAAGTATATGTTTAATCATCCTTATGCAAATTTATTCATGTACTTATCCCAAATACTAAACATGTAAAAATTTTATATAATAAAAAACTCTCCCGGAGGTTATGAGAGAGTTTTTTATTAAAGAAATTGCTAATTGCTACTTGCTACCAGATTTATTTTTTGTATAAACATCAAAACAGACAGCACCAAGAAGAACAAGACCCTTGATTACCTGCTGCCAGTCAACGCTTACACCCAAAATAGACATACCATTATTTAAAAC
>DAOTGZ010000071.1:0-11771 GCA_035447445.1 Spirochaetota bacterium | reverse complement strand
TACGCATATAAACTGTTTGACAAAGATACAATCGGGCAAGAATTATATATTGTCGCCCTTAAATAAGGTTCGGAGAATTTTGATTACTGAGGTTATATGGAAAAAAAAAATCTTGATTACGGTGTTATAGGGAACTGCCAGAGTGCCGCCCTGATTTCAAAAGAAGGTTCTGTTGAGTGGCTGTGTTTGCCCAATTTTTCGTCCTCGTCTATATTTGGCTCACTACTTGATGACAAAAACGGTGGACACTTTTCAATAAAGATGAGTGGCGATTATACTATCCAGCAATCATACGAGTATAAAACACCTATTCTTAGAACACAATTTACTTCCAAAGACAATAATGATTCATTCATGATTACAGATTTTATGCCTCGATATCTTCATCCCGCCAGAGGTTATCATCAACCTCCTGAAATAATCCGAATAGTAACACCACTTAAAGGTAATCCTGTCGTTAATATTGATTTTAAACCAGCATTAAACTACGCGAAACACCCAACAACAATAATTGAAGAAGAAAATTTCCTAAAAATGTTTTCTACCAATGGCAAGTATGACTCAGCTTATCTTTATTCTAATTTATCTAACGATATTAATGTTCTTAATGGCAATCATCAATTAACCGACGAACTTTTTTTTATTGTATCATATAACCAAAAGCTGTTAACTCCTAATCTCGAAAAAGCATATCTGGAATACTATCGCACAAAGACATATTGGCTTGACTGGGTCGAAAGGCGTGAATGGCCTCTGCTATACCTTGATCAAGTAATCCGCAGCGCTATCACCATCAAACTTTTAACTTATCAAAAAACTGGCGCCATCATTGCTGCTGTAACAACATCGTTGCCAGAAACAATTGGTGAAGAGCGCAATTGGGATTACCGCTTTTGCTGGATACGTGACTCGTCCATGATAATCAGTGTATTAACACGTCTCGGTGACAATGGCAGTGCCGAAAGATTTTTAAGTTATGTACTTAAGCTTATTCCAAACAAAGACGAGATGATTCAAATTATGTACGGTATTCATGGAGAAAAGAATCTGACCGAGACAGAACTTCCCTGGCTTAACGGTTATTGCGATTCAAAGCCAGTTCGAATTGGCAATGCTGCTTACGAGCAAAAACAGAATGATATTTATGGTGTACTTTTAGATGTAATACTTAAAAACTTTTACTATTTTCAAATGAACATTGATCAAGGAGAGCATCTCTGGACCGTTGTGAGAAATGTCGCACGTATTGTTGAAAATCACTGGCAAGAACCAGATATGGGTATTTGGGAATTTCGTTCGCAAAAACAGAATTTTGTTTTTTCTAAAGTACTTTGTTGGGTGGCAATGGATCGAGCTTCAAAAATTGCGAAACTGCTTCAACAACCAAAATATGAAAAACAGTGGAGAGATTGCGCAAAAACAATAAAAAATGATATCGAAACAAATGGCTGGAATGAAGAACTCCAGGCTTACACTCAAGCATACGAAAACAGCGCCATGGATGCCGCAAACTTGCTTATGTGTGACTATGAATTTGTTAGCCCGGATAACCCAAGATTCATTTCAACTGTCAAACGAATAAAAGATGATTTGTGTATAGATGGCCTAATGTATCGCTATAAAAATAATGATGATTTTGGTTCTCCTAAATCTTCTTTTACAATCTGCACCTTCTGGCTTATCAAAGCCTTATATAAAATAGGTGAAAAAAAGGAGGCAATTTCTCTTTTTAACAATATACTTAAATATAGCAACCATTTGAATCTTCTTAGCGAAGATATGGATTTTAAAACAAAAAGACTTTTAGGAAATTTTCCTCAGGGTTATTCTCATCTTGCATTAATAGATGTCGCCTGGGAAATATCTGAAGATGAACTTTCCGAAGAAGGACGTTTTGTTCACACACTTGAAACACTAAATCTGGAGGGTATATGAGTAAAACAATTATTGTTTCCAATAGACTTCCTGTTAACATCACTATTGAACAAGACAAAGTATATTACAAAGAAAGCATAGGAGGCCTAGCTACAGGTCTAAAAAGTTTTCACGAAGACGGCAACACCTTATGGGTCGGCTGGGACGGTTTGGACTGTGAAGATGTACCGGAAGATCTAAAGATGCCTATTTATAATGAATTACAGAGTCAGTATAGCTGTATTCCCGTAGAACTTAGTTCGGATGAAATTAATGACTACTATCTTGGTTTTTGTAACAAAACCATTTGGCCCCTTTTTCACTATTTTCAAAACACCACAGTTTTTGATCCTCATCTCTGGAACTCATATAAACAGGTAAATAATAAATTCTTTGAAGAAATTAAGAAAATAATTAAAAAAAATGACACTATCTGGATTCACGATTATCAGCTGTTTTTATTACCAGAACTTTTACGTAATCATGACAGCACTTTAACAATTGGATTTTTTTTGCATATACCATTTCCATCTTATGAATTATTCCGACAATTGCCTTGGAGAGAGGAGATATTATGGGGATTAACCGGATCTGATCTTATTGGTTTTCATACTTTTGATTATGCTCGCCATTTTATAAGTAGTATTCGCAGAGTTTTATCTCTTGATGCCAAAGGTCAAAGTTTTTATCATAAAGACCGCACCATACTTGTAGACGTTTTTCCTATGGGCATCGATTATAATAAATTTAATACCGCAATAAATGAAAAAAACATAATAAACTCAAATAATGAGTACGCGATGAAAACGCGTGGTAATCAAGTTGTTCTTTCTGTAGATCGTCTTGATTACACTAAAGGTATTCCTGAAAGGATAAAAGCAGTTGATCTTTTCTTTACAGAAAATTCTGATTATCTTGAAAAAGTCAGCTTTATCATGATCGTTGCTCCCTCGCGGTCAGATGTTGATACCTATAGCCTGTTACTTAAAGAAATAGAAGAACTAGTAAGCCACACAAACGGAAAACATGGAACAATAGGCTGGACACCAATCATGTTCTTTTACAAACCCTTTCCATTTGAAGAACTGGTTTCTCTCTATAATCTTGCGGATGTTTTACTCGTTACCCCTTTACGAGATGGTATGAATCTCGTCGCCAAAGAGTATATTGCTTCACGACCAGATAAACTTGGTACTCTTATATTAAGTGAAACAGCTGGTGCGGCTACAGAACTTGGCGAAGCCCTTATTGTTAATCCAAATGATCTTCAGATGATATCGCATCAACTTAAAGTAGCTCTCGAGATGCCGAAAAGGGAACAGATCGAACGTAATTCTATTCTTCACAAAAGACTCGAGCGATACAATATTTTTTTCTGGGCAAGTGAATTTATGCGCAAACTTCGCTCTATTCACTTAAGGCAAACTTCCATTAAATCAATACTATTAAAAGACCAAGAAGAAATCAACTTTATAAAAGCCTATAAGTCGGCCGAGAAAAGACTAATCTTCTTCGATTATGACGGAACTCTAGTAATGTTCAATAATTCCCCGTCAAAGGCTGTACCGGATCTTGAACTTAAACAAATACTGACCAAGCTTACAGAAGACCCGAAAAACATAATTTCAATTGTAAGTGGAAGACAAAAGGAATTTCTTGAAGAACATTTCAACCCTTTTAATGTTAACCTGATAGCTAATCACGGACTATCTTTTAAAGAACAGAATAAAGAATGGATCGAAACAGAAATAGTACATAACGATTGGCAAAAAGAGATACGACCTATTATTCAAATGTTTACCGACAATACTCCAGGGTCATTTATTGAAGAGAAGACTTTTTCATTAGCCTGGCATTATCGCCGTTGTGATCCCGATCTCTCTTCGTTAAGACTGAACGATTTACGTGAAACTCTTTTGGATTTAACACGAACGATGAATCTGACTATTATGGATGGAAACAAAGTTCTTGAAGTCAAAGATTCTTCTGTAAACAAAGGAAAAGGCATTCAATCAATGCTTATTCATCATACAGATGTTCCTTTTGTTTTAGCCGTTGGAGATGACCATACTGACGAGGATATGTTTCATATATTATCTGAGAAGGATTATTCCATTAAAATAGGTACCGGAAAAACAGAAGCTCGTTTTCACTTACCCGACCCATCATCTTTTAGAGCACTGTTAAACAAAATCATAGAATAAGTATTAATAAATGTTACTATTTCAAAAGCCATTCCCATTTGAAATAGTAACATTATCCATTAAACAATAAAATTGTCCCAAATTACACTGCCATTTTACCAACCCTTTTAAAAAACTCATCAAACAAGTATCTTGAGTCATTAGGACCCGGATTTGATTCAGGATGATATTGAACAGAAAATAGTGGCAATGAACAATGCTCTATTCCTTCAACAGTATTATCGTTCAGGTTAATATGTGTTATTTTTATATCAGAGTTATCTTTCAAGGAATCAAAATCAACGGCAAATCCATGATTTTGTGATGTTATTTCGACACGGCCTGTTTTAATATTTTTTACAGGCTGATTGCCTCCCCGATGACCAAACTTCAACTTATATGTTTTCCCACCCAAAGCAATGCTCAAAATTTGATGTCCTAGACATATTCCGAAACAGGGCTTTCCAGTTTTAATAATCTCTTTTGCCAGAGATACCCCACACTCTACAGCTTCAGGATCTCCAGGTCCATTAGATAAAAAGTAACCGCTTACATCACCAATCTCTTCGATTTTTACATTACAAGGGAAAACTTTGACTTTAAAACCTGATTCTTCAAGTAAACGTAAGATGTTGGTTTTTATTCCAAAATCAATTGCTGCAATAACTGGTCCATTTTCTCGTTTACTAAAATCATACTTCTCGGTAACGCTCACCTTGGATGCAAGATCCAGTCCTGACATGCTCGGAAAAGCCTTAAGCTTCTCAACAGCACCTTCTTTTGAAAAGAAGATTCCACCCCTCAAAGCTCCCTTATCACGAATATGCGTTGTAACAAGCCTGGAATCTATACCTTCGAGAGCGGGGATCTTGTTTTCTATCAGATATTCAGATAATGATTTATCAGCCCTGAAATTTGAATAATTTTTGCTATACTCTTTTACTATGAAACCCGCTACCTGAACTTTTGATGACTCCACATCTTCACTGTTAACACCGTAATTTCCAATCATTGGGTAAGTCATAGTAACAATCTGTCCGCAATAGGAAGGGTCCGTCAATATTTCCTGATATCCCGACATAGATGTATTAAAAACAATCTCTCCGAGATTTTCTCCTTCATATCCAAAACTATAGCCTTCCAGTTCAAATCCGTCTTCAAGTATCAAATAACCTTTCTTTGCCATTTTATCCTCTTCTTAACAGATCTTAAAATTTAACACCTGTACATTATCAATTTTATAAAACCTAACCTGAGATTTATTTCATTTAATAAAAATAACTATCTTGCTGTAATTATTCTATAATATCCTAGATTTTTCCCTTTAACATAATATTGTTCATTTTTTCGAAACCTATTGTTGTTTCTGGTCCATGACCTGGGAAAACTCTTGTAGTGTCACCAAATTTTTTTATCAATTTATTATTTATATTTTCGATTAGTTCCTTGTTACTTGTGCTTCCCAACAGGTCTGTACGCCCTACAGCGAAATTAAACAGGGTATCACCGGAGAAAATCATGTTATCAATAATAAAGCATACCGATCCTGAAGAATGTCCACTTATTCGAACAACCTCAAATTCTCCCAATTCTGTATTCAGCTTACAAGGAGTATCCAAAACATCGTCTATTTCAAAACCATCAGGACAATCCATCATAAGCATTTGAGCTTGCATTTTTAACGCGCCTGCCATCTCCAAATCATTTCTATCAATTTTTACCGAACATTTCGGGTATTTTTCTAAAACTTGAGCTACACCGGCAATATGATCAAGATGCCCATGCGTAAGTAGAACCGCTTGAACCTCAAGGTTCATTGACTTGCATCTATTAATTAATCCGGCTAAATCATGCCCGGGATCTATAACAACAGCAACTCGATTTTTATACAATAAATAACTATTAACAGAGAGTGGTCCATTTGGAAATGTTTCAACTTTCATTATTCACCTTACAAATTACCGTAAAATCATTGTGCAAATAGTCCTCAATTATCGAGAATTCTGCAAATTTAAATTTTCTTACCAACTCAGTAATACAATTTGAAGAGTAATAATAATAAGCATCTTCTTTATCTTCTGATTTTTCGCTTAATAGATTGAAAACAACATATTCTTTCGATACTTTTTTATAAATTGATAATGACTCTTCCAAGAAATTTATATTATTATTCTGTTTCAAGTTATATATGCCCGATGCGTATACTACATCATAGCTATTATTTTGCACAAAATCTTGATCAGAAAATATATCACGATGTTCAATATTCAGATGGGGATTCATTTCCAAAGCTTTATTAACTACAACTTCTGAAATATCAACACCATAATATTGTTCCAGTTCAACACCCTGGCTACATAGGTAAAAAAAAAGATCTCCTAGGCCGCATCCAACGTCCAACAAAGATCTTTTATATAAGTCAACGTTATCTACCAATACGGAAAACCGGATATGCTGTGCCTCCCGGCTTTCCCATCCTAGAATTTGATGGTTCTCGGAATAACTGTTAATATTTTGTTCATAATAATCTTTTACATGTTCAAAACAGTATTTGTTAATTTTTTTCACTTTCTTTATTTGCCTTAAGTTCAACAAACATATCAGAAGGATTCTCTAATGGTAAAAACCCTTTTTCAATCATGCTATCATAAATTTTCAAACAAACCCATGCATCAGTTGCCGCATATCTCAATTGTTGATCAGTTAAATCAGCTCTTTCCCAATTAGATTTTTGAGCAGATTTTGAAATTCTTATTTGTAAAAAATACGCTGCTAAGGCTCTAACGCCTCTTTGATGAAATTTATGGTATGCGGCAATTTTTTCTAGATCAATAAATCCTCGAGAAGTGACTCCCAGAGTCTTTTTGACCTCATATAATTCATCTTTTAACCCTAGCCCAACCTTTATAATTGACTCATCACATAACAGTGGTGAAAAATCAGGTATGTTTTTCATGCAATTTACTCTGAAAAGATAAGCCCTTTCATTGGTAGCCAATTGAACCAGAGCAATAGGATGGAACTCGCCCTTTCTGAACGATGGTTTGGACTCTGTGTCAAAACCAAAAATAGAGACCTCTTTTGACAAAGTATCAATTATTTGCTGTGCCTGTTTTTCGTCAGAGATTAAATGTATATCACCTTCAAAACTTCCAAGCTCACACTCATTTATCTCTTCTTTACTTATTGAATATTGAAATTCTTCCATTATTTTTTCCTGACTTTATTGTTTAATGGCTCTCTTGTACGTCAAGAAAATTGCCTAATTATCTCATATAAACCAAAAAAAAGTACAGTTCCTAAAACCTTATTTTTTATTTATTTAAAATAGTTTTCAAAAATCTTATTATTTATCACCAGTTGCAAACGAATGACAAGCAGCTATCGCTAAAGCATCTGCTGCGTCATCAGGTTGTGGTATTTCTTTCAACCCAAAGATGTTTTTAACCATTGTTTGCATCTGTTTTTTATCGGCTCTTCCGAAACCGGTAATTGCCTGTTTTATCTGAATAGGTGTGTATTCGGTATACAAAACAATATACTGGTGTAACACTAGTAATATTACGCCAACAGCGTTTGCCACATTCATGGCAGTAGTAGTGTTTTTAGAGAAAAACAGTTTTTCGATAGCACAGGTATCCGGTTTATACTTGGATATTATATCGGAAAGCTCGGTATAAATTACAAACATTCTCTCATCTAAGGGCATTGTCGAGGGGGTCTCAATAGCTCCATAATCTACAATTTTTAAACCCTTATCGATGACTCCCCATCCCAAAATTCCGTATCCGGGATCAATACCCAATATTCGCATCAGCTTTGAATTTTTTCCATTATTTCATCAGAAATTTCATAATTACCATAAACATTCTGAATGTCATCATGATCCTCAAGCAGTTCTACAAGGCGCATACACTGTTCTGCCTTTTTTTCGTCAAGATCAACGGTTGTCTGAGGTATAAAGGTTATCTCATTAAAAGATGTAGAGAAACTTTTCGAAGTAATTAAATCATTTACATCATTAAACGATTCAGGCGAGGTAATAATAGTTATTGAATTATCATCATTTACCTTAATATCCTCAATATCATAATCCACTGTTAACTCCATTACCGTATCTTCATCAGTCTGGTCTGGATCTATAATAATCATTCCCTTGCGATCAAACATAAAACCGACACATCCCGATTCACCCAGATTTCCACCGTTCTTACCAAAAATAGTTCTTATTTCAGGATGAGTTCTGTTTTTGTTATCTGTTATTACATCAACCATCAACGCAACGCCACCTGGACCATATCCTTCATATCGCATCTCTTCATAAACGACACCTTCCATTTTCCCGGAAGCCTTTAATATCGCTCGTTCTATATTATCCATTGGCATATTATTTTCACGAGCTTTTGCTACAGCAGTTCGTAAACGCGGATTTGAATTTAAATCCTCTCCGCCATTTTTTACTGCTACAGTTATTTCACGTATTAGTTTTGTAAAAATTGCACCTCGCTTTGCGTCGTTGGCACCCTTCTTTCTCTTGATTGTTGACCATTTATTATGACCTGACATAATATTACTCCATTATTTGAAAATTCATTTATTCAGTAGAACTTTCCCATAGATTAATAACCCCGATTTATTTTCAACTGAATTTTTTCAATACGTTCACGCGCCTCATTTGATTTATAGTCAAGTTTAATTGATTCCCTATAATAGTCTATTGCCTTATTCAATTGTTCAGTTTTTTCATATACAATCGCGGTTTTCCACCTTCTTTTACCAGAGGCATGTTTACGCAATTCGTAATTTAATTGAATTTCTTCCCGCTTTAATCTAGCCAATTCCTGCCTCAAAAATTGGTACTCATTGTATTGCACGTAATTATTGCTTTTTAGTAATTCAATTTTTAAATTGTTAATTTTCTCTTCATAGTCCTTAATTTCGATTCTTTTATTTTCAAGATTATCACGATACCCCTTCTCTAATTCTATGCTTTGCAAATACCATTCAAGAGCTGCATTATAGTACATTTTTTTAAATGCTATATCACCTAGATGTTCCATGCTTTTTGACTTTTTTAGCGATTCTTCATCTTTCATATTTTGTACAACCTGCATGTAACAGGTTTGAGCTAAATCTAGGTTTCCAGTTTCATTAAATGCCAGATTACCCACCACATAGTAAATATCATAGTCATCTCCACTCTTTTCCAAATACAAAAGATAGTATTTTTGAGCTTCCAAATTACGATTTATATCTGCATTAAGATTTGCTATTTTTACAAATATCTTTTTATCTTCAATTTCATACGATTCCATTTTAACATAGTTAACAAGATAATATATCGCTTTTTTCTTTTGACTGCTCTCATAATATGATAATCCCAAATCTTTTGAGTATTTACTAATTGCAGGGTTCAATTTGAAGGCAAGTTCAAGACTGTTTCTGTATGCAGTAATGTTGTCCATATTTAGATATATTTGTGACATTAATGAAAACAGATTATCATCCTTTTTAAATTCGATTGGTTTATATCTTAACGATTGATGTAAATATGAAGCAGCCCTTTTATACTCTTTTAGCTGATAATTTACCAGTGCCGCATCCAAATGAAGCTGGTGTAGTTCCGGGTTGTCTTCGATTAAAAAATTTTCTACGGTTCTTTCATTAAAAAGTGAGTTTATATCAATTTCCTGTTCTATAGACACGAAACTTATAAAATTGGAAGGAATACGTTTGTTTTTTGTATTTTTACTGTTTATTTCTTTTAATTTAGCAAAAATTTTCTCTTGGGCTTTTTCGTATTCGCCAGCATCCATCAAATCTTTATACGAACGCTCATCATCGACTTCAAAACCCTGTGCTTTTACATATCCATTCCAAAAAAGTGAAAATAGAACAATTTGCCAAATAATAATTTTTTGAATTTTTCTCAAATCCATCTCCAAAAGTATTTTATTAAATACTTTTTACGGTATACAGAATAAAGCTTCCAAATATCCTTTTTTGTTACAAATTATTACAGATTTTATATTGCCGAATACTTTTTATATCAAGAAACTTAATCTATATTATACTTCATTATCGGACTATTATTTTAGAATATTTGATAAATTTCACTTTCTAAATTTTTTAAAAAAACTGTTTAATTGTTTTTATTCTTTTAAACGTTAATTTTTTTGCAAATGGCATGCTATACCATATTTATTACACGATTGTTCTTTTTATAAATTAAAGCTGAAAATAATTTCAAAACAGAGAAGAGATTGGGGCAAGATACTATTCACAAGAGGATTAATTCGAGGTAAGCTAATAAATAATTTTTATGCTAAAAGGACTGTGGAGTTTCATTTAACGAAAATTATACTTTTCTTAATTTTACAACCCTTCTTTTTATCTTAGGAGCACCTTCTGGGTTATATTTATTTTGTACTGTTTCGATATCATTTCTCAATAAATCAAAAATCACCGATTCAGATTTATTCAATACATCAATAAGAATTAGTTTTTCCTCATCAGTAAAATCTTTAAGAAGATACTCCTCCATCTTCTCTCCTTTTCCAGGAGAACCTACACCAATTCTAACTTTTGCAAATCGATCCGATTTAAGTCCTTTTTCCATAGAAATAACCCCTTCATGATGTATATCAGAAAGGACATAATCTACTCTTAAATCACCTAAGTCCAGGGTAGAATCTTCAAAAATGCAGATTACATCTTTTACATTAATTCGAAGAAAGGAGGCGATATAAAGTACCGATTCGCCAATTAAATTGACAAAAGTTTGAGGTTTAAGCAAAACAACATCCTGGTTATCTATTTTGCCCCTGCCGATTATTGATTTTTTCTTTTTTACACGAACATCAATATTGGCATTATTCGCCAGAATTTCGATTACTTTAAAACCGATATTCTGGCGATTATTTACGTGTTTATCACCAGGATTTCCAAATCCAACAATTAATTTCAAAAAGCTAACTCCTGTAATTGTTATTAAACAGGATCACGAAAAAAACAAAATTAGACAGTTTCGCTTTCTTCCTCTGCATCTTCTTCATCTTCATCAGCAGCCGCAGAACGTGCAATAATAACATGAGCAAGAACGTGATCCGCATCCTGTTTGAAAGTCATAGATTCTGGTACTTTCAAGTCAGATATATGTACTGATTCACCTATCTCAAGATTTGTTACATCAACAACAATTTTCTCTGGCAGTTCTCTTGGAAGAACTTCAACTTCAACTTCTCGCTCTACTGGTTCAAAAACACCGCCTTTTTTGACACCTACAGCAGATCCGGTAAACTCTATAGGAATGATCGTATGTATTTTTTCTCCTGCAGTAACCTTATAAAAGTCAAGATGTATCAGATCACCAGAAATTGGATTTCTCTGATAATCTTTAACAATCGTTTCATGATCTTTGCCATCTACAGACAGAGTCAGGATAACACTTTCAGAAATATGTCCTTTAAAAACTGATCCAAATTCTTTTGCATTAACAGATAAAGTCTCAGCTTCACCATGCGAATACATAATGGCAGGTATCATTCCATTAACTCTTAATCTTCTATTATTATTTTTTCCTGTAACGGCTCTTTTTTCAGCCTTCAGCATTAGTGTTCCCATTTTTTCCTCACTAAAATATTATTATACGAAAAGATTACTTACAGATTCTCC
>DAOTGZ010000070.1:0-11804 GCA_035447445.1 Spirochaetota bacterium | reverse complement strand
TCACACTAAAAGTTCCAAACCCTACAAGCTGAAGAGAACCGTCTTTCTTTATTGCCTCGGTTATACCATTAATAACAGCCTTGAGAGCCCTGTCAGCAGCAGCCTTGGATTCAAATCCGGCATTTTTATCCTTAACAAGTAGTTCAACCAATTCCTGTCTATTCATTTTATCTCCTAAAATCCTTATTGTTCCCGCATGTTAGAAAACGACAAATAGATGGCAATATCTTTTTTTTATAAATACAAAAAAACTCTTTTTATTATTTAAATTCTTAAAACAAAGCAGATTAACCATTTCTTATATATAGGTTTTATTGAAGACACTGGCATACAAGCCCCTTCAAGTATCTACCTTCTGGAAACGCAAGGTCTACAGGATGATCCGCAGACTGTCCTAAATAATCAATTATCGAAGCATCTCTTTTTGCATCCAATGCCGCTCCAGCCACAATTTTCTGAAACAAAAGTTCATCAACTGCACCAGAGCATGTAAAGGTAAAAAGAATACCAAAGGGATTAAGCAATTTAAAGGCCAGCATGTTTATATCTTTGTAGCCTCGCGCCGCTTTTTGAATATTAAACCGGGAATCTGCAAATTTTGGAGGATCAAGGACAATAATATCAAAATATTGTTCCTGCTCCAATAAGCTTCGCATAACTTTAAAGACATCGCCTTTTAGAACCCTAATCCTTTTATCAGAAAAGCCGTTAAGCTCTGCGTTTTTTTTGATCTGTTTTACTGCTGAATCACTTATCTCGATATGAGTAACTGATGAAGCTTCACCTTTGCAGGCAAAATGACCAAAACCTCCAGTATACGCAAAACAATTTAATACAGAAGCTCCACTTGCGTAATCAGACAGTTTTCGACGACTTTCACGCTGATCGAGATAGTATCCAGTCTTGTGACCGTTTATAATATCTATGTGTAATAAAACACCATTCTCCTCAATAACCAAATTCTCGGGCGGTATCTCTCCACTTAAATGACCACTTGAATTTAAAAGCCCCTCTTTTGCCCTAGCAGAGGTATCAGATCTTTCATAGATCCCTTTGCACGAAGTATGATTCATAAGCGAGTTTATGATATCATTTTTTTCAAAATTCAGCACCACAACTTAATAATTGGACACAAACAAAACCTGCATAGTAATCTGCTATAATACCGGGTAAACCGTCAGATTCTCCATGAATAATCCTGTATGCCGACCTATTATCACATGTAAACCCCAAAGCCTTTTTCCTACTAACGGTCTTGTTTATCATTCTATCAAAGAAGTAGCAATCAATTTGCTCACTCTCTTCAAAACTCCACACTCTTACCGTAATATTCGACACCGGAGAATATGAACCGTATGCAAGAAACTTTCCGGAGTAATCGGTCACTATCACAGTCTCTCCCGGAGAAATATCTTTATCAAACTCTTTAACAGCTCCGCTAAATACCCAAGGATGTCTACGCAATAGGCTTTTTTCTCGTCCCTTTTTCAGGGACACCACTTTACCTGATTTCATTATCTTTTACCCAAATTTAATAAACTCTGAATTTTTACATAACCTATACAACTTACCCTTTTATAAGGGTATCGTGTTTGCTTTTTATTTTGTTGTAATTAATTTCAATTATCTTGTTCAGGAGTAAGTCAATTGAGATAACCAAAACATGTTTTCACTTAAAAGATTTGTACCTTGGCAGTTTTTCGAATACACCTAATACTTTTGCAATTGCTTGATAACTCGCTTCATCAAATTTGGCATTCATTAATCTATAGTGCTCACAGTTTAATACTGTTCTAAGTCTTGACTCATCTGGAAAATCGATAGTCATCAATGAGCCACTTTCACTGATTTTTATTGAAAATTTTGAATACTGTTTTTCAATTTCTTTCTTATTTTGATAATAATCGCTTAAAAGTTTGTGAAGATCATTATCAATTTTAATCATAGCGGTTAAAAATGATCTATTATTTACTATGCTTTTATAGATATTCGGGCGATTATTCTGTGCATGAATAAGATAGGCAAAAATATAGTATCTAAAATCTAGCGCAGCTGTAATATCAGGAACTATGTCTTCCTGATATCGAATTAGCCCCTCTCCAGGATTGTTCTGTATATAAAGAGGATAAAGATCCAGCACAACTCGTGCTCCCCTTATATATGCATTCATCTCGTCAAGTAAACCATAAATACCCATACCCTGTGAAACCAAAGAACTGTCATTACTGTCGATATATACTTTATAATAGATGCCGCGCAAATTCTCATCAATAATATCTTTTATATCTCTGCTTGGAAAAACATTTGTTACTTTTACAAGGATACCTTGACCGGAGGATTCATAGTAACAAAAATAATCATCAGCAGATTTTATCCTGGATTTTTTAGCAATTCGTTTCAATGAGTATATTTCACTGTAATAATGGGTACTCTCATGTATAGCCACAGATAGCGAGGAGAGAAATACGTAACGGGAATCCCCTTTCAAATGTGTTTTGAAAGGATCACCGTAAACTTTACGGCCTGAAAACGAGTAACTGTTTTTGGAAGTCATAACAGCGATACGGTAGCTTTCATTACTGTATTTTTCAAGAAGAAGCAGAGCCCCTTTCTCAGGCTCATCAAAGAGAATACCTTCGGCCATGACGGTAACAAAAAAAAGCACCATTATCGTAAATAAGAGAAACCTTCTCATTGTTTTCGTAACCTGTATTCACCAATTAATTCCGCAGCCTCGTTATCACGCTTAAGCTCTTTTAAGACTCTGACTACTGCGTTATAAAGCTCTTTATGGCCTGGATAATTATTTAGACCCTCTTTATGATGAGACAGGGCACTTTCAAACATTGATCTTCTATTCGAACCACTAAGTTCTAGCGCCTGTTTTTCGCAACTCTTCCCAAGGTACAAATAGTATAACGGGTCACTATTTTCCCCTTTCAATAAGGATAAAACAGAAACTGCTTTTTTGTAATTACCTGTTTCATACAAGGCTGCACCGTAATACAGTACTATACCGTTAGCCCCTTTTATATCATCTAATCTGTACTTTGAGCCAATTGATAATAGATCAGAGTACATGTTTTCAGCAAAAAGAGCCGGCACAAAACGCTCCAACAGAGGAATGTCAGCCGAACTATAAGTGAGCGATTGCAGGGCTGGTAAAAATCCGGCATGATTCTCACCGATTTTAAAATAGTGAGCGGCAACGATTTTTTTTAACTCTTTTCTTTCAGGATATATAAGAGAAAGTCGAGTGGCATAAGAGAGGAAATCGTTACTATCTTCAGATTTATAGAGTTCTACAAGCTCTTTATAATATATATTAAAGGAGTCTTTTCTTATTATATGATAATAGAAAAGCAGATAATGCTTATAAACAATATCACTATAAAATGCTGAAAAAACTCCACCAATCAGAGCGATAACCACCAACAAGTAAAAAAAAGCTGATTTTAAGCCCGATTTTTTCTTTTTTTTTCGTTTCAACACAAACTCCCACTATTTATCGTTCTGGTATACTATAGTCAACACTCAATAACGGCAATCAGTTTTTAACAAATTTTTTATTGCAAATTTTACTGTTACATAATGATCTGCATTGAGTTGAAACTTATTTGTTTTATTTGACACAAATGGGGCTAAATTATATTTTTTTTTAAAGAATATTAAAAAAAATTTAAAATTTTCAAATAAATTCAGTCTACAATATTAAGGATGGATAGATGAAACGTATTATTTTTATATTGATACTACTATTCGCGTTGCCTCTTTATTCAATAACCGGCAGCGAAGCTCTTTCAAAATTCAGGGCACGTATGAGATCTATTGGATCTATGCGAGGAATGATCTCCATGTCTACTGAAGGTGGCATGATGAACGGAACTTTCAGTTACAAGTCTCCGGGAAAGATTCATGTTCAGTTCGATAACGGCAAAACCATAGTCTCAAACGGACGCAAACTTTGGGTTTATAATCCCGAAAGTGGTATTTGCGGTGTTCAAGACTTAGGGGGTGGTGGCAGCGGTGGAATAGCATCATTAATTGATGGATACACAGCTATGGCTCGAGAAGGTGGAAGTGGTGCTGTAATTAAACTTACAGGAAGCGGATACTATGACGACATTACCATTATAACCGATGCGTCGTATATGTTGCGAAGTGCTACTTTTAATAATTCGTCAGGTGGTGGTTTTAGTGTAAATCTGTCTGGGGTTCAACTGAATCTTGGATTACCAGGCGGTATGTTTGACTACAGTGTTCCCGCAAACGCACAGCTTGTAAATAATCCGCTAAATATTCAATAATGAGGTATTCAGTTGCTGTAATAATTCTTTTTATCACACTGGCAATTTTCTTTCCCCTTTTTTCTCAAACAGATGGAACTGCAGCGGATTTTGATAATTACGATCCTGCTGCAGAAACCACTGAAATTTCTCCGGAAACAAACAACGACGATGAAACTCAGGATGCAGCTTCAACTAATGATTATCCCGTAATAGAAAATAAAGAACCAGAAACATTCTCCGGAGAAGATAGAAATACCAGATACTACACCTACATAGGTTCTACCGTATCCGCCGGATTAAACAGTATCTCTTATAGCGGTTGGGAAAGCGGCAAACAGAGTTCCATTGAAGAATCAGGATACTATTTTTTTCCAGCTGTTTGCGCTTTTATAATCGCTCCTCCACTTATGGGACAGTTTAATCTTGGATTCGCAATTAATCTTAACAACTCAGAACTAACTTCGATAAATCATGTTAAAGCGGATGCAAGGATCAAGTACATGTATAAAGAAAATCTTCCAGTCACGCTTACAGGCGGAGCAGGTTTCTTTATCGAAATGCCTCCTGCTTCCGAAAAATATGACGGAGGTGGTGCTCTGATTACATTAGGTTTACTCCATCCTTTATCTTCCGACTGGTCACTATTATGCGATTTTGACCTTGGTTACGGATATTTCGGGAAAGGCTCCGAAGGGAGGAAGTTAACCTATGGAATTACAATCGGCGCAGCAGCAAAGGTGGGAAATCTTTAAAAAACTTGATTCCGCTATCAGACTCCCCTCCTTCATTTTACTTGTTTATATTACACTGCTTAATCTTCTGTTATACTGGTTTTATTTGCCTGAAACCGTTAAACCGTTTCCTATTGTATTAGCTTTAACAATTTTAACCGCTTTAGTTGCCTATTCGGTCGTTTTAAAAACTTTTAAACGATTAATTACAATCTCTGTATTACCTCTGGTAATAATTAGCCTGTTATTATTAACACGATTTTTTATTATGATACACCCGATTCAAAACGAATCTGAAATAATATCTGAGCAAAACTTTCGCCATAACTGCATGGTAAGTTTTATTTATAATGGTAATAAAACTGCTGCTTTTATAGACAAAGATGTCAGAAACAGGGAAATAACGGTTTCGGGAAAACCAAAAGAGATAAGACCGGATACAGATTTTAATATTTTTCTTTTAAGAAAGGGTATAACGCACTCAGCTTTTGTCAAAACAACAAAAAAACAAAATGCCTCTTTTCGAAAAAAATTACGTCGCAAAGTTGATAGTTCATTGATAAGGATGTTCCCAAAAGAGGAGTATGCCCTTATAAAGGCTCTGCTTTTTGGAGACAAGAGCAGCCTTTCCCGCAAAACGCTCCATCTTTATAAGAAAGCAGGTCTTTTACATCTATTAGCGGCATCTGGAATGCACGTAGCAATTGTAAGCGGATCAATATTCTTTTTAGCAGGAGCAATAAGCGGAAAGAAGAGTATTGCTCTAATCATGGCATCGACAGCAGTTATACTGTATACATTTATTACAGAGCTACCAGTATCATTATTAAGAGCTGCTATCATGTTCTGGATTTACGCTTTTTTTGTTTTGTTAAAAAAAGGCAAAAACGCAATTAACGCGCTTTTTTTAAGTGGTGTTTTTATTCAGATTATTGATCCATCAGATATTTTTTCACTGGGGTTTCAGCTATCTTTCGGTGCAACTCTTGGAATATTGCTGTTTTATAAAGATTTTTTGGAAATTATTCCAAAAATACCCTTAAAATTATCACAATCTATTGCCCTTTCCTTATCGGCTCAACTCTCAGTAATCCCATTAATATTCTTTAGTCTTGGAGAGTTTAATCCCGCATCCATGATTTCAACCGCAACCGCCTCACCATTACTACTTTTTTTCATATACAGCTCATTTCTAAAGGTATTTTTATTTTGGTTGTCATTTGCGATTCCTTATCTGTCTTCGATAAACAGTTTTTTTTACAAAGCTCTTGAACTTAATACAATAATCTTCAGTAAAGCTAACCTTAATTGCAGACCTGAATCATTTATTGTTCTTTTCTTGCCTTCGATGGCACTATTAGGCTCCCTTTTTTTACCTTCATCGAAAAAGATCAAAAAATCACTGGTTATTACCGCACTGCTTTTTATGTACACGGTGCCCATAATTTATAATACAGATTATTTCATTTACAATAATTGGAGCTACAACCAAAGCATTTTACCAGATAAGTATGGTAACACAACGGTCATATACAA
Source organism: Spirochaetota bacterium (assembly GCA_035447445.1). Lineage (GTDB taxonomy): Bacteria > Spirochaetota > UBA4802 > UBA4802 > JAFGJZ01 > JAFGRW01. Next base: position 5,248 of record DAOTGZ010000070.1, on the reverse strand, counting down.
AGAAACATCCGCGGTTCAGATAGCAAACGAACTGAACAAACGAAACATCGAATCTGTAACACTTCAAATTTCATCAATAACTCCAAAGTCATGGGTTTCAGAACTTATTAGGCTTTATCCTATTAAAAAAGCTATTTTTGTTGATATTCTTTCCAAAAAGGACTATTTATTATTTACAAAAAAGTTAAACCAAGAAAATATAAGGTACAAAACAGTCCTACCCGATGGTTACAGGCATTCACGAGCAAAGAAAAAAAAACGAGTATCAAAAAAAAGCAAAGCTGGGCTCCTAAATAATTGATTTTTTATTCAATAATGTTGAAAAACATAAAATTATGAAAGACAGCATCTTATAAAAATCATATTTGACAAATTAGATATACCTTTATAGGTTTTCGGATGTATTCATAAGGAGATTTCCATTGGCATTATACGCTTTACAGCATATCAATCTGAACGATAAAAGAAAAGAGATTATAAACAAGGTAATATCTGGCGACCAGGTTAAACTCTCTTTTTCATTTCCTCAAAAAAGCTATATGCTTTTTTTAAATGGAATGATTGCCAATCTTCTTGGACATACGGATCTAATATTTTTACATGAATCTTTCTTTACCATTCTAAGGGAATCACTTTTAAACGCAGTTAAGGCTAACGCTAAACGCCTCTACTTTGAAAAACACAATGCAGATATACATAACTCAGCCGATTATGACCGAATAATGAAAAAATTTCGTAATGAGGTTATCGGCGACATGGCCGTTGTTGAAGAGACCCTTAACAGAAGTCGTTTATATGTGAATTTTATTGTCGAGTTGACAAAAACTCATATTCTTTTAAGAATTGAGAATAACTCAAAAATACTTCCTGCCGAAGAAGAGCGTGTTCAAAAGCGAATTACGCAAGCCTGGAGTTTTAAAGACTTTTCAGAAGCATACGACACCATGTACGACGAAACTGAAGGGGCCGGTTTGGGCATAATATTAACGGTTATGCTTTTAAAAAATATTGGTGTTACTCCGGACGATTACCGTATCTTTGCTGAAAAGGATATGACTATTGTATCTCTTCGTATTCCTCTTCTGATTAAAAAGCAGGAAACCATAACCGCTGTCAAAGAAAAGATTCTGCGCGAAATCAATCTACTTCCAACTTTTCCTCAGAATATTATGGATCTTCAGCAACTTTGTGATAATCCCGACTCCTCAATAAATCTTATTGCCGATAAAATACAAACTGACCCTTCCTTAACTGCCGACATACTTAAATTAGCCAACTCTGCCGGATTTTTAACTGTTCGTAAAATTGAAAATGTCAGTGAAGCTCTTATGAGAATTGGATTAACTAATCTCAAATATATACTTATTGCGGCAAGCTCACGCAAAATAATGGATAAGCGCTATAAACAATTTTCCAAGATATGGGCACATTGTCTTGATGTCGCAGCCTATGGCCGGTTTATTGTTAACAAACTCTCCATGCGCCGTCTTCATGATAAAGTTTTTATTTCATCTCTTTTGCACGATCTTGGTAAAATTGTACTTTTATCGGTTGATCTTGATCTTACAAACTGGATTGCTGATTTTGTACAACAAAGAGGAATTAGAAGCACAACGATACTCGAAGAGGTTTCTATTGGAATAAGCCATTCGACTATTGGCAAACTTATAGCAAAAAAATGGAACTTCGCGGACTTCATGGAAGAAGCGATCGCATTTCACCATGCGCCATTACAGGCAAGTGAAGAAAATCGTACTGTTATATATATAACCTATCTTGCTAATATTTTTGTTGGTATAAGCACAAAAAAATATACTCTTGACCATATTGATCCAAGTGTATTAGCCCATCTCTCTATTAAGTCGATCAAGGATTGCGAAGATCTTTATAACTACTGTACAATTTCATTGAAAGAATCCCGAGATCTATGAGCAGTATCAAAATAATTGCGTCAAAATCCGGAGATATAACAGCCGAAATTATTTCAAACGGCAAAAACCTCAGACTGCACTCTGCTTTTGACCCAGTTAAAGAAGCTTTCCGATCAGTCTCATCTTTTACATCTTCTAAAAATCGTCTTATAATAATTGCCGGGCTTGGTCTTGGTTACCATATTAAAGCCATCAAAGAAAAATACCCTAACAATGCTATTTTGATAATCGAAAAGAACCAAGAGATGATCGATCTTTGTCACAAACACTGTTCTGACAATGTTAAGAATATAAGGATAATTACAAACCCTGATGATGCGGCTTCTGCTCTTGAAAAACTTGACATGGCTTCATTTAAAGGTACATCTGTTTTTTTTCATCGCCAATCTTATGGGCTGGATAAAGATTTTTATGATATGATAATAACAGATATGTCACGTTATTTGACATCTAAGATAAGTGATCTGTTAACTCGTTTTGAATTTGAACAAAAATGGGCCGAAAATATTCTATTAAACACATCACAACTGGCTGATTCTTTCCCAGCTTCACTTCTATTTGACCGTTTTAAAGGAATACCCGGAATTATCGTATCAGCAGGACCATCACTAATCAAGTCTATCGATTCACTGAAAAAATACAAGGATCACGCTCTTATCGTCGCAGTCGATACTGCATACAAAGTGCTCTTAAAACACGATATAGAACCGCATATTGTGATGGTTCTTGACGCACAGAAACAGAGTCAGCTACATTTTTTTGGAGCAAACCCTGGCAAAACTGTTCTTATTGCAGATATTGTCAGCTCGCCTGCTGTAATACGTAATTTTAAGAACCACAAATTTATTAGCACTACTGCAAAATATTACGACGATAGCGGCGGTAAACTTAAACGAGAAGCAACCCCCTTTGTTGACTGGTTAGAAAAATATATTGAACCGCTTGGAGACATTCAATCCGGTGGATCAGTTGCCACAAGCGTATTTGACTTCTTATTAAATAGCGGATGCTCATCTATTATACTTGTCGGCCAAGATCTTGCCTATACCGGGCGAAAAATTCATTCAAACGGAACTCATCATAACGAAAAGTGGATATCCCTTATTAACCGGTTTAACGGACTTGAAAATATTAATCAGGCAATTATCCGTAAGCGTAAAATTAAATATGTCGATTCGATCATTAAAGAAGAAAAAATAATTACAGACTTTGTTCTTGATCTCTATCTTTCATGGTTTAGCGACTCTGCAAAAAAAATTAAAATCCCTGTTTATAACGCTACCGCAATCGGTGCAAATATTCCCGGTACCATTATTACAACCCTTGATGAATTTTTCATTGGTAAAAAATCAAATAAATCTGATGCATCGGAGATTATCGAAACTATTACCAGACGATCCCAAAAATTTAAAATAGAAAAACTGAAAGAGGCTTTTAGTAGTACCATTAAGGCATTAGAAGAAACCGCTGAACTTCTTTCTAACAAAAGTATCAATGCAGACGCCGTACTTGACAACATGGAAAAAAACGATCTTGATGTCGTTTACAGACCATTTATGAAAAAAACACTAACCTACCTTAAACGAAACACACTTACTGATCTGAAACAAAATCAAATGTTACTTGACGAACTGAGCCATGTTACAAAAAAAGTAACCGTTCTCTTTCAACAAGGCCTTGACAGGCTAAATTAAATGTTAACTTACTTCGGAGACTACCGTGCAAGATAAATTTGAACGCTTTTTATGCCCTGCTCTTTCTCTAAGAGCATATACAGCTTTAACAACAAATACCGCAAAAGAGATCGCTACCCTTCATAATACAACACCCAACGCAACTTACGCAATGTCAGAAGCCATAACCGCAACCGCTCTTCTTTCATCTCTGCTTAAACCGGACTCCCGGCAATCACTATCGCTAAAAATATCAGGCAGCGGTCCAATGGGAACCATATATATACAAACGGATACAACCGGAGCTCTAAGAGGATACGCGGAAAATCCCCAACCCGAGACAAAGCAAAAATTTGATTCCATAGATTTTTCCCATGCAATTGGCGCCGGAGTCATAACCGTTACCAGGGATATTGGCATGAAAGAGCCTTATAGCGGCGTTAGTCCTCTTATATACGGATCTATAGCCAAAGACACGGCCTACTATTTAACTACATCAGAACAGATACCTTCAGCGGTAATCCTGACATGCGATACCGATAATGATGGATACATAATATCCAGTGGAGGTATTCTTATACAAACCTTGCCCGACACACCAGAAGAGTCAATTGCGATTGTCGAGCGATCCATGCAAAAGTCCAAGACATTAAAAGAGCATCTCGGTACAGGTGAAGATATTACGTCGTATCTCTCATATCTACTAGAGAACAACACACTAGAACTTCTTTCTTCAACATCTTTACACTACCAGTGCTCATGCTCAAAGGATATAGTAATGGCTTCTTTAGCAGCTGTTTCGGCAAAAGATTTGGAAGTAATGATTGAAGAAGATCACGGTGCCGAAGTATGCTGTACTTTTTGCAATAAGGCATACAAGTTCACAGAGAGCGACCTTAAAGATATAATAGACAAAAAAGAGATATTACAATAGAGGAACTTAGAAAAATTCCAATGTTACCAGAGAGTAACATCTGTATGAAAACAACAACAAATTCCTATTTCCGATAAATCCGAGAAAGCAGGAAACAATTACATCTGAAAACTTAAATATTATTATAACACTGCATTTAAAACAAATGGCCGCTCTCTTGTTTTATGAATTCTATAGTTGTTTGCATCTTATAGTTTTATCATAATCCTCTTCGTGCAAGGGTCAATGGGCGGCAGGCAGCCTCTCGTGGCATATCACCACTTCGCGTCGCTGTCACTCCGCGAAGTGGTGATATGCATGGAACATTTTCGGGCTATTCGCACAAAACATTTTTGTTAAAAACAAGAAAACCCCTCTGAAAGAGAAAAAAAGAAAGAACAAATAGATTGTTGCTTTGAAAATAACGCCTCCACAAATTTAATGCGCAGCTACTAGATTTCATACCTCAAAAAACCAAAAAAATTTAACAAAATAGCCTTCAACCCAGTATACATATATAGAAATAAATTGGAGGTACGAAATGGAAGTTTCAGATTTTAGAACATCAATAGATGTTGAAGTCAGCAGACTTGATAGGATTGAAGAGTATGCTGCAAAGCATGATATGGATATTTCTGATGTAATGAATACTGTTTTGCACGAGTACTCAAAAAAACTGGCTAAGAATCCAGTATGCAATGACACTCTTAACAGGTATCACGAGAGAGGTA
>DAOTGZ010000069.1:0-11808 GCA_035447445.1 Spirochaetota bacterium | reverse complement strand
GCCAATCTGCTCCCATACTCAAAAAAGCTCCACTATTTTCGGCATATTTAAGAACAAATGTATTGTATAAATAATGATGTGAAGGCCCATCTTTTAAGAACTGCACGGCCAAAACCTTTGTTATTCTATCAAAAAAAAGATTGATAATCAGAACTGTCGAAACCATCGAAATATTTCGTTTTAAATTAGTCAGATTCATTTCCCTATTCCGTTATTTAAAATTATAGAACCACGCAAAACCACGCAAAATTTAAGCCAACAATAACAGACTCACCGCCATAACTCCCATTCCGGCAATCAACCCACCTATCGCAATATGGTGTTCACCATACTCCTCGGCGGTAGGTAATAGCTCATCAAAAGAGATATAAACCATGATACCTGCTACAGCACCAAACACTACTCCCATTGCCGCGTCGTTAAAAAACTGGCGCAAAATAAAATAACCGACTAATGCACCTACCGGTTCAGCAAGACCTGAAAGAAACGAAAGCGTAAAAGCTTTTTTACGGTTTTTTGTCGCAAACAGAATCGGCACCGAAACAGCAACCCCTTCCGGTATATTGTGTATCGCTATCGCAACAGCTATACTGATACCCAAAGCTGGATCAGCAATTGCGGCCATAAAAGTTGCCAACCCTTCAGGGAAGTTATGTATGGCTATTGCAAGAGCCGAAAACATTCCCATGCGTAATAATTTTTTATTCTCACTATCAACACCCTGTTTAACACTTTTTAGTTCATGGGGATTTTCATAAGAGGGTATCATCTTATCTATAATAGCAATAACCGCGATTCCTCCAAAAAAAGAGGCGACAGTTGCCCAATGCCCCAAACGTTCACCATAAAAAGCAGTTAACGATTCCCGTGATTTAACAAAAATCTCTATCAATGAGACATAGATCATAACTCCAGCCGAAAAGCCCAGACTTAAAGCCAAAAAGCGGGGTTTAAAATCCTTAGAAAATAGAGCCATCAGACTTCCGAAACCAGTAGAGAGACCTGCAAAAAGAGTCAACCCCAACGCGAACCAAAAATTTTCGTCAATCATTAGAATTCCTCCATTATGAAATTATTATCGGTAATCACAATCAGTCCCAATATCGACTTCAGTCGTAATGTTTTTCTAGAAAAGGCTCATACATCATTACAGCATGGTTTTGAGTAACTTCGTAATCATCTAATTGCCGTCCATTAACGTCAAACTCTTTTCGAAAAATACGGTTATGCCTTACATAACCGCCCCAAAGTTCATGTGTAATACAATGTTCTTTCTGATAAACCATATAGCTAATTAATAACGGCTTATCCGAATTAATCATTCCATAGAGTCTTCCGTTCATAATTTTCAAACGTAATTGAAAGCAATTGTCTGTGTCATTATAAAGCTGCAAATCCCTGTAAGGATACACGCAGGTTGCACCACTTCCAAACGGCTGAGTTCTATTGCTATCCGGAAAAACATCATAACTGTGCCGGTAACGCTCTACAACTTTAAGTGGTGTATACAGACTTATCCAATAAATAAGATTTGAAAGCTGACAAAGCCCTCCCCCAGTACCCGATGTTAAATTACCATAAAATAGTACCATGCCGGGTAAATAACCCTTGCGTATGGAGGGTTTTCCAATCAATCGCCAATAAGAAAACTTTTGCCCGGGTTCTATGACCACACCATCAAGATTCTTTATCGCTATGCGCAGGTTCTTTTCCTTGTTCTTTAGCAATTCCAGATTAACCCCTACAAGCTCGCGATAAATCGGAGTCGAATGCTCATAAACATTATATGGCATATCTACATAATCTTTTCTATTTGCAAATAATCTATATTCAATTATCCAGCTAATATATCGTCTTACTGTATAATAGCATTTTCCAATACATATCCGCAAACGACTTCTTTTCACTGGGCGCATCATCTTTTTTCCCCACGCATAAGGTAATCAGGGCGAACTTTAAGAGGATTACGCCAATTATTTATTTTTTCAAATTCATCCGGAGCAAATTCTTTCAATCGCTCACAAAATATTCCAAAAAGATCTTCATCAAGATAAGTATAGCGTCCTTGTAAAAGAAACACCTTCTCAAGCTCCTCATTGGAAAGAAACCGTTTATAAAGTTTTGGTTCTACCCCATAAACCAGACGAAGAACCCGAGCACCCTCATATTTTATACCTGGAGCCCATGGTAACGCATCGAGACCAGTTTCGTATGTGAAGATTTCCGCAAGAGCCTTGTGCATAATGAAAAGTTGATAATCATTTTTAGTGACACCTAAACGTTTTATTAATTTTTGCGACATTCCATGATATTTTTCATAGGGAGGATCATATTTTTTGTAATCATAATTTATAACAAGAAACATAGAAAGGGCTATCATCACGATGACAAGAACCGGCAGAAATGATTTTGATTCAAAATGCATATTCACAAAGAAAATCAAACAAGCCAGAGGCACAAAAAGTTGAGCTCCAAGGTAAAAACGGTAACCAATTCCCGATGGATCAAAATTATAAAAAGGGAAAACTCCGAAAGTAATAATGACAAAAATTCCTGTGAAATAGAGAAATTTATGTTTCTCTCTTTTTATCAAAGATCTTACATAACTAATTATAAACAAAACAGAGCATAAATAGTAAACCAAAAGCTCTACACTCCACAGAACACCAGCCCGCTTATAAGAAATAATATTTAAAAATTCAAATACCGTAAAAATAAAACTGCTATTAAAAGCACCGGAAAAACGTTCAAGATCATAAACATGCAGTGTTCCTGGAAATGCTAATGAAACAGCAATTAACACTATTATAAAAAACACAGAAGAGATAAAAAGATAAGGAATAATTTGTTTCATCTTTTCCAGTAAAAGCGCAATAACAAATAGAAACAGCACAATAACAGCAATTCCACCACTGAATCTGTGAGTCAGAAACGTACATATAAACAAAATAATACAAACTACTGCATTCCTAATATCATTTTTGCTTAATTGTCCATTGCTGGCAGATTTATATACACTGGGTAAAAAATAGAGCATTGTCAGCAAAAAAGCAAATCCCAACATGTTTTTAGGAAATTGTGTAATAAAATATAACGATGAGCTACTAACAGCAGCAACTACACAGACGAAGAGAGCTTTTATGTAAAGAGAAGTATCGTTTCGATCTATTTTTTCAGGTTTTGTCTCTTTAATAATTTTAACGGATAGAAAATAAAGAGCTGTTATAAAGAAGGCTCTTATAAGAGCCGAAGCTATTTTGTATGAAAGAACATAATCGCGAAATATATACTGAACTACAATAAGAAGTGCATAAACGAGAGAATGATCTTCCGAGTGCATCGCTCCCTCGACAAACCAAGATTTAACTTGAACGATGTAAAAATAGCCATCCCAACCATTCGCATAGGGACTCTTGCAAAGAAGAACCATCGTTGCTATAAAGGTTGCGATAAAAATAATTAGAGCAATGACACGTTTCAAATCAAGTCCTGTTTTGATTTATTGTAGTTTAAAAGGTTTAAACAAACCCCTATCACTTTTCAAGTATTCCGTAGTTAAAGAGATATAATCGTGAAATATTTTTATTGAGTCGACATCTTCTTTTCCAGGTTCACCATCTTCCTCTGATCCACCACTATATGGGTCAAATTCATTGTCCATATTAACATAGTTCTCGATATTGTGAATGCGCCCAAAGATCTTGACTCGACCATCAGTTTCAATTTGCCAATTGCCGTCCGCATAACGCGAACGACTAACACCAGTCTCTTCAGAAACAAACCAAAGAACAAAACTTCCGTTTGATCGTAATATCAATGACTGATTAACATAATTATCTGTTTCTGATATTGTAAGTAAAAACCGTCGATCAACAAGTTTTTTATAAAGTTCGTTGCTGGCTTTTGCTTTTAGATTCTTTTTCTGAAGTTTTTCTAAACCACCACTATCTAAAACAAACGGACGCCCACTTTGTATAAACCTAAGCTCGCTTATCACGAGATCCTTGTATTTGGAGCCAGCGTATACAGAATTAATTTTTAGAGTAAAAGATTTACCAGTTAGAGATTCTTTCAGGTCAACTTTCTGAATTTCATAATCATGTAATTCGTAAGACGAGGCATCTTCGCCAGTTATTCCAAAAGAGAACTTTTCTACCCGCTCATTAGCCTTATAATGTTCATCCGATCTCTGATAACCATTCCATATTTTCAAAGAGTCAATTGTAACTTCTTTATCAAAATCAAAAACGATATATTCTCCCGTCCCATCACTTTCAGAATCTCCATCCGCCCATCCAAAATCCTTGCGTGAATCAAAAAGAAAGTCAACACTGTACGATTCAACTGGAGAAAGAGAGGATGACGCCTTTATAGTACCCGTCTCTATCCCTGGCAAAGCCAGAATCATTTTTTTATCCTGATCATTATAAAAACTAATATTTTTAATAGATACACTCTGATCGTCTTCAAATACACTATTATCGATTATTCTTAGATAAAAAGTCCTCACCTGTTTGTTTATATCCACACTCTTCTGTGAAGATTCATAGTCTTTGGTTTCTACACCATTTATATAAAGGCGATAAGATAAAAATGATTCAGCAACTGCATCGACTTCAACTTTCTTTATAAATATCGGCTCTTCAAATTGAATAAAAACGCCTTCATCTGGACCGGTTCCAGGCGATGTCACCCAAAATCCTTTAGAATTGTCATCAAAAAGCTGATAAGGGCTGTTCTTAGCGGCCGGAAGTTTAATTGATGTAGCATAAATATTTTCTACAACTGCATCAACCGGCTCGATAATCTTTTTTTTGGCACAAGACAAAACGGACAGAATAACAACAGATATAACAGCTATTTTTTTCATATTACCTTCCTCAACAATTACCGGCGAAATCTTAGACTATTTAACAGACCAAGGCCAAATATAATACTTTTTATTACCTGCAGCAGCTTTTTTGCTAAGTAACTTATCAAAATGTTGGTAATCTTTATTGCGCCAATCGCCACCCCAGCGCCATCCTCGTTTTTTAAACTCCGCCACAATTTTATCTTTTGCAGCTAATGTTCCCGGAGATGAAGGATCATATACTGCTCCTTCAGGATAAACAGAGTCTTTAGTAAAATAAGGATTTTGTACAGGATTTATATCTATAGCACACCCATAAGCATGCTTTGAAAGAGTCTTTGAAAAAGGAACAACTCTATAATTAAACGCAGAGCTATTATTCGCTCTCATGGACTTAAAATCGTCCCAAGTGTATACAGAAATCGGCTTTACCTGCTTAATCGCAAATTTTGTATCATAAATAATCTTAAAGACCGACTGCAGATCATCGGCTAACCTGAAATCAGCCATCAGTTGCCCCTTGTGAATCTTACCATCAAAACCGTAATAGTACACCTCAACAAGAGCCTGATTGGATAGTATCCATTCAGGACAATCAGGATTAACACCTTTCAAAGCCTGCTCACGAGTCATAGCGGAATCTACAACCAACGATTCTTCTGCTATCCCGGCGGCAGCGGAAAGGAAAAGAAATATACAAACAATTTTTGGAAATACTGAATTTTTCATAATATATATCACCTAATTAGCCAAATATGCAATTATACAGAGAGATAGGAAACCCCATCCCTTAAAAAACAGCAAATTTGGTTCTTTCTTCGTTAACAGATTAGTGAAGATTTTATATAGATTTAACTCTTATATGAAAATATTTATTGTGTCAACCATTTATCGGGCATTCTTTGTTACCACTTAACGATCCGACTATCTGCTTCATAAGCTCGCTGCTCTCATAAAGGTCCCGACTGCGCCCCTTGACCGATTCTGAATGACTCTGTAGCTCTTCAAAGGCCTGGTTTATCCCCCATAAAGCGTTAAATACTTCTGATATATCATTATCCCGTTCACGAACCATGCCAGTAATCATATCAATTTTGGAATTAATACCTGAAAAGAAGCTACGCATCTCATGCACAATTGAACGATAATTATCACTCTCTTCCATCAGCATCTTCATAATGCGTTTAAGAATATCGATCTCGTTACGTATGGTTTGAAAGGAATCCATCGCCTCGGAAAGAGCAGCAGCTCCCGAACTCACCGTAGATCCAATCTCATTAATGTAACGTGCGGCTTCTTTGGTATGCTTAAGAGTTGTATCCGACAAATTATTAATTTCGTGAGCAATTATAGAAAACCCCTGCCCTTCAGTACCTGATCGTGCAGCCTCAATACTTGCATTTAGTGATAAAAGAGTCAGTTGCTCAGATATATCCACAAGAAACCTGGCAACTTCTGTAACCTTTTGTGACGAACTTTCTATTTGCCGCATACGCTCGACAGTATTTTTCAAATCTTCTTCTCCACGAACAGAAAAGTTATGGCTGTCAAGAGTGTGCTTCGTTGAATGGTGAAGCTCTTTGTTAAGATTTACAAAACGATCGTGAAGTAGCGTTGCAAGATCGCTAGATTTAGCAGTATCTGATGTCAATTCGGCTGCAAGCTCATTTGTCTTTGAAAAAGCTGCCTTTATGCCATCCAAAAAGCCTGAAACCTGTTGCAGCTTAGACGACTCCGTAGCAATAGTGTCACTGATAAAAGCTGTGGTATTACTGAGTTCTCCTGATATAGCGTTAACAGTTACAGCATTATCCGAAACAGAATTTACAATTTGATGAAGATTCTCCATTATTTTGTTGAATATTGCGGCTATGGTACCGGATTCGGTACCAAGCTCGACATCAATGGCTGGGGGAAGTCCCTTATTATCAGCTACTGAGTTCATTGCACCCATGAGATCAAGCCACATAGTCCTAGCTCCATGCTCTGCAATATTCAACCCCATTTCTTCAGCCTCATTTGAAACACGCAGTATTTTGAGCATCTTGAATATATAGAAAAACAATAGTCCTAACCCAAACGACCAAACCGCACAGACAGCAACACCTATGAGCTGTACAACAAACGAACCACCTTTTGTTGGATTAGCTGCCAAAAATGGAATGCATAAAGTTCCCCAAATACCACAAAGAGCATGTACAGTGAAGGCGCCAACTACATCATCAATTTTAAACACATTATCCATTAGTCTGACGTTAACTACAACGATCAAACCGCTAACAGAGCCAATAACAAGTGCAGCCGCAGGATTAACAAGATGACAACCAGCCGTAACTGCAACTAGGCCTCCGACTACACCGTTAATTATATCTTCAATACCAGATCTTTTAAATCTGTTTAAAATCCAGGATAATAACAAAGCTGCTGTTCCACCAGCACATGCAGAAAGAGTTGTATTCACGACAATAAGAGGCATGGAGTCAGTCAAGGCAAGAGTAGAACCACCGTTAAAACCAAACCAGCCCAGCCATAAAATAAGTGTGCCTAAAACTGACAGAGGGAGATTATGTCCATAAATATGATTAAGTTTTCCTGATGCACTGTACTTATCTTTTCGCGGCCCCAAAACAATCGCACCAGCCAGACCAATCCAACCGCCAACAGAGTGTACAACTGTACTACCCGCAAAATCTATAAATCCTAATTGAGCCAGCCATCCTCCACCCCAGACCCAATGCCCAAAAATTGGATATATTAATACCGATATAATTACAGACATAAGCATATAAGAATGAAATTTGATTCGCTCTGCTACTGCGCCCGAAACAATGGTAGCTGCAGTTCCCATAAAAGCTATCTGGAAAAGAAAGAACGTATACTCCTGTGGAGTATTATAATTCTTAAGGAAAAATAAATCAGTACCTGTAAACAATCCTGCACTTCCAAACATCAAGCCAAAACCTACCACAAAAAACCCGATAGACCCAGCTATATAATCAACAAGATTTTTTATTGCAACATTAATCGTATTTTTTGATCTTACAAGACCAGATTCCAGCATCAAAAATCCAGCCTGCATAAAAAACACAAGAGCCGCCGATATGGTAACCCATAAAATATCAACATCACTTGCAAGAGCAACACCCGCTGATTCAGACGCACTTAATGAAAATGAAATAAAGACAATCAAAAGCAAACAAAGTTTCATATAACGACTCCTAGCATATAGGCCAAAATCAAACAAGACGATATTGACCTATATGTCAAGATACGTTATACCCGAATGTAAATATTCACGGACTATTTAACATTTATGTAACAGTGACTCATACATAATAAAAGCGAACACAGCCTTTAATGCTGATATAAGGAAACAAATTGAAATTTTTTAAAAAAATTTTAACAAAATCGAACATAATCAAGTATACATATATAGATAAATTTATGGAGGCGGCAAAATGGAAGTTACAGACTTTAGAACATCAATCGATGTTGAAATAAGTAGACTTGATAAAATTGAAGAATACGCGCAGAAATACAATATGGATATTTCCGATGTAATGAATACCGTTCTTGATATGTATTCGAAAAAACTGGCTAAGAATCCAGTATGCAATGATACTCTTAACCGGTATCATGAAAGAGGTACAGTTTATAAATCAGTACATATAAGGTTTTCAAGCATTTCTAAAAGGAAACTGAAAGACATCGCTAATCTTTACTGTTACAGCTTGTCGTACATGCTATTTCTTGCAATGGATTTCTTTGATGAGTTTATGATTGGGGTTAAGGAGTTTATTCGCCCCTGTTTTCATGCGGCTTTTGTACACACTTTTTTCGGGTTTCCATACTTCATAAACAGCTGGGGAATGAACTTTTTTGGAGATCAAGACCATTCTTCTGGACAAGAATCCGAAATTTTCTCTGTTTTTCTGAAAAATTTTATTTTTTCTTAATCTAAATACCAAGAAACATAAAAAGAAAACTACGAATAAAACAAAAAACCGCAACTTTTTAAAAAAATAGTATTACGCAATTCGGACTAACGACCGATCTTGTAATGTAATCTTAAAAAACATTACATGTTATCACGGATGATAACTTAATTTTCAAGGAGGAAAAGTAATGATTATTAACCACAATATCAGTTCTGTTTTCGCTCACCGTACGCTCAAGTTTCATGACTGGAACCTTTCAAGCGACATAGAAAAACTTTCATCTGGTATGCGTATCAACAAAGCTGGGGACGATGCTTCAGGTCTTGCGGTTTCTGAGAAAATGAGATCACAGATCCAGGGCTTACGTCAGGCAGAGCGCAACACAGAAGATGGTATGTCCATGATTCAGACTGCCGAGGGTTATCTTCAGGAAACTCATGAAATTATTCAGAGGATACGGGTTCTTGCGGTACAAGCAGCCAACGGTATCTACACACCGGAAGACCGTCAGCTGATTCAAGTTGAAATTTCAGAGCTGGTTGATGAGGTCGATCGTATTGCTTCTCAGGCCGAATTTAACAAAATGAGTCTGCTTACAGGTTCATTTGCGCGACTTCGCCCAACAGCATCAATGTGGTTTCATATGGGACCAAATATGCACCAGAGAGAAAGAGTTTTTATTGAGACTATGACAAGTGCGGCTCTGGGTCTACGTAACCCAACTGTTCTAACATTTATCTCGATATCAACACCAGGTAAAGCAAACGCAGTTATCGGTTTAGCAGATGAGGCTCTAAGGCTTATCTCTAAACAGCGTGCCGATCTCGGAGCATATTACAACCGTCTGGAACACGCGGCCAAAGGACTCATGAATGCTTACGAAAACACACAGGCATCAGAGTCCAGAATAAGAGATACAGACATGGCCGAGCAGATGTCATCATTCACAAGATATCAGATACTTACACAGTCAGCGGTTTCAATGCTTGCCCAGGCAAACAATAAATCGCAATCTGTATTAAAACTGCTTCAGTAAGTCTGAGCCAACATCGCAACACCACTACCCAAGCCGGCCTCCCAGTCGGCTTGGATTATTTATTAACCTCTAAAAAATTGAACAATGGAAAAAAAAGCCATTAGAATAGGTTGATGCACCAGATATATCAAAAGCGAAAACCTACCCATTGTAGCCAACAGTTTTACAGCATTATTTTTCTTTAAAAATTTCAGGTCAGGATGCATACCATTAGAATAAAATGTTTTCCCAACAGCAAGACCAACAAGGGCCGGCGCGAAATATGGGAAAACCGGATAATAGTCAGGCATTGCCCTGCCATACTGTTGTACTCCGGCCCATACAAGATAAAGGTCATGAGACGCCATGTGAAACAGTTTATATCCGATAAAAACAGTGACGACGGCAACGGCAATAATAATTACACGATTTATTCTCACGGCAAAGGCCGAAGCGATAACTGAAAACCCCAACAAATGTAGTATTCCGAAAATTATCATATATCCGGAACCAAACTGAAACAAGGATACCAATGAAATAATGGCAGCCCACATAAAAATCACAAGACCCCTTTTAATAGAAGACTTAACAAAATCATTATAATCTTTACAACGCCCATAGGCGATAGCAATTCCAATTCCGGCTGTAAAAATAAACAGTGATGCGATAAAACGGGCAAACCAGTACCAAAAGCCGTTATACACATCAATTTCGATATAGCCAAAATACATCAAATCCCATGAAAAGTGGTAAAAAACCATTAATAAAATGGCAAAAGCTCGCAAAGCGTCTATTTCAATATAGCGCCCCTTCCCAGAATGTATGTTTAACAAAAATTTTATATATTTCATAGCCAAATAAAAAAACACCTACAACAATATGTCAACACAAATCAATCCACATCTGCCAATTCAACAAAATCACCCATTTCTCTGGAAATTTCCTTCATAAAACCAATCAATTCATCGATCTTTTTTTTCATATATTCTATCTGCTCTTTAAGCTCTTTCCCTTTGGTCGCACCTTCTTCATATTTTTCATTAAGAATTGCAACAGATTCAACAAAATCCAGATAATAACTATTAAACCGGTCGCAAGTTTCCTTTGTTATCTGATAAATACGACTAGTAGAATCACTTTGCATAGTGCACTCTTTTAAGCTTAGAATTTTTCTCATCGGAATTCTCCTTACGGTTATTTTCATTTTAACTTTTGACTTCTTTCTATAAAGACTTATATTATGATTATTCAAAAGAAAATTCTTGATTTTTTTATAAATATTGATAGTATTGACAATATTGTTAAAAAGGCAATACATAGGAAATCTCAATAAGTAATTTTTTAAACAAGCAACTCGCGAAAAATTCATTTAGAATAGGCACTTAAACGGTGACACCTTCTAAAATACGGTTATTTTTCGAAGTTCTCTATAAATTAACTAAATATTTTGTTATGGCATTATTTTTTCAAGATAGTTGCACAAATCACAAAAACATTAAAACGGGTTAATCCCGCGGAGGCTTGTTTATGAAAAAAATTCTTAAAGTAGTACTTTTTACCGCACTTGCTCTATACGGTTCATCACTTTTTGCCGGAAGCATTGATTATCTTGGCAATCAGAGTGCCGAATATGTACGCATATACAATCGAAATGGAGCACTCGAAGGAGCAGATATCGCTCATTACAATCCCGCAGCAACAGCCTTTATGGCACAAGGATTTCATGTTCAGGCATCAAACCAGTTTCTACTCAAAAACTATGAGATCAAAAGCGATTTACCCACTGTAGAAGTTGCGGACGGATCATTTGAAACAACAGAGCCAACTCTGTTTTTGCCAAATGTTTATGCTGTTTATAATGGCGGAAAATGGGCAGCCTTTGCCTCTTTTGGAGTAACTGCTGGCGGAGGAACACTGGTTTATGATGATGGTACACCTGAATATAACGCAGGTCTGTATCAGGCAGGTATGGCAGCTTATGCAGAAACGGGCAACATAGCATA
>DAOTGZ010000068.1:0-11928 GCA_035447445.1 Spirochaetota bacterium | reverse complement strand
CATCGACATTATTTTTTGGATTCAAACTTAAATCAATATAATATAACTCACATAAATATCCATTATTTAGAACATCATTAATATCAAATGTCTTGTTATTCAACACATCCGTGAAACATTGCCCATAATGGCCGGTAACAAGATAAGAATTACCATCGTTAACAAACCCCCTGTATACCCACTGGGATAAATTCTGACCAAGATCAATATCGGTATAGTTACCTGTTTGAGTGTTATATTCACGAAGCTTGTTATAATTATGACCATAGCCACTGCCCATATAAAGAGCATCATTCAAAGAAGATATGCCATAACCGTAACTATCAAAAAAAGGCAGTTTTATAAGTTTTCCAGTGATCATGTCAAGCTCAACAAAATCGCCATAACAATCATTGTTAAAATTCATGTACAGTTTTTCGTTAATCTGAATATACTGAATGTACCCTATATCCTTTTCCTTGAAATAATATGAACCGATTACTTCGGCCGCTTCGGTATTCACAACAACCAGATAGTTATCTTCTCCGTTTGTCCCGGCTCCCATAATATCAAGCACTACACTTGTTTCGGTATAGGGTACAGGTTTGTAGCTTGTTTCGTAAACAAGCGGAACATCGTCTTCCGCAAAAGGATCAATACCACACGAAACAAACAGCAGGGTTGCCGACAAAAGGGCAATTATAATATTTTTATTTTGCATAATCATTCCTTTCCGCTGTAATGACCGCGGCACCTAGTGCCGCGGATTGATACTAATTTCACACTAAAATCAATATTTTTTAGTCGAACTTGCTTATATGGTCTCTAGTAATAAAGTAGTTACAGTTATTTTTCATAAAACAGATATGACCGATTTGTATATACTGTTGTAGTATGCGACCAGATCCAAAGATCAATTTTACGTGTAACTATTTTAGCACTGTTTCGAAGTTCATCAGGTGTTATAAGGTTACCACCACGATCAAAACCTGAATAACCTAATCCGGAATCGAGCTTTTTACTAGTGCCGGCCTTTCGCCAGGCTGTGTAAGGAACTTTGGTACAAATAGCGCGATCACCTTTCAGATTATGACTTCTATTAGAAAATCTGAAATAGTCTTTAGTCAATTGCCCTTTGGTAAAATATTTTACTTTTCCTTCTTTGGGAAAACCAAATATATTTTCAGCGTATTTTATTGCGTTTTTTGCTTTTGAGCTTGTCCAATTAGTAGGGTAAACAATAGCGAATTTTGAAGACTTTATAAAATTATTCAGTGACTGCACTTTTGTACCATCTCCATCTGCCGAGTATACAGATTTCACGCCTGGACCTTTTTTCCCTAATGCTTCGTTATACAAACCAGCATGATTATATTTGGCTCCACCAGAAAATAATTCGCTTACTCCCCCGGCTATATATGATATCCATGCCGCCAATTTACCACTACTATGTTTTGCCAATATAGCGCCGTTTGGTATGCGTTTCCAGTTCAAATCCTTTGGGATGCTTCCCCGGGTTGCGGCTACACCTGATGTTTCATTGTCAGATTCACTTCTTAAATATTCCATATCTTTTTTTATTCTTGTAATATCAACATTTAGGTCATAATTTGTTGCCAATTCTTCGATGCCATTATATTGATCCAGTTCTGCCAATAGAAACATAACCTCAGAAAGATAAAGTAGAGACGGCACAATAAGTTGTTCCCCTACGTCCGTTTCTTCTTCGATATTTTCGATTTCTTTTTCATAATAGTTATGAAGAATATCACCTGAAATTTGTATATTTCCACAAATTTCTTCGAAATAATCTTTAAGCTGACCTCTTCGCTGTAAACGGGCAAGGTAAGGATCAACGATGAAACTAATATCACCATTTTCTGAGGATCGACGTTGTATTTTTGATGACTTCAGGGTATTTAATTCTTCAGATTCTTCAGATTCTTCGGATTCTTCGGATTCTTCGGATTCTTCGGATTCTTCGGATTCTTCGGATATAGCAGAAATATCCTCTGGATCTATCGGGTAAACAATTTTTTCAAACGGGTCTATCCCTGAACTTATTGTGAAAGAAATTTCATCTTTATTAAGAAACTCCTTTTTTTCTTCTTCCGACATTTGTTCCAAGCTCTGCAAAACGAGTTCACGAAGATCAGAAATAAGATTATCAGCATTACTTTCGGTACTTCGCGAAGCTGAAAGACGTAAACGCAAATCAGAATCTTGGTTGTCAGAAAGAAGCGAGTTTAAAGTTACACTAACCTCTTTTTTACGGATTGGGACAATACCGTCAACGACTTTTACGACATCCTTTTCACCTTGGGCAGGTTCATTTTCCCGAGCATCATGTATTTCGCCTTCACATGAAACAAATCCAAGTGCAAGAAAAATCAGTATAACCATTACTACCTTGCATCTTTGCATCTTTGCATCTTTGCATCTTTGCATCTTTGCATCTTTGCATCTTTGCATAATAAGACCTCCTTAATATTTTAAGGCAACTATTACAATTAAATTATATTTAGATTATATCAATATTTATTTTGCTCACATCATAAATTTCAACTATTGTGTATATTTTAATCTATATTGTCATATCTGTTTTTCCCACAAGGCTGAGTTTTTCTATTTCTTAACATAAGCCTTTCCTAACTCAAAGGTTCTACCACATAATATTCTCTAACCGCTAATCTATTTTGTACATCAATGAAGTCCCTATAAGACTGACCTTTATCATATCTCCAAAGTGTAATCTGCTCCGCAATTACGCGATATATTACCTCGTCACGACTAAGTGTATAAGCCTTATATGAACCAGGATGATGCAACTCAAACTCATCACAGAAAAATTTATTCTCTGGGTCTAAGGAGTGCCCTGTTTTTTCTACCCTTCCTTCGATCTGGATGTTTTCAAGACATAAAGCCACAAAGGGGTTCTCGTCCATCTGCCTGTTCTTTTTAAATCTACTATCAGTCTGAAACCATATTTCAAGACCTCTATTTACAATACTCATTGATCTTGCACTGACACGCATATCGGCACCGCAACTTGCCAATACAGCGATTTTGTTTTTTTGAAGTTTCTTCAAAACATAATCAACAGCATCGTTAAAATTTATTGAACTATCTTTGTTTTCAGATTTCATTATTGTCTCCTTTTAGTTATTTGTATTCACAGAACCACCATGATAATACCCCTTGTATATTACCTCGCCCCGAAAAAGCACCTCTTCGTATCCACTAAAAAACTCAACTGTTCCTTTTATGTTTGTTCTGTATGTATAGTCTGCATCACGGTAAATTTCAGGACCCCGCGCAGGAAAGGCAGCGCCATTTTCTTTAAGAGCCATCTGAAGAAAGGCATACACATCCCCGCGCAAATTCCAATTTGCTTCAATAAGCCTGCCAGTATAGTTCATACCCCATACTGCCATATTGTCATAAAACAAAATTTCCTCGCCGATATATGGTTCTCCTCCGTAAAAACGATCCACATAAACCAATTGCTTGTTCTGATACCTCATTATCGTCGAGCCATCAGACTGTGGTTCTTTTACACCATTTTCACCAACAGCATAAGTATTTCTCTTTGCCTTAAATAGAAATTCAACAAACTGTTTCTCCATCTTTACCTTTACCTTTGTCTTTTGTTTGATATCAAACTATATATTTAAAAATTTTTACTCTCCACACTTTGCCAGTAACTGCATCAATTTGATTTTTTCTTTATCTGTCAGATTACAATATATGCGCTCCATTAAATCATGCGAAATTTTTGCAAACGCATCCCTGTATGATTCTCCGACTGAAGTCAGCTGGATTATCGTAATTCTTGCGTCATCAATATCTGAAACCCTTTTTATCAAGTTTTTAGATTCCATCTTTTTTACAAGAGCTGTAACTGTTGATTTATCCCGGCCAATGCGTTGCGCAATATTATTCATTGGCATCGCTCCATGATGATACAGTTGATACAGAATATCGCCATGGCTTATATCGAGTCCACTTAGCCCTGCCTCCTCGATACGTATTCGAATAAAATGGTACCATTTGCGCATTTTTCGACTTAAAAGTGAAACAATTCTTTCTGGTACTTCAAACGATATGTTTGTTTTGCTATGCATAATTTCATTTTAGTTTGACATCAAACCTTTGTCAACAAATTATTTATATTTCGTTGGGGACGGTGACGTTTCTGGTAATCGGGGACGGTGGCAAAAAATCATGGACATTTTTTGGTTTAAAAGGTGACTATACGTTTATGGACAATAAAAAGAAAATTTTGATTATTGAAGACGAACCAGGTATAGCCGATTCTCTGGAATACGTTCTTAAAACTGAAGGTTTTGATACCATTTGGGTACAAACTGGCAATGAAGGTCTTTCCATTGTCGGCGACAAGCAGTGCGATGTTGTAATACTCGATATTGGTTTGCCTGATATAAACGGATTTGAAGTTCTAAAACAGATTCGTCATGTTTCTAATATCCCTGTATTATGCTTAACCGCTCGTGCGGAAGAGATTGACCGCATTCTGGGTCTTGAACTTGGCGCGGATGATTATGTCTCTAAACCTTTTAGCCCCAGAGAGGTGAGTGCAAGGATCAAAGCAATTATGAGGCGCGGAAACTCAAATGCAATAACCGAAGATTGCCCATTTATAATTGATACTAACAAAAGACAGATAACCTATTTCGGACAAAAACTTCAACTTTCTCGCTACGAATTCGATATTTTATCTTTGCTGGCTAATCGCCCAGGCTGGATCTTTAACCGGCAAAAGATTATGGATCTTGTTTGGCTTGAGCCTGATGACAGCTTTGACAGAACAGTAGATGCCCATATAAAAATGCTCCGCGCCAAACTGAAAGCTGTGCGCCCCGATATAGATCCGATCGAGACCTACTGAGGCATCGGTTACTCCCTAAAAGAGGGATTATGAATATAAAATTCCGCCTTGTTATTACATTTTCAATTATAGCTGGGCTTGGTTTTTACTATATTTTTGACTCTATTTATAACGATATTAGACCGCGTTATTTTGAAACCACCGAAGAATCCATGAACGACACCGTAAATATCTTGGCGGCTTACCTTGAGAACAGTGCCGATGAGAACGGGATCAACCTTGATAGCGTTAGGAAACTATCTATAAATATATATAACCGTCGATTCGAAGCTAAAATATATTCATATCGAAAAACAGAAGTTGATCTGCATTTTTATATCTGTGACAAATCCGGACACATTATTTTTGACTCGGATAAAGGAAGGCGAACAGGACAAGACTATTCTCAGTGGAATGATGTATACCTGGCACTTCAGGGGAAATACGGAGCGCGTTCGACCTCGACAACACCTGGAACCGAAGGACTGCTGTATGTATCTGCTCCACTAAAACATGAAGGTGCCATAATCGGAACTGTAACTGTCGAGAAGCCCAAGCAGAGTATAATCAGCTTTATCCGTCTTGCCCAAAAGAAAATAATCATGCTTGGTATTGTAAGTTTTGTTACTTTTGTAGTGGTGAGCATTCTTTTATCATTTTGGATAACTCTACCTATTAAAAGGCTTACACATCATGTAAACTCTCTTGCACATAACAGGCACTCTGCGATTCCTAAATTTTCCGGGAGCGAAATCCAAACACTTGCATCTACCTTTGAGCAGGTCTTTCGTGAACTGGACGGAAAAAAATATATAGAATCCTATGTCAACACCCTCACGCATGAAATTAAATCACCTTTAACATCCATAAAAAGTGCAGCGGAACTTTTAACAGAAGATATGAATGATGAACAAAAACATAAGTTCATCAATAATATACAACGTGAGAGCAATCGAATACAATCGCTTATCGATAAGATGCTTTTGCTTTCGTCTCTTGAAAACCGTGATGAGCTACAAAAACCCGAAATACTCTGTGCAAGCGAGATTATAGCAGACGTAACTGCGTCTCTTGCTCCTCAAGCAAAAAACAGCGAAATAGATATTATTATAGATTGTCCCGATAAATTATATTTCAGTGGTGAATACTTCCTGATCAGACATGCCCTACTTAATCTTGCAGATAATGCTCTAAAAAATTCTCCTTTAAAGTCATCTATAACTATAGGCTGTGAAAAAACAAACAATAATGCCGTTTTTACTATCCGTGATCATGGAAATGGAATTCCAGATTATGCTCACAAAAGACTTTTTGAAAAATTTTATTCGATATCATCAGCCCAAAACAAGAGCAAAGGCACTGGTTTAGGGCTAGCCTTGGTAAAAGAGTGCGCGTTACTTCACAAAGGTACAATAAAAATTGAAAATTGTAACGATGTCGGAGTTATTGCCACTCTCACTATCCCTATTAATAACAGCTGATGTAATAACTTTTTAATATTTTATTTGTCCAAAAAGCAATGGTCATATTACAAACATCTTAAATTGTGAGAAATACATCAAAGACTGCAAATGTACTATCACTTTTTTTATGATTTCTTATTCACTTCACACAGCCTTCATACTCTTTTCACAATCGCACACCAGATTAATTATATAAGCGAATTAATTAGTTTAAAAATTTCGCTCACAAATTTATATGGAGAACGATTATGAAAAATCAGGTTATTAAGCCACTTGTAATTTTAGGGCTAATTATGGGTCTTTTGATCCCAATCCAAATTGTTAAATCTATGGTGGATGAACGTAAAGAGCGGCAGCGAGATGTTTACAACGAGATAGGCAACAGATGGGGAAGTCCGGTTACCTTTGGAGGAATTTTTATCGTTTCGGACAATGGGATAATTACAGCAAAATCAGCTGATATTCGATGCGAAATGATAACCGAAACTAGACGAAAAGGTATTTTTAAAGTTCCCTGTTACAACATAGACATCAATATTGTTGCATCATTTGAACCCGGCACAATAGCTGGGGAAAAGAGCTCTGTCAATTTTAACCTTCTACATTATGGTGATGTTGAGATAAATCAGTTAAAAATCAATGACAAAGTTAACGGACTCAAAAATAAAACCATTGAAGCAAATCGCACACGATCCAGTTACGAACTAATCACTCTTGATACTAAAGATAAAATCGAAACAATTTCTGCCAAGTTTACAATGCGAGGAAGTGAGTCAATAGCCTTTATTGATCAGGCCGAAAATACTACAGTTCAATTGTCTGCCGATTGGGGTGATCCAAACTTTACTGGAAAGTTGCCATTAAAAAGAGATATAACACAAAATTGGTTTTCTGCAAAATGGATATCCACTTCCGATACTCTACTTCTTAAGGATACCAGCATCAGTGAATCCGATGAAGATTGTTTTGGGGTATCACTGTTTGTTCCAATAAGCATTTATCAACAAACAGATCGTATATTAAAATATGCCTTGCTTTTCATAATTTTGACATTTTCCCTATTTTTTGCTTTTGAGCACATCTATGTTTTAAAGATTCATCCTTTCCAATATCTTCTTGTCGGTGTAGCACTTACCATTTTTTACATGTTATTACTTGCTCTGTCAGAACATATCAGATTCGGATTGGCGTATTTTTCGGCCTCCGCCGCGGTTGTATTGCTAGTCTCTTTATACTGCCGGTCGGTTCTTAACCAGCAGTTGCGAGCGCTACTGATAGCACTATTTTTAACAGTTCTCTATTCGTTTCTGTTTGTGCTTATTCAGATGCAACAATTTACTCTGCTTGTCGGTTCTGTTGGTGTATTTACTCTACTTGCCGCAACTATGTTCTTTACCCGTAATATTAACTGGTATGCACTTCATGAAAAAATTCCATCATAAAAATCATTCGCCACATTCCACAGGGGTGTAATTTTTGCAATACCCTATCAAAAAAGGCATTCATCTGGATGTCTCATTGATAGGGTACGTTGGTGCTTCTGCGAATCGGGGACGGAGTTGTTTTTGTTTAAACCTCACCGTCCCCATTTTTTTGCATCGTCTCC
Organism: Spirochaetota bacterium; assembly: GCA_035447445.1. Classification (GTDB taxonomy): domain Bacteria; phylum Spirochaetota; class UBA4802; order UBA4802; family JAFGJZ01; genus JAFGRW01. The sequence goes on along the minus strand of DAOTGZ010000068.1, from coordinate 3,992 downwards.
ATTATTTGAAAACGTCACAGTCACCATTTTTATCTTCTAAAACATCACCTTCCCTATTTAATCATTGTTCAACTAATCTTTTGGTACCAATGCATCCTTAAGCCATGAACGCCAAGTGCTGTTAAGAGGATCATAAGCTCCAAACCCCGAGGCGTATTCCCAGTATGCCCAAGAATAATTTCGACGTTCAGACTCACGGCAAATAAAAGCAGTCCAGGCTTTCTGATCAGTTTTATCCGCATACTTTGAATAGACACCGAATTCTCCGACATAAATTTCAAAACCTTTTGTATTCCACTTTTCGATATCCTCAAACAGATCAATAAGAGGCTTACGTTCACTTTCGCTTCCAAGCCATCGCGTACCTATCCAGTCCGAAGCCCCCTCGTTCCATTCGGCACCCTGATGCGTAAAGTGGAAGGGCTCATAATAATGGACAGTGATTATAGTATTTTCAGCATTTATTGCATCAGGCAGGTTCAATTTATAAAGTCCGGGAACACCACCCCAGTTTGCTGTTCCAATCATTATAATACGTTTAACATCACCATTTGTTTGATAAGAAGCATTATCCTGCCATATTATCTTTGTCAAGTTTGCAATCATTTCATTCCAGTCATCATATCCAATATTTTCATGCGGTTCATTAAGCAGTTCAAATATCAAGTTTTCTGAAGGATAATCGGCCAGTTTAAACTCCTTTGAGAGGCGATTCCATAATGCATTAAGACGCTCTTTATGTTCTTCAAGTGTAAGACTTCCCTCCGAATAGAACATCTCATTATAGTGGTGAGTATTAATTACAACTTTCAGATTCGCTTCATGAGCCCAGCCAATAATTTCTTTAACACGCTCCAAACGACTATAACCATTAATTTCTATAAGATCATATGGATCAGTTTTAGACATATAATCGGTCCAGCGGCAAGGTATCCTAATATGCGCGAATCCCGCGTCTGCAATGCGAATAATATCTTCACGTTCTAGCTTACGCCCATCCGTCCAGGCTCCCTCTCCATCGTCAGAACTGTCACGTGGTGCTTCCAGATAGTTTCCAAGGTTTATCCCTCGCCCAAGCTTAGTATCGCTAAGTCCCTTATGACTGTTCCAATCGAACATATCAGTATAATATTCTTCGGGTAAAACGTTATCAGCATCTGTTTCACTACTGCCAGAACAGGCGCTTATAATTAATAGAGTTAAAAACAGTCCAAAAATAAGAGTTTTACATTTTAAATTCATTTTATCCCCCCTGTTGTTTAATATTCCGAAGTGAATTTCACACAGCCAAGATCGTCTACAATAAAATTTTCCTCTCTTCTCACATGAATGTAGCATATAATCTGTCAAAAACAAATGTTTTAATTGCAAACAAAACTTTTAGAATTTATCCTTAACATTTGCGGATTTTTGTTTGTATTTTTATGTCTAATGTGATAAGTTAACACTTGATGTTTGATTCATAAATCACATTTCAAGGTACTAAAGTTAATGGGCAATGCCGTTTCTTCAAAACCGCTAAAAATAGGCGTCATGTTTCCCGGACTCTTCTCTGAATACGAAAAGTGCATCTATCACTATTCCATGAATTCGGTCAAAGAACGAGGACACAACTTTTTCGCTCTGGTTTCCGGTCTTACCCAATTATTTGCTAAAAGCTTTAACATAAGAAAAGACGCTTTGGCCAAAATGTTTGAAGGGCTAGATGGAGCAATTGTTATAACTTCTCCACTGTTTAATCATACTGCCGACATAGACAAAGTAACAGCTTTCCTTGATAGCATTACAATTCCTGTTGTATCGGTAGGGCTTCCAATACCCGGTAAACCCTCCGTTATAATTGACAACAACAATGGTTTGTCAGACGCCATAACTCATCTTGCCAAATTTCATAAAAAGAAAAACATCGGTTATATCATGGGCAATTGCAATAATCCTGATTCAGCCGACAGACTAAGAATTTATAAAGATGTTCTTAATACCTTAGGATTACCATCGTCAGACAACTACATTACTACAGGTGATCTTTGTAGCGAAATTCCACAAGAAGAGCTAGCGACTCTTCTTGAACAAACAAACAATAGACTAGATGCAATAGTATGTGCAAATGACGCAATTGCCGCAAAAGTTATTAACGAAGCGAAAGATCTTAATATTAATATTCCTGAACAAATAGCCATAATTGGCTTTGACAACTCGTACGACCGCGGACTAACCGATATACCTATTAGTACAATAAAACAGCCTCTTGATCAAGCCATGGATGAAGCAGTTTCCCTTATCGAAAAAGCCATTTTGGATAATAAGAAGAGTACTCATCTGTACCTAAACACTTCTTTTATTGCAAGAAGAAGTTGCGGGTGCTTCTTTCCACCCGACGAAACAAACACTACAACAGATTCAATTGAAAAACATGATGATATATTTAATTTCATTAAAAATCAACTAACATATAATACACGAAAAAATATCGACGATAAATTAATCAACGACTGGGCAGCTGCTTATTTTAAAGCACGAGAAATTTGTACTCGCGATAACTGCTTAAGTATGATTAATCTTTTTGAGAATATGGTTTATACATGTGTCCGCCTTGGGATAAGTTCATCACAGATGTTCAGAGTGTTAATTAGCATTATAAACAACGGTACTGACGGTCTTCCTTTAAATTCGGTAAAAAGCCTTTTCCATCACACCGGGCGTATAATCGAAGAGATGGCAATTCAAACAAAGATTCGAGAAAGACGAACCACACACTCGCACTATAAAACACTTTACGCTATAACCGAAGCTTTCGCAAATATCACCAACAACCAAGAGCTTAAACACGCCTGCATGGAAGCTTTTCATCTTGCCGGCATATCAAATTTTGCAATATTCCTCTATTCCGAATCTAACACTGATGAGGTGTTTTTTACCTCGTACGCAACCATAAACGGGCAACCCATAGAAAAAGATTATACAGGTCATAATTTGAAATCCATGTATTCCGCTGCAAATTTCGGCAAAAATTGCCCTTCAGTAATACTTCCTATTTTTGGAGAACATCACGATCTTGGATACCTGATCATTAGTGACGACCGTTATGATGGAATTTTTTATCATATCCTTTCGATACTAATATCAAATGCGTTAAAAACGGTTGAACTGATACAAACCATTAATAATCACACAATAACTCTCGAACAACAAATTACAGAGAGAACACATGAACTTGAAGATGTCAATCAGCAGTTACAAAATCTTGACTCGCTCAAAAATGACTTTATCGCCAATATCACACATGACTTCAAATCACCTCTATCGGTTGTTATTAACATGGCAGAGCTCTGTCTGGAAACAGGACGCTACAGCGACCGCAATTTTGAACTAATTCATCAGGCTTCCCTTAAATTAAAAACAACAGTAGACCGATTGTTGAACCTGGCTCGGATGGATGCAAAAGGTATTGAACTGCATCTAAGTGATTTTGACATTCTCAAACTGGTAACCCGTGTTTCCGATTTTTTTCGCTCGACCATTATTGAAACTGGTATCGACATTTGTATATCGGCCGATCAAAAATTAAGCTGGATGATTCATAGTGACGAAGAAAAAATCGAAGATGTGATAAATAACATCGTATCAAACGCAGTCAAATTTGTTAATCCAGATAACGGTAAAATAATCATATCGCTTTCCCAATCATTAGACCAGATAACCATTGATATACGCGATAACGGCATCGGAATCGAACCTGACATGCTTGATACAATATTCCGAAGATTCGAACAAGCCGAGGAAGGCAAAAAAAGACGATATCGGGGAACAGGTATCGGACTGGACTTTTCAAAACAGCTAATCTCATTTTTAAAAGGAAAGATAAGTGCTCAATCCGAGGGCAAGAACAAAGGAGCATGCTTTACAATCGAAATTCCTGTGGACTCACAAAAGAACGCAGTTCTCGAGCAAGCTGACAACCGAGACGTCCAAGAGACATCCACCCCCGCTAA
>DAOTGZ010000067.1:0-11992 GCA_035447445.1 Spirochaetota bacterium | reverse complement strand
TCTTGCCGCTATGGGTGGTGTCTCGTCGGATCCTGTCGAGGCGAGGTTCACGAGTGTAGTTGAAGAGCTGCTTAAGGAGGGAGTACCCGTTAATCTTTCTGACAGCAGTGGCAAAAGTCTTCTTGTGTATGCCATTCAGAGTGATAGCCCAATGATGGTACAAACTGTGTTGAAGCATAATCCTGATCTTTCTTACCGTCAGAGCCCTTTCGGACCTACTGCTCTGCATTATGCTCTTTCTGGAGCGAATCCAATAATAATAAGAATGCTCGTTTCTGCTGGTGCCGATATTAATGCGATTACTCGAAATGCCGAGTATCGGCCGGCACCTTTCGAGACATCTTCTACACAGGCGAATCGTTATAAAAAACCTGGAGAATATAACCTTAAAATTGAAGTCTATTCTGACAAAAAAAATCCCGCTCAGGATCGGCGCTGCTTTTATAAAGTTTTCATAAAAAAAGTCGAATCGGGTAGAACTGTTACAGGGCTGGAATCACAGAAAAAAAGTTTTACAACCTCTATAGATATTAATCGACATCATATTAGCGTTGTAAAATACGTTCTTGACGAGCGACAGGGAAAGTACATTAAACTGAACAATATTCATCAGCCGCGTCCTTCAGCCTTCTATACGGATACTGTTGAGGGAAGAATCAGGGTCGTATCGATTATTCACAACGAAGAAACCGAGACATCATACTACGAAGATTACGAAAAGGAGTAGCATATTTTTATACTGCTCCTTTTCGTTTGTAATTCTACTATAGTTCGTTTTCGGCAATTACGATAAGAGAGTCAATTTTTTCTACTTCGATTGTTTCAGTTTTTGACGGATTCAAAATCACACCAAAATCATCCTTGGCGCTCATTATGTTCTCTTTTAGCCTGTATCCGATACATATCTCTTCACGAAGATGCGAAAGAGCTATAAGGTCCGCGTAGGTTACTGTAGATGGCATGGTTTTGAAGTAGAGCTCTAGCGGTTTAAGATATATTTCGCTTCCATCCTCAGTGAACATCTCCTCGTATACCTGAAGTATGTCGGGTTCTTCGGCTATTTGTGATAAAATTTTGGAAACCATTTTTGTAGATATTACGGCATCGTTAACCCCGGCTTGTGATATCAGTTCGAGGTTTTCAGAGTTAAGAACCTCGGTTATAATTTGTGGAGCTTTGCCTTTTGCCGCTTTACGCCTTATGACTGTGCGTAGCATCAAAAGAATATTGATTGTCGCCGCATCGGCCCGTTCGATATCATTATCTTCATTTGCAGTAAGAATTATTATGCTGTTAAATGATTCGGGCGACAGCTCTTCAAGCTGCTGTAAATCCAGAAGATCCACCTTGACTGTTTTTATCGCAAAATTAGGATTGTCGGCCTTTATTTGCAACAAGGCTTCACTCTCTGTTGTAACATCTGGCGGGATCACTATTATTATTTCGGAGTCATCGGTAATATAATCCATAAATTCGCTTATTATAACTGGAGCCTTGTTGTTCCAACCTATAATAAGGACTTTCTCTTTTGCTGAAGGGATTCGTTTGTCTGAAAGGTCAATTTTTGTAGGTGTACATATTGATCTATTCTTGTAATGAATAGTGGAATCGTCTTCAGCCAAAATAATAATATCGTCATCCTTTTTAAGAATGTAGTCATTTTCGGGATTAATTTTTATGGATCCGTCTTTATGGCAGACTCCGATTGCTACACCATCGGGGTAGTGAAAATGTACATCTTTGAATGGTAATTCGCCCCATGGTGCGTTAGTAAAATAAAATTCACAACCGTCAAATCCTATCAAACTCGAGTATACCGCAGCTAGCCCGCTACTTCGCGAGGTTTGCACAATAATTTTGGCGATCATGTCTTCCGGGTCAACAATGGTGATGTCGTCGGGAGCAAGGCTTCTTATTATTTCACGGTTAGATTCGTTGTAAACCTGAGTTACTATCGAAGGAAGCTCTTCCTTGCTTTGGCATGCTGCTACTACAGCCAGGGTGCTTTTTAATGTATGAGCGTCGGAATGAGCCTTCTCGGCATCGGTGGCTCCATGTGTGCATGTGGGCAAAATTATAGCAGATTTGGCTTTTGTTACGGCAACTCTTTCAAGAGCCTTGATGGATCCAGCTTCACCGGTTCTTGTGATGATCTTGGTTGTTTTACGGTCAGTTATCTGTTCGTTAAGGTAATCGTCCATCTCTTCTTTCTCGACATCGGATAATACAACTATTGCGGCAGACGCTTCAGATTCGTTTGCAATAATAAGTTCACGAATTATATCGAAAATTTCATTGCTCCAACCAAGAAGAAGAACATGGCCATTTTCCAGAACACGACTTCGGCCTTTCTTTAATGCTTCCAGTTTAAGGTCAAGCTGTGTTGTAATAAAGGCGATAACAGCAGAAAAGAAAATAATACCAAACATACCGCTAATTACAGCGAAAATACGAATAAACCAGTACGAGTCATTATCCTGAGCCATATTACCTGGATCGGTTAGCTGTAAGAAGATTCTCCACACTCCAAGTTCGGTCTGTACATCTCCGGTTGTGCCTTCTATCACATAAAAGCCTACAATTACACGAATAATGGCAAGTGTAATAAACCCTGCAGCAAAGACAACAAGCAGAGCGAAAAAAATAGATCGCGGCCCTTTGGCCATGTAGTTGTCAAACCAATAGGCAAGACGTTCTGATTGTTTTGGTTTCATTGCTTCCTCTTAATGTTTTTTTGTTTATTTTCGTTGATAAAAGAAGTAGCTTATTTTTATATTTGCGAAAATATTTGTATATCGTTTTTTGTTTTTCTTTTTTAAAGAAAAGTATGATGTCTATGATATTATGTTGCATAATTGTCAAAACATGAAATTTCTTAGACGATCAAATTTATTTGGAGGAGATTCAATCTGTTGTAAAGTAACATGATAGATAAAGAGCGGCACCATTTGGTACCGCTCATTTCTAATTATATGGAAATATTTGCAATACAGCAGTTTTGGATTTTTATCTTTTGTTATTCGTCAAAACTCAATCAGGCCTGAGCCTTTGTGTGGTTTAAAAGCCCACCAGCTAAAAGTATATCCCTCTGGCGTTTGCTTAGAGTCATTGAAAGCTCAATCTTCTTGGTTCCGCAAAGTGCAGTTGCCGTTTCGGAGCCGCTCTCGACTGCTATGCGGATTCCATCAATAATAAAATCATCACTCTGTTTGACTGTATCATAATCAGCTTCATTTTTAAAAATAAAAGGTACAATACCGAAGTTAATAAGGTTCGCGGAGTGAATTCGCTCAAACGATTTTGCTACCACGGCACGAACTCCAAGATACATAGGGCATATAGCAGCGTGTTCGCGGCTTGATCCTTGGCCGTAACTCGCTCCAGCTACGATGATTGAGTAAATTCCTTTTTCTTTGTCAGCCATGGCTCTAGAGGAAAATTCCGGATCTACCCCTTCAAATACATACCGCGAATATGCAGGTACGTTAGAGCGGTACTTAAGCCTGGCGCCTGCAGGCATAATATGGTCGGTTGTTATCTTGTCTCCGACTTTCAGGTTTATCTTTCCAATAATTTTTTCGGCAAGTTCTTCTGTGAATGGCGGCTCTCCTATGTTGGGGCCTCTAAACACGTCACCTTTAAAATCGGGTTTAAGCACCATCGAGTCGTCTATAATAAAACTTTCGGGTATGGTTACTTTTGGGTATTCGTTTTCAGGCATGGTAGAAGGATCGGTCAATACGCCTTTTATTGCAGTAACCGCGGCTGTTTCGGGGCTTACCAGATATATACCGGCAGACTTGGTTCCCGAACGTCCCTCAAAATTACGGTTGTTTGTTCTTACGGAAACACCTTCCGTAACCGGCGCTTGACCAGCACCAATACAAAAGCCACAGGCACTCTCCATGATTCTTGCGCCTGAAGCAATCAGGTCAGACAACGCACCGTTTCTTGAGATCATTTCAAAAACCTGTTTGGATCCCGGAGCCACAATAAGGCTTACATCTGGGGATACCTTTTTGCCTTTCAAAATAGACGCGGCAATCATCAGGTCTTTGTAAGAGGCGTTTGTACAACTTCCTATTGCAACCTGATCAACCTTAAGGCCGTCCAGTTCGGAAACAAGTTTGATATTGTCAGGAGAGTGAGGACAGGCAACACGAGGTTTTAGATCCCCTAGATCAATATCGATAACCCGGTCGTAAACCGCATCCTCATCGGCTTTTAATTCGCTCCAGTGATCTTCTCTCTGTTGAGCTTTCAAAAATTCTTTTGTTATATCGTCAGAGGGAAAGAGGGAAGTTGTAACTCCCAGTTCTGCTCCCATATTGGTTATTGTCGCCCTTTCAGGAACCGACAGCTGGGATACGCCGTTTCCGCTATATTCAACAACACAGCCGACATTGCCTTTTGTTGTTAGTATTTCAAGTACTCTCAGTATAACATCCTTGGCGGATACCCATGGGCGAAGTTTACCCTCAAGTTTAACGTTTATTACTTTAGGGCATGTCAGGTAAAAAGGACCGCCGCCCATCGCAACTGCAACATCAAGACCGCCGGCGCCGATTGCTATCATGCCGATTCCGCCACCGGTAGGGGTGTGCGAGTCAGAACCAAGCAGTGTTGCACCAGGTTTTCCAAATCTTTCGACATGTACTTGGTGGCAAATCCCGTTTCCGGCCTTTGAGTAGTGTATACCATATTTATTATTCATGGTCATCAGATATTTGTGATCGTCCGCGTTTTCGAAACCCATTTGAAGTGTATTGTGGTCAACATAAGAGACTGATAAATCAGTCTTTACACGGGGAATTCCCATTGCCTCAAATTGAAGGTAGGCCATGGTTCCAGTTGCATCCTGTGTCAGGGTCTGGTCAATACGGATTCCAATCTCTGATCCGGCTTTTAGTTCGCCTTCGATAAGATGTTTTTGCAAAATTTTGTATGTTAATGTTTGTCCCATATGATACTCCTTAAGGTTATTAAGTCCATCCCGCCCCGCAATCGATGGAGGTAAAAAAAAGGAGAAAGGAGTTGAGAGCGGAGCAGGAAGGATAGACCATAGTTTACCATGGCTGTCTGTTATCAAGACTTTTTAAAAAAACAGCTGTAAAAAGTGGTAAGCAACAGCTGTTTTGCAAACAAAAGAAATAAGACTATTTTTCTTTAAAATGTGCGTCTGAAACACGGCGTTTAAGGTTTTTAAGTTCCACTTCGTACATTATTATACATGAGCCATCACTCTTATAAATCTCTTGTACTATTTTCCCTGAGCGAATGGCGGGCCCGAACTCCTTTTGAATGGCAACACCAGTTGACATGATGTCATCTGTTTCAGAGAGGCCTGTTATTCTTGTTGTAACAAATTTTTCAACAATTCGTCTCTGTGCAATGTTTACCGCATCTTCCAAAGCGCTCTTCCGTATCTCTTCAGCTCCAGTTATACCTTCCGAAGGAGTGCCTACCGATTTGGCTCTGTAGATATCTTCGCCTATCCATCCTTCCGCGAGCATTTTGATTTCGGCGGGTTCTTTGACAGGTTTAATGGGTTCGGGTGCAGGTTCCGGTCGTACTATGGGTTTTGAACCGCACGATATCAGGGATATCATCATTAGAAAAATAATCGGTAAAAGTAGTAACTTATTCATTGTTTTCACCGTTTTGATCTGAATCGGTTTTTGGGTTAACTTGTACCGTTGCAGAATCATCGCCAGATTTCGAAACAGGTTTCGATTGCTGGCTAAAGAAAAGTGTTAATGAATAGTACAGAAGTATTATAGTCGCAAAAAAGTTAACAGCAAAGAACAGAAAACCTGTATTCATAAATGATATCCAGTTGAGTGTGAATCCTGCAAGTAGCGAGAAGCCGAAGACAATCATTACCAGATCTATATCAAATGGCAAACCAGTATCTTCATTTTTTGGTAAAAGAAGGAATCGCGCATAATAAAACAAGGCATACAGAATCACGGAATTGATGAACCAGTTAAGCATTGTAGCAGTTAAAAAATAGGGTAAAACCAGTGCCACAAAAGATACAATAATTGTGACTGTACGGTTTGGAGCGTTGCCCAGTCTGTTTAGAATTCTCGTTTTTACAGGATCCAGATTGGTAAAATCATCGCGAGTGTACTCGGTTTTCATCATAAAAAGGGTTCCGTAATGGTGAACAAGAATTGAAAGCGGAGTAATAATACAAAAAGATATTATAAAAAGTATAAGTCTCATACATCCTCCCTGGTAATAGCGGAATTAATATGGTAATGTAAAATAAAGAGAGGCTCATATCCCATTACCGAATGATTCCTTATTTAATTTAACGTGGATAATGTTTTTAATCAAATACTTTTTATATCTTGAAGCAGTTTATTTGTTCATCAGCAATCGAACCTGCAATAATTGTTTCTTGACCATCTCTCTCGTAAACAATTACCTCTCTTTCGTGATCCTCTTTTCCAGGTTTCCCATAACGAGCAGCTATTGCTGCCGCTGTTTTCTTTACTGAATCAGATAGTTTGCTGTTTCCTGGTGAGAGCATTGAAGGCCCCTGAAACTGAGTTGAAAACAGTGTGTCATTGTTGTTCCTAAGATTGATCAGGTTATTGGTCTCATCAGCGTTTCGGGCTACGACTATTTTTACCCCTTCGATTCTAAAGTGTCGACCTAAACGTAAAAGATACAGATCACGACTTGTTATTGATTTATTTGTGGCAAAAAGCTCTTTTGCTCTTACTGAATAGTGTGGTTCGGTCAAAAGACAGCCCCCGGCAGGTGTCGCATAGTCTGTGAAACCATACTTGTTTGCCATTTCCATCTGTATTTTACGGCCTCTTCCATTTATATCAAGAAGCGCATCACGGTTTACAATTCCGGCTTCTTCTGCCAGAGTTGGCTTGAAAAATCTGGCCGATAATGGCCTTAGTATCATTCTTTCCAGACCGGCGGATTTTTCTATATGTATTATCATATCTTTGCGTTGAGACATGGGCCGCTGTCCGTTTACTTCACCCGTAGCGATAAAGGCTGCATCTTCATTTATCATTATCTCTTTTGCTTTTCTAAGAAATAATATCTTGCAGTCAATACAGGGATTAATGTTTTTTCCGTAACCGTGAGGTGGATCAAGAAGCATTTTTATGTAGTCGTCACCGCATTGCACAAAATTAAGTTCCATATCTAGTCCGTGAGCCGATTTTGCAATTGCCGACTGATAGGGGTTGTAATCCGGTTTTTCATAGGGAAGCAGAAAATTATAGGCTTTGACTGTAATTCCCTGTTCAATGAGAACTTGTGCTGCAATAAGGCTGTCAAGGCCTCCTGAAAAAAGAAGAATCCCTTTTTTTTGCATCTTGTATGACTCCCATAAAAGGTCTTGAAAATAATATTCTGAATAATCCCAGGAAATGTATGAGGCTACCTTGATATTTGAAAATATGGTGTAAGCTCTTCACGAACCTTGTCCGTGGCCTTTCTGAGGATGCGTCTGAATCTGTATCGGCTCAGTTTGATCTTTTTGCATATAGTCGTGATATTTTCATTTTCAAAATATTTTTTTCTTATTATGTACATTTCCTGATCGGTCATTTTTTTGTCAAGAGCATCATGCAGGGTTGACATGATTTCGCCTTCCAGAAAGCAGTTTTCTGTAGTTTTATTACGATTATATGTAAGAAGCATATTATCTGTATATGATTCATGGTTATGGGAGTTTAAAGCTTTGTAATAGTCGGAAAGCAGATTCTTTATGCATTTTGATAAGTATTTTCGCTGAAGGGAGGATGGTATGTTAACTATGTATCCTCCTTCGATTATTTTGACAAAAATGTCGTGAGCAAATTCTTCAGATAGATGAATATCCAGAATTTTTCTGTATAACATCATTACTACGAATTGATGGTGATTTTTATAAAGCATTTCGATAGCAGCATTCAGACATTTTTTTTTCATAACTATCCCTTTTGTGTGTTAACGTTAAACTGTTACTCTTTGATTATTTATATATTGGTGGATTAATAAATAATCATGATTGCAATCGAATAATAAAATTAAATAGTAAAATAAATAACAGTTGTTTGGATCGGTTGTATGAAAAGACAGTGCAGTGCCTGATATCTGATAGGCACTGCACTGTGGGCGGTCAGGATTACAATGGCTTTTAAAATAACCATATATATATAAACGGATAAATATTAAAAATTGTAAAAAAAAATTTATTAATAATAAAAAAATGTATTTTTAATTATAAAAAAATTCAAAAATAAGCTTATTTGAATTTTAGAGATATGAAATAATAGCACAAAGGGGCTTTTTTTAACGAAATAGGGGCCGCTTACGCGGCCCCATGAGAAGGTAGGGCTTTGTTGGTATTACCCTATAGCCTTTTCCCCCTCTTCTTCAGTGCGGATTCTGATGCATCGAATAATGTCGGTTACAAAAATTTTACCGTCACCGATGTTTCCGGTTTTGGCACCTTTAATTATCGCGTTAATAGCAGTTTCGACATAATCTTCGTTCAGAGCTATTTCGATTCGAACCTTTTTGAGCAGGTTGATTTGCATATCAACACCGCGGTAGGTCTCGGTATATCCACCCTGTTGACCGCAGCCAAGAGAGTTGGTTACGGACATCTTTTTTATATCAGCGTCACCCAGAGCTTCTTTTACATCATTAAGTTTCTCTGGTCGGATATATGCGGTTACAAGTTTCATCAATTTCCTCCTTTTTATTCTATGGTAAATATCTGGAATCCGTTATAGGCCTCTTCACCGTGTTCTCCGATATCTAATCCTTTAAGCTCTTCTTCTCTTGAAACACGTAAAATTCCTATTTTCTTAAGAGCAACAAAGAGCACAAACATGGTTGCAAACGCCCAGATCGGTATTACTATTGATCCTGTCAGCTGCGCAATGGTATTGCCATAGATAATGGAAGAACCTTCTTCAATTGGACCGTATTCGGCAAATATGGCAGTTGCAATACCACCCCAAAGTCCATTAAGTCCGTGAACAGGCCATGCGCCGACCGGATCATCGATACGCAAACGGTCTAATAGTTTAATACCAAGTACAACTAGAATACCTGCTACTGATCCGATAATTATTGCTTCAATGTTGGTTACACCGTCACAGTTAGCGGTGATACCAACAAGACCAGCAAGAATACCGTTAAGTGCCATGGATAATTCAGGTTTCTTGTGAAGTATCCAAGTCAAGATCATTGCGAAAAGCCCACCTGCAGCTGCGGCTAGAGTCGTATTTGTTGCAATAAGCATTACGGCTTCTGTATTGGCTTTGCCGGCTATTGCTAGCTGTGAACCTGGGTTAAAACCAAACCAGCCTACCCAAAGAATAAAAACACCCAGTGTGGCAAGTGGAAGGTTGTGTCCAGGTATTGCCTTTGGTGTACCGTCTTTTGCAAAACGCCCAATGCGGGGACCAAGCACTATTGCTGCCGCAAGACCTGCAAAACCGCCAACCGAGTGAACAACAATTGATCCAGCAAAATCATAAAATCCCATTGCATCAAGCCATCCACCACCCCATTTCCAGAATCCTGAAATTGGGTAAATCAGACCGGTAATAACGGCGCTGTATATAAGATAGGCTTTAAAGTTTAGTCTTCCCGCAACTGCGCCTGAAACGATTGTAGCTGCTGTTGCCGCGAATGCTACCTGAAACAGAAAGTCTACCTGTGGAAGAAGTGCTCCTCCTTCAACTACACCATCAAAATCGGCTATACCACTTCCGCCCCATGCAAAAAAACCTTCAATAATTGGTGCTCCATACATAAGACCGTAGCCAACGAAGAAATAGAGTAGAACCCCAACACAAAGATCAATTACATTCTTAAACAGAATGTTTACAGCGTTTTTTGATGAGTTGAATCCTGTTTCAACCAGTGCAAAACCCGGCTGCATGAAAATAACCAGAACGGCACAGAAAAAAATAAAAAGATTGTCCAGAGCAAAAAAACTCTCTTTGACAGTTTCGGAGAGTTCCGGGCTCTCCGCGAATAGTCCTGACGCACTGAAGAGAATCAGGAGCAGACCAGTTAGTTTGTTACGCATCGTTTTCCTCCTGCATAAATGTTATGCAATATCAGTTGCATGTAGTATGCCGAAAAATTGACGTGTCATTTTTTAAACTGATTTTGCGGGATTATAAACGTTATTTAACAAAATTGAAATATTTAGCTGCTTCGAACTGTGCCAAAGGGTTATTTAAAGCATAAAGAGGGATTAACCAGTAAGAAGTTTATAGTAATATTCAATTTGGTTGTTTTAAAAAGAGGAAGTATGATACAAAAATGTAACACTGGTTGTAAAAAATTACATTTTTGTATCGTTTTGATTTATTTAAGCGTTATAAAATTAAGATTTCTGCCTTTGTCTCCTTTGCGGTGAGAAAAGAAGAGCTCATTGCTTGAGAATGTATCGTAAGGTGAGGCGAATATATTGTTACTGTGAATACCCATATCCAAAAGTTGTTTTACGACAGCATGCCTGAGATCCAGATGCCAACTGTCGTTCATTTTTTTAGAGCTGTCAGGGAAAATGGATGCAACCTCTTCGTCTACCTGGTAAGATTCAACGCCAATTGATGGTAAAATATAGGCGCGTAAATCTTCAATTTTTGAACCGTAGCTATCGCAAATGCAAGATATGGTCTTTGCAGTTACATTTTTTTCCGTGCCGCGCCAGCCGGAGTGTATGGCTCCTATGCATTTCCCGCTTGTATCCGCTATAAGAACTGGCACACAATCTGCGGTTCTTATAACAAGGCAGGCTCCTTTTTGTCCGGTAATCATCGCATCAGCGTCAGCAAAATAGGGTAGGCTAATATCTGCTGCGGTGCGAATGTCTACACAATTGTCCTCGTGTTGCTGATTAATAAAATAGATGTTTTCCGGGGTTGTTCCGGTTTCAAAGTGAATGCAATATTTTTCATATTTGCGTATTTTCGCGAAATCTAGCTCGTAGTTGACCGTATTGCAATTTTTTGCAGCGACTCCGATAAGAAATTTGTCGTTTTGTTGCTTTACCAACAGACAGTTTGAATCTTTTTTCTCAAAATCAAGATGCATCATGTTTAGTACCCGTGTCGATTATAAAAATGTGATATTTCATCAAGACGAACAAGCGTCTGTTCGTTTGCGGAATTGTTTAAACGCAGCAGGTATTTGTCAATGGTATAATCCAGTTTTTTTGTTATTGATTTTATAATGTAAAAAAGTGGTGGCACGCTCAATATTTGGCTTTCTGGAGCAGTCGTTCCTAAATAGTGCGGGTTTTGGATTGAAGAGAGGTCATAGCTAAAAGACTCTTTACCGAAAAATTCACCATTATTGAAGGTGTAAAAATGAGGGTATGATAAATAGAGTACAATGCAGCCAGGTGATGGAATAAAAAGTGAAACAAGCTGAATCCGTCCGCTCTCAATGAAGCGGGGTCTTGCAATTATATGCTTTATCGGCAGAAGTTCGTCCTTTTTGGGATAAATAGAGAGCAAAAATCTTAGATAGTCGGGTTCAACAGAAAATTCACCGGCAAAGGGGCAGTAGACTGAAGGAGTATAGATGTTTATAGAGTGTTTTCCCCGTTTAAAAAGTTCATTATTGTATCCGCTTTTTTGCGGGTTAATCAAAATAGGCTTAATGTCCTGTGAAACGGCATCATCATAGCTGGTTTCAGGGGAAGCTCCTTTTTTAACCGATTCCGTAAGCAGTGAATTTTCGAGATAATATTCCTTAATATCGAACAATTATGTACCTCTTGATGATTATTGACTGGCAACTAAGAGCCATTACCAAATTTCAGAAATAAATCAATGTGTTGCGGTTTTTTTATATTGGTTATAAATTTTACTGATGAATCAGAGAAAAAAATGTCGGTGGTTGATACCGTTAATAAATAGAGGCCATATCAGTTTGTTCCTGCCCATTTTGGTGAAGAGAGGATATGTGCCATTATATACTCTTCAATAGTTTTTTTTGG
>DAOTGZ010000066.1:0-12229 GCA_035447445.1 Spirochaetota bacterium | reverse complement strand
GCCAAGCTTTCGCAATATTGTGATATTATATGCCCAATGCTTTATCCGTCTCATTTTAACAACAATTTCAGAGGTATTGCGAAACCAGGTGATTCTCCTTACTACTTTATTTCGGAAGGTGTAACCAGAGTTAAAAAACAGTCTGGTAAAACAATGGTTCGTCCCTGGCTTCAGGCATTTGGTTGGAGAGTATCGAATTATGATGCTTCTTATATACAGGAGCAAATCAAGGCCAGCATTGATACCAAATCAGAAGGATACATTTTCTGGAACGCAAAAAACAGTTACGATACTGTTATTGATGGTATGGAAGGACTAAACTCTCTTTATAAATAGGATTGCCAGTCAAAACTTTTTTCTATTCGGTTTTTACCGTTATGCTTTGCGTTAAACAAAAGCGAATCTGCCTTTCGTATAAGATCTTCCGCCCTCTCTTCACCTTCGTTTTGGCAAAGGCCACCACTAACAGATATTCTTGCGTTGTTTACTGTGATTCTATTTACCCTTTGGCGGATTTTTTCTGCAACTGGAAATGCTTTATCTACAGTCATGCCCGGGAAAAGAACAATAAATTCTACTCCTCCATATCTTCCTATACATGATCTATCTTCGATTTCACCCAACAGTACATCGGAAATTTTACAAAGAACCTTGTCACCTTGACTATGACCATAGGTATCGTTAATATTATTAAAATTATCGACACTGAAGAAAACAAAAGAGAAAGGTGATGTTTTTTTACTGATAATATCCTGAAGTCTGCTGTAAATAAATCGATGATTGTATAGTCCTGTTAGGGGATCAGTGATTAGGCTCTCTTCAAGCTCCTGATTTTTCTTTTTTAAATCCTGTACAAGTTGAAATACCCTGACATTCGAGACGAGCCTTGCCATAAATATACTTGAGTTAAAGGGTTTTAGAATATAATCATCCGCTCCCGAAAGAAGCACGTTGGATACAACTTTATAGTTATCAATTCCTGAAACGGCAATAATCAAGGATTCCGGGTATTTCTTACGAATTTGAAGAATAGCCTGTTCCCCTGAAATATCTGGCAATACAAGATCGACAAAATATATATGAAACCTGTTATTGGATTTAAGTAAGTCACCTCCTTTAGAAAAAAAGGAGACATTTTCTATCTTGTTAAGCGACATAATATTGCTTATTACCTGAAGTTGCGTTTTAGAATCATCAAGAACAGCAAAGGATAACTTTTTAAGAAGAGATCTGGAACGATTTTTTTCGGTGAGTTTATTTAAAAATCCTGATAGAGCTCCCGCGAAGGTCTGGTCTTTGGATATATAATCGACTACTCCCAGTTTAAACATCTTAATACGAGTACTCATGGAGTCGTTTGAGGTCATAACGATTACAGGGATATTGCGAAATTTTCCGCTGTTTAACTGTCTTATCAGGTACTCACCTCCACCACCACGGATTTCAAGAGCCGTTATAATAAGATCTATATGATTATTTTCAAGCTTTTCAACAGCTTCAGAGATGTCGTTAGAGGTTATACAAGTTAATCCAATTTTCTCGATACATGAACGCACAATTTTATTAAAAAAATGGCTGTTGTCAATGTGCAAAACTGTATACATAATAACTTGCCTATCAAAGTATGAAATAATTTAGACTATTAAGAATATGTAGGGCCGACTTTTAAAGCTTAATTTAGTATTTATTTTTAAATGTTGTTAAGTCAAGAACTAATATAATCTAACTTCTGTATTCGGAATCTGCTATTTTTCCTTTTTTAATATTTAATGGTAAAATACAAGATGCGATAAATCTTTTAGGTAAATTATGTTATAATAAAATCCGACAATAAGAACAGTATATCTATTTTTATAAATAGTTGATACTGTTAATAAAACACAATTATCCGTGTTATTTAGATGAATTATTTTACTATTTTAGCATTATTTATTCATTGAAACGAGCTCAAATAAAGAAAGTGATTGTAATATAATGGATACAACCAAAGCCATAGAGACATTAACCGTGAACGAAACTGAGTGGGAAAAGACACTTCCTTCTCATATTTTGTCAGATAAACGGATAAAGAATTTCATACAAGCTTCCCGCCAAAACGGGAATGATAACAAGATTTATGCTCACGTCGAGCTAGTCTCGGTCGATGGCAAAACTGATCAGATTATCAAAAAATTGAAAAAAAAATTAAAAAACAGAGAAAACATTCTACTTTCAATAACGAAACAGATGAATAAAGCTTTGAAAAGGAAAAATGAAAAAATTAAAATTCTGTTAGGCTATATAAAACTACTGGAAAATCTATTACGAGAGCATAATATCGATTTTAGAATAGTAAAAAAACGATATAAATACGGTGAAATAAATCTGGCTTCTCGTCCTGCCGGCACAAATCAGACCTCTTCTTCTCAAACAATCGTCGATCAGTATACCGACACGGTTGAAATAATATTGGATAATGACGGAAACGAGATATTATCTTAATATTAACCCCATTAGCTAATTAAGACAAAACTGTTTGACATAATCATGTACCGCAACATTTTTGTTATGAGTCATAACTAATATAAAATTCAAACAAACGTTTTTAGCCAAAAGTAATTCTATATCATTTTATAGATTAGTGTTATAAGATCTCTTTTTTAAGTTTTTCCGGAGGATTCGAAATGGTAAAATTCTATAATACAATGAGTAAAAAAATAGAGGAATTTATTCCGGGAGGAGAGAAAAAAGAGTCAATTAATGATTACCCTCCAGTTTCAATTTATTCTTGTGGCCCAACTGTTTATGGATTTGCTCACATAGGGAACTTTAGAACTTTTCTTTTTAATGATATTTTAAGACGCTTCTTGAAATTTAGAGGTTTTAAAGTTAACCATACTATGAACATTACCGATGTTGACGATAAAACCATTAAAGGCGCTCTTTCAGAGGGAGTTTCCCTTAAAGAATATACTGCAAGATTTACAGATATATTTTTTGAAGATTTAAAAAAATTAAATATTGAAGAATTTGAACACTACCCACGCGCTACGGATTCTATCGATGCGATGAATGACATCATTAACCGACTTGAAAAAAAAGGTCTGGTTTATAAAGATAATAACTCAATCTATTTTAGTATTTCCAAATATTCTGATTATGGCAAATTAAGTAAAATTGATCCCGAATCAATCAAGTCGGGTACAAGGTACGATACTGACGAGTACCATAAGGATGACATCAGGGACTTCGCTCTCTGGAAAGAGGTCTCAAAAGATGAACCGGGATGGCAGATTGACCTTGGTTATGGACGTCCAGGTTGGCATATAGAGTGTTCGGCTATGATACGAAAAATATATAATACCACAATAGATATTCATACCGGTGGTGTTGATCTTGTGTTTCCTCATCATGAGAACGAGATTGCACAGAGTGAAGCAGCTTTCGATGAACCATTTGTAAGATACTGGCTTCATGCGGAGCATCTACTTGTAGATAACAGCAAGATGTCTAAATCCAAAGGAAATTTCTATACATTAAATGATCTTATCGAACAAGGCTTTTCATCACGCGCCATACGTTACCTTCTTCTAACTGCTCACTATCGTAAACAGTTTAACTTTACGCTTGATAATCTTAAGAATGCCTCTCAGCCACTTTCAAGAATTGATAACCTTGTTCTTAATTGTGAAAAATCTCAAAAGAGCGGTGAAGTTCGTGAACTCATTAAGGATCGAATAGATAAGCTTATAAATGATTTTACGTCATCTCTAGATAATGATCTAAATGTATCTGGAGCTTTGGGGCATTTTTTTGAAGCAGTAACCGATTTTAACAAGTATTACACACAAAGCAATTTCTCATCTGAAGAGGCCAGGTTAATTCTTGATTGTCTTGAGAAAATTGACACTGTTTTAGGTATTATTTTTTTTAAAGAAGAGAAGAAAGCCGGGCTTTCTGAACAAGAAATAGAAGATTATATAATAAAAAGAGATAATGCAAAAAAAGATAAAAACTGGAATGAAGCCGACCGGATAAGAGATCTTCTTTTGGATAAGGGAGTTGTTCTGGAAGATTCCAAGGAAGGTACACGATGGAAAACGGTATAGTTTTTGGAAGAATTCCTGTACTTGAGTATCTGCGTTCAGGTCTGGCCACATCATCTACTACTCTTTTGATTGCATCTGGTATAAAAGAGAATTCACTTACCGAAATAACATCACTCTCTAAAAAAAGAGGTGTTAGATCTGAAAGAGCAGACAAGGATCGCTTGGAGAAGTTGTGCGGTGGTGATAAAAATCATCAGGGAATTGCACTAATAAACTGTCCTCTGTACCCCGAATTTGAAGAGAATCAACTTGAGGCTATTGCTTCAAACAAAGGAATCGTTTTGATACTGGATCAACTTACCGATCCTCATAATATTGGTGCGATAATCAGATCGGCCGAGGCATTTGGCTGTAAAGGGGTAATAATCACCAAAGATAATAGCGCTTCAGTTACATCCACGGTTATAAAGAGTTCTGCCGGAGCAAGCGCCTATATGCCATTAATGAAAGTAACTAACCTTGCACGAACAATTGATTTACTAAAAGATAAGGGTTTTTGGATTATTGGGTCATCAGATAAAGGTCAGGAAAGCATGTCAAAAATATCTGAATACTCACCACTCGCTATTGTAATCGGAAGTGAAGGAACTGGTATGCGTGATTTAACAGAAAAAAAATGTGACCTGGTCGTTCGAATAGAGCTAACCGGTAAGGTAAGCTCTTTAAACGCTTCTGTTGCAGCATCAATTCTTTTATATGAGGCCTCAACAAGAATCAAGAAATAAAATGAAACTAGGCTGATACCAGCCTTTGAGCAAGTTTTACCGCTTCCATCGCATCAGAAGAGTAACCATCTGCTCCAATCTCGGTACAGTAATTCTGGTCAACCACAGCACCGCCAATTATTATCTTGGCTTTACAACCTGATTTTTTTGCTGTATCAACAACAGTTTTCATCTGCACCATGGTTGTTGTCATAAGAGCTGAGAGCGCAATAATATCGGCTTTGTTTTTAATTGCCGAATCTACTATTGTTTTATCATCAATATCTTTTCCCAAGTCTATCACATCGAAATTATAATTTCTAAGCATCAGGGCAACGATGTTTTTACCAATATCGTGAATGTCACCCTTAACGGTGGCAATAACAATAAGACCATCCTTGCTTTTTGAGCTGTTTTCTGCAGCAAGAAGTGGTTCAAGAATTTTAAATCCTTTTCGCATGGTATCTGCGCTCATAATAAGCTGTGGCAAAAAATATTCTTTCTTTTCGTAAAGATCACCAACTACATTAATTGCTGGTATCAGATATTCATCTACGATCTTACCCGGTGAGATACCCGCTTTAAGTGAATCGCCAATGGCATTTTCTATTACATTATCACGTCCTCTTAAAACAGCCATATAAACAGGATCTCTTTCTTCGATTTCTTGATCCGATATCTGCTTATTATCAGTTTGGTGAAGCCTGTTCATCAATCCTTCAAGTTTTCTGTCCCGACCTGTTAACGCGTCATACGCGACTATAAAGTCGCGAAGGTCATCTGTCGGATCACCAACCAATACAGGAATCTCATTATTGTAAAGCTCCGATACTGCAAAGAACCTTTCATCTTCTTCACCCATGCTAGATAACTTATAAGCATTTAGATAATTCTCATTTTTTGTTACATTACAGATTACAACAATATCGGTTAAGCATGGTGTATTTGAAACATTTTGTGGAGCAAATTTGTCCGTAATAATTACTGCACCGAATTTTTCTGCCAGGGGCAAAACAGTCTGAAAGTCTTGCTCGTTTTCTACAACAATCAAGGCTCGTCCAGGATAGACATTCAGAGCAAATGAAAGATTTGCTTCGTTATCATATTTTATCACTGGTATGTAGCTATTATGTATACAGAATTCGACAAGAGAAGCACTAAGTTCATCTGCGCTGCAGTTGCGATATTTATCACCGGCTTCAGTATTAATCAACATCAAAGGTTCGTCGACCGAGGCAACCTGTGCATCCTTAACAGTGCCTATTACGAAGCTTTTTTTAGCAGATATGGCAGACGGGCTATAGTTTTCCAATGCTTCTTTTACTTTTTTTATATGATTAGGAGTGGTTCCACAACATCCACCGATTATACGGACTCCCGCATCGATAAACTGTTTTGAATATGAAGCGAACTCTTCAGCCCCCATGGTAAACACCGTTTTGCCATCTATCAACTTGGGTAAACCGGCATTTGGTTTGGCCATCAAAGGTATACGCGAGTAGGGAGAAATGATCTTTATTAGTTCAAGCATTTCGGCCGGACCCGTAGAACAGTTACATCCGAAAGCATCGGCTCCAAGTGACTGAATAATAGACAAAGCGGAGAGGATATGAGTTCCGTTTAATGTATAGCCATCAGCGTCAAAGGTCATGGTAACGACAACCGGACGTTGGCCAGCAGCCTGTTTAGCACCAAGAAGCGCTGCCCTTGTTTCTTGAAGGTCCATCATCGTTTCGATAACAAGAGCATCTACACCGCCCTCACATAATCCTGCTGCCTGTTCTCGGTACACATCAACAGCTTCAGAAAAAGCAAGGTCTCCAAACGGTTCTATAAACTTGCCGGTCGGAGCCATATCTCCGAAGACAATACCGCCGTGAGAATTTTCTTTTGATATAATAGCCAATTTGCGGTTAATATCGAAAACAGCAGAAAGATCTTCTGTATATTGAGAGAGTTTTATTCGGTTTCCACCAAAGGAACAGCTGTAAACAATATCACTACCCGCATTAAAATAGTCGTTTTGTACAGACTTTATTGATGATGGATTATCAAGAACCCATAGCTCAGGCGATACCCCAGAAGGCATTCCTCGCTCAGCAAGCTCTGTTCCAGTCGCTCCATCCAGTATAAGGATTTCGTTTTTTTCCAAAAGTTTAGTCAATATATTCATATACGGCATCCCTTCTTGTTAATAGAACTGATAATGTTACGCAATCTTTCGCTGGAAGGATTCGCGATTGCTGAAGTCAAACCCCTTTGGGCGCCCAAAGCCAAAAAAGCACTGTTGACTATATCTCGTTGTGGCAAACCGAATGAAACATTTGATAAACCGCATACACTGTTAATCCCGTTTTTAGCACACCAGTTAATAAGATCCAGTGTGGTTTTTGCGGCCTTCTGATCGGAACTGATTGTCATAACAAGACCATCTATTACCATATCATCGGTTGTATAACCGTATTTAGTAGCTTCATCGATTATTTTTCTAATAACTAGTACCCTTTCTTCAAAAGTTACCGGTATTCCATTATCATCCAGTGGTAAAATAATAAGCATGGCTCCATATTTCGCGGCTATAGGAAGCGTAATCTCAAGTCGATCTTTTTCACCAGAAATTGAATTTACAAGTGCACGTCCCGGATATAGTCTCAGGGCACTTTCTATTACCTCAGGTCGGGTGCTATCGATACACAACGGTAAAGAAGATATACGACTTAGTAGTGAAATTGTTTTTAACATCATTTCACGTTCGTCGATTCCCGAAAGTCCCATATTCACATCAAGAACATTCGCGCCAAACTCTTGTTGTTTGCTCGCAAAAATTTCAATTGTAGTTAAATCTTTTTCTCTAAGCTGTTTTTGAAAATCTTTCTTGCCGGTTGGATTGATTCGTTCTCCAATTAGTGTAAAACTGCCGGCTCCAAATCTGGTTATAGTACGGTTAGATGCTATAGCGTGCGTTATAAAAGATTCTCTTTTTACAGGTACCTTATTGCTCCATTGGACAGCAATATCATTGATAAATCCAGGATCTGTTCCGCAGCAGCCTCCAATAAGGGAAACTCCTAATTTATGAAAATTGGGAATATAACTTAAAAACTCATTCTTATCCATCGAATATACTGTTTTACCGTTTTTAAGGCTCGGCAAGCCAGCATTAGGTTTAACAACAAGAGGTAGTTTTGTACAAGTTGCCATTTTTTGTATAATTGGGATCATTTCAGCAGGTCCGGTAGAACAGTTACATCCAACCGCATCGGCACCAAGACTCTGAAGGGTGACAACTACACTCTGGGGTGAACTGCCATTAAGGGTATAACCCTCTTTATAAAAACTCAGACATACAACGGCGGGCAAGTCACATAATTCTCTAACTGCTATAAGCGCAGCCCTTGCCTCCTGAAGGTCTATCATAGTCTCTATAAAAAAACCGTTTACACCGGCTTCGAGCAGACCTTCTGCTTGTTCACGAAAGTACTCCACTGCATCATCAAAAAGAAGGTCTCCAAAAGGTTCGATAAAACGTCCGGTCGAAGATATATCGCCAAAGACTTTTGTCGGGAAGCTGGATGCTGTTTTAAGAGACAGAGACGCCAGTTCGCGATTCAACTCTCTTACTGATCCATCGAAGGAGTACTCCTGTAATTTCACACGATTGGCACCCAACGTAGGTGTGAGTATGATATCTGCACCGGCCTTACAGTATTGCAGTTGAAGCTCGTTTAGCATGTCTGGAGAATCGAGAATGGATGTCTCTATCGATCCTGAAACCTTCATTTTTCGACGGATTAACTCAATTCCGGTAGAGCCATCAAGAATAACCGTTTTATTGAGACATAGTTGTGCAAATTCTTCTCTTGTCATGATAAACCCGCAATAGCTAGTACGCTTTTTTCTGGTATAAGCTGAAAATATTCTGTAAGAATTATTCCATAGTCTTGTAATTCAAGTATATCGTAAATTATTTTTTGAACTGAAAGATCAATATCTCCATAACCAGGAGAATATCGTAAACGTGAAATTGCCATTCCAGATCTGGCAAACTGCATCTTTATATGTTTTTGAAGATAATCTAGAACTGCATCTGCCGATTCACTAGCGGTTGCATCATAAATAACAGCTCTGCCGTTATCTCCTTTCTTCATAAGTTCTGTAACTGTTTCGGTCACTATTCTTCCAGCAGATGCTGCCATCATTATCATTGAGCCATACTCCTTAAGTTTGTCTTTAAGGTATACAGACTCAATTTCATGACCACTTTCCAGTACAAAACCCTTTTGGGTTACTGACAAAACCTTAACCTGTTTATAAATTCCCTGGAAATTACACAGCGAAAATCCATCACGGATAATAGCATCTATTCTGTCTTTCTCGCTTTTTTGCAGCGATGTTTTATGTACAGAATACCCAAGACGTGCATATATCTCTTTATAAGGAATAGATAAAGGTATATTTTTCAGATGATTCATGGCAACCTCAAAGATAAATAACAACAACCCCAAATATTATCAGATTTAAAAAAACTTTCTTAAGTAATGAGGCTTTACAGACGATATACAACATGGGGGTAATCACATGATAATAATAAAAAATAATAGATGTTTTTTCCCTGATCGTATTACTTTTGAGCAGATTCCTGAGCTCTATATGATGAGTGATCAGTTAGTTGAAGAAAATATAGTTCTTGATCTATCATCTACCCACTACATTCACTCAGCATTTATTGGTTTTCTGATTTTTCTTAAAAATGAAAAAGAAAAGAAAAGCAAACCATTTTCATTCATATCTTCTGAATGGTTAGAATCACTTTTACTTAGACTACAACTAAATAATTTTTTCACTAGTCGTATAACAAACGAACGAATATCAGCATAATGTCGCATTTTTTATACGCGAAAATTTAAAAAAACGATCTTGCTCCCTCAAATAGCAAAAAGCATGGACAAAATAAGTGGAGCCATTTTTTATAATTTTTTTACACAGTATTTTTCTTTCGGTTGTCTGCCCTGCCCGATCACAATATATGATCTCGTATTCTTTATCTGGTGATATGTTTACTCCTCTAATTTTACGGCTACCAACATCCTTATAGACCCGTTCCTGAATATCAAAGCCACAAATATTATGCAAATCTGAAATAGTAAAAATACGACCTGGATCAGTTCTCTTGACACCCTCCAGAAAAATATCCATACAGCAAAACGCGTCGTCAAGTGCTCGGTGGAAGTTCCTTATACAATTTAGATGTCTTGAAACGGTTTCTAATTTATGATTTTTTAATCCTTTAAAGACTTTCTTAGCGAGTGATACCGTATCGAAAGATCTGTTACTGAAAAATGGTAAGCCAGCGGCTCTGTTTTCTGACTGAATAAAGGATAGATCAAACTGGGGGTTCTGAATCACCAGTATTGAATCTTCAATGAACTCCTTGATAGAGCAATATATATCCGAATATAGGGGTTTACCTTCAAGTTCTTCTTGAGAGATATTGTGAATAAGACGTGATTGTTCGGATACAGGGATTAATGGGTCAATAAGAGATTGATATGTATTGTTCTGCTCCTGACCTATGCGGAACCGTACGATTCCAATCTCGATTATCTTGTCCTTGAAGGGATTTACTCCGGTAGTCTCTATATCAAGAGCACAAAAAGTTTTGTCGTATAAAGAACTGTTCAATGAAACTCGCCTATCATCCTTATCTCGGTATGAAGTTCTATACCGTATTTTATTTTTACTTGTGACTGAATATATGAAACAAGTGCTCTAATCTCGGCAGAATTTGCTTCACCCTTATTAATAATAAAATTGGTATGTTTTTCGGAAACCTGGGCTCCACCTATGGAATACCCTTTTAGACCACAATCATTTACAAGTTTCCAGGAGGCCTCGTTTTCGGGATTTTTGAAAACTGATCCAGCACTGGGATAATCCCATGGATGTTTTTGCTTGCGGTCTTCGATTATGTCGTTGATTTTTTGTATAACCAACTCTTTATTATCTGATTTTGGCAACGAAAAATCGGCTCCTGTTACAACAGCACATTCTGCTTCCAAGTCAAGATGTCTGTATTGCCCCATGGTAGAGTCGATCTCTTTACTTTTGCTCTGACCACGATTATTTATATAATAGACTTTTTTTAAAACCGAGGAAAATGTCCCCATATATGTTCCGGCGTTCATTATTATGCCACCACCGATACACCCTGGAATACCAACCATAAAATGCATTCCGTCAAAATCATTTTCTGCGGTAAAATTTATAAAGTCCGATTTCTTAACACCAGCCCCCGCATAAACAGTGTTATCGTCAATAACTCTAATTTCATTAAATTCTTCTGTCAAATCAGAGATGATAATAACAACACCTCGAATGCCCATATCTCCGACAACAAGATTGGTACATCCTCCCAAAACAGTGAAGTTATATTCATATTTATTCAAGTATTCTATTAGTTCGGCACATTTGTTAATTGATGCTGGATAAACAAGATAATCGGCATTGCCCCCGGTTTTAAAGGAGGTATAACTGCTCATTGGTTCATCTTTTAATACTTTTCCGTACGACTTAAGATTTTCAAATATATTGGCTTCCAAATAATTACCTGCTCTTTCATTATTGATTAGTTATAAAAATGTACAGAATTAATATTCCAGTGAAAAATCAAGTTTTTTATAAAACTGGATATCATTCTGCAGTTCTTCAATTTTGCTTTCAATAAGCTTAATTACATCATTTCCAGCAATTAATCGTTTTGGTGGATTATCCAGATGAGCGATTTTAACAAGCAGACGAGCCAGTTTCTTTGGATCTCCAGGCTGTTTCCCCGCTTGTGACTTCCACCATAAAGTCTGCTTCTCGCGGGCATTGTCATAATCACTATATTTTGCACTAGCGAAAGTCATTGATTTTTCAGATATTAGTTCTGTTCTGTAAAAACCCGGATTTACGATAGTGACGTTTATGCCAAAAGATTCAACTTCCTTTCTTAAAGCATCTAGCCAGCCCTCGACAGCAAATTTTGAAGCAGCGTAAATGGAGCTGTAAGCAAAACCAGACAAGCCGGCTCCGGAAGATATCCCTATAACATGCCCTGACCTCTGTTTTCTCATAATAGGCAAAACAGCTTTTGTTACGTTTAATTGTCCAGTCAGATTTACATTCAACTGATGATTGATCTGTTCAATTGTCATCTCTTCAAAAAAACCCTTATACGAAATACCAGCGTTGTTTACAAGAATATCTACTCTTCCAAAAACATCCATTGCTTTTTTTATTACTGTATCAGCTTCTTCTGGTATGGTAATATCAAGTCTCTCACACAGTAGTGATGAATTAATACCAATGGCGTTTTTTATTTGCTCAGAGTTTCTTGCTGTTGCAACTACCTTGTCACCAGCACTCAAAGCTTGCTTAACAAAATCTAGCCCCATA
>DAOTGZ010000065.1:0-12246 GCA_035447445.1 Spirochaetota bacterium | reverse complement strand
TCTAGGCCGCATCCACATATTATAAGCTACAATACGATTATCAAATAGTTTTACAAAATAGTGCCCCGTCCAAAAGAGTACTATTTGATAATCCATCATAAGTATACTTAAAAAAAATATAAATAATCCTGCGAAAACAAGTATCCCCCCTGAGACATCATCACAACAATCTACAAATATTTTTGACTCAAACAGTAATCCATACGCAGACTTTAAAAAAAAGTATCGTTGCTAATACGAAAAAAAAACCTCCAATAATCTTTCCATACGTCTGCTGAGGATATGAACGATAATATGCAAATTCTTCTTCTGTAATGCGTTCCATTTTATATCCTTATTTTACTTTTTATCAATATTATTTGTCCATACTATAGCGCCAAAAGTATAAGGTATTACGTATAAAGCATTTATTCCAATATCAAAGCCATTAAATTATATTCACGGCTGACCTTCGAATTTTTCATCATTTCTTGTCCAGATTTTAGAACTATCCAGCCCACCATAATCTACTAATTTCAAATTAACCGAACGTTTCCGGATATTTTCAATGCATTCACCATATCTGTTTATTCCGCCCCAAATCTGGATTTTACATTTTGTTGTGACAATTTTCATGTTGTTAGCAACATTAGGAAAAGTTTTCTTAATCATCAAGACATCACTATAAAATATATGGTTAACTTCTTTACCAAATGCATTATAGCAAATAAAATAGTCATTATAAATTTCAACTTCATAAGCAAACAGCCAAATATTAATAAACAAAATGCAAAAAAGTACAATATGATAAGAAAACAATACTAAAAATAGCATGGCTATAAAGGCATTGTATATTGGTTCTGAATGAAACAAGTCTTTAGTACAAATTTCTTGTATTACAATATAATTGCCATAAATCAAGAACACAATCATGAAAATGCTATACTTACGTCCTTTTCCACGCGCCCAGGGAGTGCAAAATCTATCGATGTAGTTGTATGGTTCTTCATTATCGTATATCATTAAAACCACCTTAGAGAATAATTAGCCTTAAAATTAATTTAATCTTTATCTGAATCAATAGTTTTTTAAATTTAGGGCTTTTATATTCTATAGTTCCTTTATTTTCAGGATTCCGGGTACGTTTACCGAACTTAAAATTCTGCTGTTGAAATATATGCAGATTAAAATTTATACAAAATTATCAGGAAATTTTGTTGATATTTTAAACATTATATTCAATTCTATTCAAAATATCAATCCCAGGTTAAAGAAAATGAAAATTACAAAACTTATTTTTTTAATATTTTTTACAGCTATTATAAGCGCAATTGCATTTACCAGCTGTGAGGAGCAGACAGACGACAAAGACTATTCCGACATAGATTACGGAGGGGAACCAAGTCCTTTGGACCTTAGAGTTAGCGGGGATCAGAATATTACTGCAAGATTTGAATTTATTTTCTGTGAATACTCAAAAACAGAGCACGGTTACGATATCGATATCACCCTATTAAAAGACAAAAGTTCACAGAAAAACCACGAACTGTTATTTTTTATTCACGGCGCTGAGCATCCTATTGACACATTTTACAGTGAGAATCCTGACGATGGCAGTTGGGCCACTGCAATTTTTACTTACAGGGGTATCAGTGAAACTGTCGAATACGCTTCGACACCGAAAAAAAATCTAATATTAAAAATTAACGAATTTAGTGTAAAGGAAGGGCTAAGCGGTTCATTTACACTGGAGGATAGCGGAGCATTAATAAACACCGATGGCGTTTTCGATGAGACAATATATATCAGCCCTGCAAGTTTTACTTTTAAATGTTCGTGCATTTTCAGTTATAGTACGGAAGAAAATGCATCATGTGAATCAAATCCTCTTGTCAGGCCGTAAATAACGGGATAGCCGTTTGTTCGATTAACGGCTATCGCAAATTATTTCGTATCAAAAGTATATATTTGCGCCTGCAGTAATAAGAGTAAATCTGTTTTCCTGATTACTTACAATATCTGTTTCGGATTCCGTATCCCCTCTTTGAAATTTATTAATTAATTCATAATAGTAATTTACATGACAAATAGCGAAAAGAGATGTTTTTAACATGCCAAACTTATGATTAGCACTAAACCCCAGTGATAAGCCAAAATCGATAAATGGATAATTGAACTCAGTTATTGTTGCTTTTTCATCTGCTGTAAGATAATTTTCATGATAATAATCATACTTCTTCATCTTGCATTGAGCATACCCCCCAAATAATTCTATACCATAAAGTAAATTAAAACCCGGACTTGTAGAAGACATATGGTTATTTGCCCCCATGCCTATTACATGCGCACGAGTCTCGACAAACTGAGGAGTCGATTCACCTGTAACAACATTATAGTCATCGTCATCTTTGTCATCAACGTATGAATAGAAGATTTTAGGCACTTTAAAAGTCATATACCGGTAACCAAAATATGTATCGATAATTTTTGTTTTACCCGCGGTTCCACCTAATCTAGGAATATCACGCCAACCCGGATGGTATAAAACCTCAATTTGTCTTCTGCTGGTTTGAAAAGCCCGCTGCTGCAGCAAATCACGTTGCGGATCCTGGTCATCAGATGAAAATCGATAATCATAATTACCATATTGAAATTCTTCAATAAGATAATTCACCTCTACGCCCTTTGTACCAGCAGCCAGTTTTAAGAGATAGGATGTGTTTTCATCAAGACCAAATTGCTCTTGAGCCTCTTTTCCAGTTTCGACGCTGCCGCCACCATAGCCGAAGTCTGTTTCATAATCAAATTTAAAAAAAGAATCAAACGCCGCAACACCTCCGACAATTTGCAAAAGCATTAGCGGTTCGACAGAAGTACTGATTTTTGAATGCGCATTATCCGGATTTTCCTGAGTCATTTTCCAGCTTCTATAGTTAAATCTGCTTTCGACAAACAAATAACGCCATTGACTATTCGTTCCAGAAACAGATTGCTGGTTTATAGTCTGCTGATTCTGTTCATTAGAAGAAAAATATGGTTCATAATCCACAAAAAGTTTATCAACCTCAGTTGAAAAATTAACTGGTGAATAATTGCTACTATTTTGAATTTTTGATACCTCTTCAAGTTCACCGGTTCCCGGATTATAAACAAAATAATGTGTTACTATTTCCGAACTTATGGGGGATACAGGAACAATCATGCTGAAATAAACATAACACTTATTGCCATTATTATCCCTTATATCTTTAACAAAACCGATAGAGGTACTGAAATCATCATAAATATTTTCTTTTGTATATATTCGGCCTGACTTTAATATCCATTTTCCTCTTTCTTTTAGCAGATGTTCATAATCATCTTCTTGTCCATAGACGTCCTTGAATTTACCGACCTTCTTACCTTTCCAGTAAATATCGTTTCCATGCGCATGTACATTTGTTCGAGCGCTGTTTAGAACAGTTTCCAGATCCTCAGTTGCACCATCGCATGAAACAGTTATTAGAAACAGTAAAAATAAAAAAGAAATATTTCTTAGAATTAAAGCCATATAATCACTCCAGATCAATTATTCAAACGGATTATACCCGGGTTTCTTGTACAGTAAATTTGCCTTTTCCATAATATCAGGCCGATACACCTTTTCAGGCCATTCGCCAGCAGCAATCTCTTCGATCGAAACAGATATACTGTTATCATCACATCCGGTTTTGTCCTGAATAACCTTAGCGATTTGCTGAACCAGATCTTTTTTAATATCTTCACCGCGTCCCGGATACATTTTTATTATGACATGTGGCATACAGCCTCCACTATGCAGATATATAGAAATTATAGTTTTATATGGATTAATTTATACTAAAGGTCAAGCAATTTAAAATGCGCATGTTTACCGCACAAGCACTACACCATCAGGGTGATAAAGATCATGACGAGAAGCCTGTATGCCCTGAGTGAATTTACTGTTAGCAATTATTTTTAAGCCGTGATCACGCACAAGATTGCGTAACCATTGTGGACGTTCGTTTCGGCATTTTATTTCAAGGATTACAGTATGAGGCATATGATGCCTCAAAAAAACGTTTTTTTCGGGGAAAAGAGTATCTGACTGAATACTCTGAACGTTATGATCAAATGTTATGCGTAATCCGCCACGCGCGCGCTCTTCGAAACCCTCACGAAAATATTGAATAAGTATCTGCGGTTTAAGCTCCCGCATGTACACATACCGTGCGTACTCGTCTAACACCGGATTCTTTACATTCCATAATCCGTTTTGCATAAAGTAACTATAATCGGAACCTTTCACAAAAGCTGTAAACTTTTCCATTGCGTTACCGCGACGAACTTTTAACTCTGCCCTAACTTTTACGTCATCACTGTATGTGTCAGAATAGGTTCTTAGCCTGAATTTTATTCTGTCACAGTCTCCACTCATCTTTTCATCGTAAGCCTTGTAGTCGTAGGTATCATAATAGAGACTTCTTACAAGATACTTTTCACCAGGCTCTTTTAATGTAA
Organism: Spirochaetota bacterium; assembly: GCA_035447445.1. Classification (GTDB taxonomy): domain Bacteria; phylum Spirochaetota; class UBA4802; order UBA4802; family JAFGJZ01; genus JAFGRW01. The sequence goes on along the minus strand of DAOTGZ010000065.1, from coordinate 7,746 downwards.
AAAAATCTTTTTTCATATAGGGCACAAGAGCTGATCGTATTTCATAATATTCAAAATAACTAATTCTGTACTTCAGTTCAAAGCGCCAAGCTCCGGCAGTTGGGTCATGATTTTTTTTATTTTCAGCAATGCCCATGATTAAACCGGTAGAGCAAGCTGAGGAGCAAGAAGTGAAACTTTCGCGACTCCATTCACAGCCTTGACTTCATCAATAAGTTTTTTTACAGTCTTCTCATGCAGATCCTTGAGTCTCATCTCATAAATTATTTCCCAATGATTATCATCTGATTCATGCGAGCGTACACGAGCGTCATCTGTATAACCTAAGAGTATTTTCTCTATATCGCCGCTGTTATATTCATTGTAGCCATTAACAACAAGTATAAAGTCCGAATTTCTGGAACGTCCGTAACGAACAAAATAGAGAGTGAACATTACAATTGTGATAAAAATTGTGGATATGATTACAACACTCCAGTTGTAGGTACCGCACCCCAGACCAACCGCGATGGACCAGAAGAGGAAAACCATATCCCTTGTATCCTTGATAGGAGCACGGAAACGAATTATTGAAAGGGAGCCAATTAATCCAAGCGAAAGAACAAGATCTCCACGAATAAAAAGCATAACCACCGCGACTATCGGCGATAAAAGAACCAACGTAGACATGAACGATAGCTCAAAGCTCATACCTCTATGGGTAAGTTTATATATCTGTGAAATAACAATCGCGATTACAACCGACAAGACCAGTGAAAAAATAATATCAAAAATATCAGGCCCCGGTAAAAACATGTTTTTTGCCGCAAGACCGACAATATGATCCATTATACTCATCTGATTCACCCCATAAATATTGTTAAAACCGGAAAACTGCAACGGTTCTTTTAACTTTTTTAAACAACAACTATAATCATTTTACATCTTTTCAAAAACAGGTCTGATCACCATATCAGATTTAGGACATATGGTTATTTTTTGACCACCTGGCATATCACGCCATTTAACGAATCTGTAACCCTTAGCAGGTATAGCCTCAATATCAACAGGTATTCCATTAAAGTATATGCCATTCCAATATGATCCATCCTTAACGCCAGGAGTACCTTTTTTAATATCTATCGAATTTATTTTTACATGCCCCATTGTAATATCCGCAACAATATCAAGTGAGTACGTTCCGTCAATGCCAAAATAATCCATAATATGACGTCGCATATATACAGGTCTCTGTTTAAAAAACGCATAAGTTTTTTTTATCTGCCTGTCCCATGAATCGAGGTTCTTCTCACCTTTCCATCTTTTTTCATTTTCCAAAACAAGCTTACGGCTTTGAGACCAAACAATTTCTTTTACTATTTCCCGAGCACCAACAGGACTCAAAACAGTATTCATGCTATCGGCCATAAGATTAATAAATTTGTTCTTAAACTGGTCATTTTGCAAAAGAAAATGGAGGTGGTATCTATATGGCAGAAACATACCAAAAGTATTTGAATATCTATCTTCTATTGTATCTCTTAGATGATTCAAAGAGGGATTGTTCTCTCGAAGGATGGTTCCGTCAAGGTCAATCGGCAACCAGCGCCATCTTCCGTCAAGTTGAACCGGTCCATCTTTCACAGGTTTTCTAATTCGCCAAACAAGCTGATGTTTGTCTGTTCCCCAATCCTGATAATTGAGATAGATACCAACAGCCATATAGGTCATATAGTTTTCAACATCCATGAGATCTGTAAGATGCTTGTAATTATCATTTTTTGATAAATCTGTTTTTCGTATATAACTATCAAGCATCAGAAACTGCTTCTGTTCACCAGGAATTCCATATAAAAGATTACCATTACCCTCGATAGCGATAATATCTTCACGCGATACTTTATATTTTGTTGCTAAAAACCAGTCATCGTACCTGTCACGAATATTGTACCAACCCCAGAATTCGCCATTAATAAAAACAGCTGCCGGACGATGCCTTTGTATATCCATATCAGGATTTATGCTTTTCATGATTTTTTGCGCAATAATATCCGTAAGCCCTGTACGCTCTGTTGTCTGGCGCAGAAGAAATCGTTTATAGCGGTTCTGATCATATTCTGGGAAGAGCCTGTAATCGATGTAATTCTGATCATCATATTCACTTCTTGCATAGAGACGCAGTGTTTTCTGGAAATGAGACCTTGAAGACTCGCCATGCACCCGCATACCCAACCTTTGAGAAAAGGCGATACTACCATCGGCTTCGAAAAATTCAAGACTTACTTCCCTTTCCCATACGCATTCTATCGTAGCACCTGCTGGTAAAACTTCTGGCAAATAACGACTACGAACAACAAGCATGTCTCGTGTAGAGCTCCTATCAAGGTAGTGAAAGCCGTCATAATTCTTAGTGCCGCGAATTACAATTTGCGGCACAGGCGCCCTGAAATAACTAAAATCAAGACCTATCCCATGTACAGGAATCTTGAAGGCAACCTTACCACCGGGATAACGTTCAACCTTGAGACCTCCTACATTTAAACGAATATTGCCTCGTTGAACAAAGTTTGCGGGTCTAGTATGATGATATGCACCCGGATTTAAAGTTTTCCAGTATTTCTCGTTTTCGTGATAGATCTTACCCGCGACCATAATTCCTTTATCATAACCAAAAAGATCATCTCTATTGGCACTTATTGAAATAACAGGTGTGCCATAACGTTTTAAAATATCGTCGCTAACAAAATACGAGTTGGTAACAACAGGGCCTGTTGCTCCGTTTTGTTCTTTAACTAAAGCGCGTACTATCGTTCCTTTAAAAACACTTCCAATAAGTGGTTCCCTTTTTCGATCTGGATACGAAGTATGAAGCAATGACAAAAAGTTATCCTCATCAGTACGATCCTTAATTTGTAGAGGAGCTGAATAGAGAAATGTGCCTGGTTCATCTGGCTTAGGAAGCTCTCCATCTAATGTGTAGTATATTCTGTCTGTGCTTTTTGCTTTAAGAGAAAGATAAAAACTATCGGTATAAAAACCAGGTTTGTGCGAAAAAACCGGTCTGGTAATACCTGCAGATTCGATCTGTTTTGGACGGCGATAATCAATATTTTTCCATAATAATTTTAACTCTTCTAAGCCTGTGGAAGAGCTGTCAAAAAGTGGATTATCGCGAATATCAATATTTGCGATAATGCCTTGTGCATGATTATCCTGCAAAGCCCCCTCCTTCATAAGACTCACAAGGATATCCGGTTTATCGATTAAGCAACCGCGTAGATTAACACGATAAAGATTGTTCATACCCGAAAGGTATCTCACACCGTCTGCAAGAGGGACATCGCGCATAACAAGCTCCTGCATAGCAGAAAGGCTTTCAAGGGCTTTAAAGTCGCGGGCATTTTTATTGGAGTGAAGATTAAGATACTGCAGGTTTACAAGATTCCTAATTGGCAATAGTGACTTTATATGATTTTCTCGCAGATTAAGATGTTTAAGATTAATTAGATTGGCAATCGGAACAATGTCGCTGATTCTATTTTGTCTTAAATCTAGATATTCAAGATTCTTGAGATTTACTAATGGCGACAAATCACTTATATGATTATCCCTCAGTTCAAGCTCTTTTAGCGAACTCATACTTGACAGTAATGAGATATCTTCAAGACGTCTCGGCTCTGCCCCTTCACTTCTTACCACATTATGGCGCAAACTCAGTTTTGTAATTGGCAGATCTATTATGGATGAGAATCTGATCTTTTTTAGAGACAATATACCATTATTACGAAGATTAAGCTCCCTAAGGCTATCAATTTTTGAAAGAGGTGAAAGGTCGGTTATACTGTTGTTTTCAAGATTAAGTACTTCAAGTCGCGGAAGATTTTCTATACCCGAGAGATCCTTTATCTGATAAGATGATGCGTCAAGAGTTGTTATACGGTTAAGCTGACCAAGAGATATACCCTCTTCGATTGTGCCTAGATGTGATCTTATAGCCGCGTCAAGCCCCGGATCTTTAAAAACAACAGTTCCACCACGATTTAACGACAATACTAGCAATAACAAAAAAAGTACAATGCTAAGTATAAAAAAAACTATTCTGCTAATCGGCAGTCTTTTGTAGGCTGTGCGTATCAAATGTAGCTCCAATTCCCGGTCTGCCGATTACCAAAAGACAAAACGGCAGAATTTCACAGATCGCGTAATCAAGCAAACTGGCTAACAATCCACGCAAAGCAGTAGCCCGCAATCAGTCACCACAAGCGGTGTGCACGATTCTTATCTATAAACATATTGAGTCAACTATTTTTGTTTATAACAGATACCCACAGAATAACACCTTAATTAATTGATATTCTAATCCCAACGCTCATATGTAATACTGTAATAGTATGGTGAGCCAACAGAAACACCTGAGGCCTTGGTCATTGCCATCTGGCCAGATAGGGTATCACCCGAAAGGGTTAGCATAAGGTGATATTCAACATTATCAATATACTGATATGTTCCTGATATCTCTTTCTTTACACGTCCAGAAGCCGTGATGTCAATATTGTCACCGCTTACAGAGCCGCTAAGAGTACCATCAAAACTATGGATTTCTGATCCCACTTCCGCACGAGTAGATAAAGTTCCTGTCACACCAGACGAGTCTGCCGCCGTAATCTCCAGATCGTTGTAATTATCTGTAAAAGATCCGGGAATACTCCAACGTCCTTCAAAACCGTCCCCATCTTCTTCAATCGTGTCTTCAAGTTCATCCAATAGATCTTCACAAGAATAAAATGCAATGGGTAACAACAAAAACAAAACCCATAAACCCTTTTTTAATGCAGACATAACAATACCTCCCCTTTGATTTTATATGAACCCCCGATCAATTGGAATTGATTGGTAAAAAAATAGTCTCTTAAATAAAAACCCAAGAATTACAATAATTATTAACCAAGCAATATCTTTCATTCTACTTTTCTTTTTATCATATTTTTTCAATTTGTCAACCCATTAATGCTTTTTTTTGTAAATTTAGAAGAAATTCATTAATATAATTTTTATCTTGACTATCAAACAATATTTATTATCTTGACTATCAAGATAATAAACGAGGTTGCATAATGAAAAATCATTCAAACTGTGAACTAAATACAAATTACAGATTTTTACAAAAAAACAGAAAAGCTGAAAAACGAACCTTTATTGTTTCGATGATTACAGTAATAACAATGGTCGTCGAGATAACATATGGTATTTTAACCGGATCAATGGCTCTATTAGCCGACGGCATACACATGGGAACACATGCCTTTGCACTTTTTATTACTCTCGGCGCTTATGTTCTGTCACGGAAACTTCATAACAACCAGGCGTTCTCTTTTGGTACTGGAAAAATTGGCGTTCTTGGAGGGTATACGAATGCCCTGCTTCTTGGTGCTACTGCTTTTTTTATGGTTTACGAATCTGCGGCAAGACTAATTAACCCTCAGGAAATTAATTATGATTCGGCAATCATGGTCGCAATAATTGGACTAGTTGTCAATCTTGTCTGTGCCGTAATTCTTTCAGGTGCACACTCTCATCATTCGCACAGTCACAGCTCGGATAAACAGATTGCATCCATTAAGCACAAGGATACAAATTTAAGTGGAGCCATTGCTCACGTTATAACTGACGCTTTTACATCGGTTCTGGCAATTGGAGCACTTCTTCTTGGCAAACACGCAGGATATGATTTTCTTGACCCGGCTGCTGGTTTTTTAGGAGCAGCTCTTATTCTGAAATGGTCTTATCACTTAATTAAAGATTCTGGTTCTGTTCTTTTGGATTTTGGAGATTATCAAGAGGAGCTTACACAAATAAGAGAACGCCTTGAATCCAAAGATGTTACAATCAAGGACATCCACCTTTGGCGCTATTCCGAGAACGACAGAGCATTGATGATAACCATATCTGACAAAAAAATGCGAGGTGCAAACTATTTTAAAAATAAAATTTCGGATCTGATTCATATTGATCATACAACTATCGAGGTACAGAAATAATGGAAGAGATCGAAAATAAATACATTGTAACAAAACTTAATAAAACAATAACCCTCTTTTTCGAAAAACTATCAGAATGGGAAGAGAGTGTTGCCCGAAAAGTGAATCTGACACCACGACAATGTCACGCTATATCTGAAATTGGTGAGTGCGGACCTGCTCGAATGAAACCAATTTCTGAAAGATTGGGAGTTACCACCGGCACCATGACCATTATGGCAGACCGGTTGGATCGCCTGAAAATGGTAAAGAGACAAACGGATACAAATGACAAAAGAGCTTCGCTCTTAACACTAAGTGATAAGGGCAAAGCCGTTTATGAAGAACATACGCTACATCACCTTAGACTGAGCCATGAGTTTGTTACGGCTCTTGGTGAAGAAGACGCTGAACTTCTTATTAAGCTCATTGATAAAATGAACGATGTTCTCTGACTATCATGTATTCTTTTTTTTCGTCGCTACAAAAAAATAAACACAAAACCGAATTAAAAGCTCAATTTATACAAAAAATGGCATTTTGGTGGCTAAGAATTACGAAAAGTCATAATTTTTTATTTTTTTTTAAAAGAATTCATAAAAATCAGTCTTATATAATGAAAACCACTAAGGAGAATAATTATGAATTCTAATGAAATCAGGACATCAATTAATGTAGACTTAAAGTACTTGGAAATTATCGAAAATCATGCTGAAAAATACGGAATGAGCGTTTCAGATGTGATGAATATTATTTTAGACATGCATATCAAAAAAATGTCTAAGAAACCTAGGCATATTAATAGAGCCATGAAATACCAAGAAAGAAGCAAAACAGGTGAAATCGAGTATAAATCCACTCACATACGGCTTTCCTTCATTACTTACAGCAGATTAAGAGATGTGATGATTCTTTTTCGCTACACACTCTCTTATTTGCTATCACTTGCTATGGAATTTTTTGATGAATATATCGGTAATAAAACCGTGAAGTTTTTTCCTCCCTCCATTCACAGCGTTATTGTTGAGTTTGAAGATGATTTAAAGATGTTTTCAAACTTTTGGTGTCTTCCTCCATTAGAATTTATTCCTGGTGGCTAAGAATTTCGAAAACAGGCTGAAAGAAGAAGCCAGATCAACCTGTTTTCAGAAATCGCTTCCAAAACACTAAAGAGTAATCTCTACCCGGTTGCCATCAGGGTCAGCGACACAACTTTCAAAATAACCATCCCCGGTACTACGGGGAGAACTATACAGACTATAACCAGCCAGCACAATTTGATTGGTAAGACTTTTTACAGCCTCTTTGCTTCCAACGGAAAAAGCTATATGACTATAACCTGTCACCTTATCAGCTACTTCACGACTAGCAAGCTCGATATGATGCATCAGCTCAAGCGAAGGTCCCTGCTCAAATTGAATAAAATAGCTTGAAAAACCTTTTGTATTTTGATAAAGATCGTTACTTAGACCATTAAAATAATAAGTATAAAACTCTCGTGAAACTTCTAAGTATTTTACGTATATTGCGACATGAGATATCATCGATTTCATTTTTATCTCCCAAGATTTTTTTATTAAAACATCTTATCATAAGTTGTTAAGGGCAATCATGTAAATACAAACATCACCCTAATAAGCCGAAGAAATTAAAGACTCTTATTTTGGAAAAAGCGGAGTAGAGTGAGCGGCAAAATCAAAAGAGGTGACCAGTAATATTTTTACAATATAACTTATTCCAACAGTCATAA